>CAZFXD010000001.1:0-85259 GCA_964522795.1 uncultured Myxococcaceae bacterium
GTCGCTTCCAGCGCCTGACCAACCGTCGGTGCGCCGTCGATGCGGGTGGGCGTCGGGGCGGGCGCCGGGGGCACCACGATGGGTTTGATTTCACCCGAGGCACAGGCCACCAGGCCCATCGCCGCGACGACCGAAAGAAACTTCCCGAGGCCGCCACCGACAACTCGAAGAGAGGTGGGTGCAGGTGGTGGCGAATTGCGTCTGGAGTCCATTGACCCAGGGCAATGCAGCGCGGGTGCCACCCCGAGGCCCCTCGGAATTGCGCGGAGTTCACGAGCGCGGCCCGGCGGAAACACTGGCCGCGAGGAAACCTTTGGTTGTCCTCAAATTTCTGAGGGGGGCCGCTACGACGCCGAGGCCTGAGGCCCGCGGCGGCCGCGGTGGTGCTCCTGGTAGATGCGCTCCAGCGTGTCGCCAATCACCCGCCACTCGTACTTCTGCTGCATCAGCGTGTAGGCGTTGTTGGCGAGCTTCTTCTGCAGCGCCGCGTCGTTGAGCAGTCGCACCGTGGCGTCGGCGAACGCCTGCGGCTCGTCGGCGAACAAGCACGACTCGTTGTGCTTCACGTCGATGCCCTCGGCGCCGATGCGGGTGGTGACGATGGGGCGCTTCATGCCCATGGCTTCGGCGATTTTGAGGCGCGTCCCTCCGCCCATTCGCAGGGGCACCACCACCACCGACGCGCGATGCACGAAGGGGCGAACGTCGGGCACGCTCCCGGTCACCACCACCCGGTCTGAGGCGCGCGCGGTGATGTGCGGCGGCGGGTTCTTGCCCACCACGTAGACCTTGGCCTGCGGAATGCGCGCGGCGATGAAGGGGAACACCTCGTCGAGGAACCACCCCATGCCGTCGTGGTTGGGGGTGTAGGCCATCATGCCGGTGAAGACGATGGAGTACGGCTCCACGGGCGGCGGCGCGGGCGCGAAGAACTCTCCGTCGACGCCGTTGGGCACGACGTACGTCGGAACGTTGGTGAGATCTTTTCCGAACAACTCTTTGTCGCGGTCCGACGTGGTGAGCAGCACGTCCTGCATGCGACACCAGGCGAGCTCGTCCGCCTTCTGCTTCTTGTACTCGAGCAGGTAGTGCAGCTTCTTCACGCCGACCTTCGATGTCTCCCACATGCGGCGGAAGTTGTCGTACTCGACGTTGTGGGTGTCGAGCACCTTGAGGGCGCCGGTGTTCAGGCGAAAGGGCCCCAGGTGCGAAAACTCGAACTGCACCACGTCGAAGGCCTCGAGGCCGAAGAGGCGGTCCAACTCGTGCTGGTAGCGCGGCCCCACCACCGACTGCTGGAAAAAGCTGTGCCAGTTGAAGGTCGAGTAGAGCTGTCCCAGCCGGCGGTGCTCGGCCTTCCAGGTGGGCGGGACAATGCGGACCTCCCGCAGGTTCAGCTCGGCCCGCACCCGCTCGGCGGTGGTGGGGTCGCCGTAGGTCAGGAGCGTGACGTCATGTCGGCGCGCGACCTGGCGAATCAGATGGTACGAGCGCAGCGCGCCACCGAAGTCCGGCGGCACGGGCGAAAACGGCATCGCGAACAGCACCTTCATTTCTTCGACCTCTCGAGGCTGAGTTCCATCACGGTGACTGAGTACGGCGGCAGCGCCAGCGCCTGGGCGGTAGGCGAATTCAACGGCGAAAACCCCTGCGGGCCAAAGGTCGATTGAAAGGCGCGGGAGGATTTGACCGCGCCGCAACTGGAGACGTCGAGCGCCGCGTTGGCGACGTTGCCCGGGTCGAGGTTCAGGGCAATCAGCACCAGCTTGTCCTTCGCGTCGTTGGTGGAGGCGAAGAGCGAGACCGGGCCCGTGGCCGAAGACGCCGTGGAGATGTCGAGGAATCGGCCGCCTGCCCCATCGAAGTCGCGGAACGCCTTGAACGCCTGCCCGGCCGCCGAGTTCTTCGGCGGGTAGTACCAGACGAACGCCGCGTCGACGCCGCCCTCGGCGAACCGGCCCAGGGCTTCGGCCTGCGCCAGGCCTCCCGAGGGGTGCGTGTCGGCGCCGAAGTTGTACTCGCCGATGGAGATCTTCCGGCCGGGGTAGTTGGCGGCGATCCATTCCTTCATGCGCGGAATCAGCTTCACCGTGTCGCCCACCCACGACTCGTCCTTGTAGGTCGGGTCCCACAGGGAGCGGGTGGAGCGCAGGCGCAGCGCGTTGGTGCCTTCGTCTACCTGGCCTTCGGAGCCGATGCCGATGCCGCGGCCCTGCGGGTAGTAGTGCAGGTCCAACATGTCGAGGAGCCGCTCGCCGGTCTTCTTCTCGTGCTCGGCCAGCTTCTTCAGGTACCAGGGCACGAGCGGCACATCGCCGTGGGCGCGGCGGTCGGGGCGGAGGAAGGTGCTCACCTTCGTGTCGGCGGCCGAATAGAAATACCCGGTCCACCCCCACTCACAGGGCCCGGCGATGACCGCGTCCTTGTCGGCCTTTCGAATGGCGCGCGCGGTGGCGATGGTCTTCTCGAGCAGCTCGTCATAGGTGAGCGGCCTGGGGTGCACGTCGCGGTGGGTGGAGTTCCAGAGGTTCGGTTCGTTGTCGAGGTAGTACAGGTGCACGCTGCGGCCACCGGCCTCATCGCTCTTCCGAATCGCGCTCACCCACTCGCCCATGAACGAAGGGGGCGCGGCCACCGAGGTGAGCGTCGGCTCCATGGGGTCCAGGTCCAACCCGGAGGGTCCCTTGCCGTTTCCAGCGTTGGTCTCCTTGGGGTCGAACTTCTGCTGGTTGGGAAAGAATTCTCGCGGGAACCCGGACGACGTCCTGTCTTTGGCGACCCACCCCAGCATGGGCACGGTGAGCGCGGTGAACAGCTTGTTCTCGCGCTGGGCCTTGAGGAAGGTCTCGTACGAGAACCCGGGCGAGTCGGTGTAGTCGACGTTGCGGAAGAACCAGTCGCTGGCGGTGTTCCACGCATTTCCCAGCTTCCAGTTGTAGCGGGTGGAGAGGTTGCCGCCCCACCGCCGGGCCGTCGCGCGGAGGTCCATGGGCGTGGTGTCGTTCGGCCGCTGAGGGTCGAACGCGACCCCGTAGATCATCGGGCTGATGGGGTGCGTGGGCGCGGCGCAGTCGACCTTGAGCGAGGCCTTCACGGTCGGGAGGGCGCTCAGCGGCGTGCCCTCGACCGGCGTGGTGAGTGACACGTCGTCCAGCAGGACGTCCTTCAGCTCGCCCTTCACCTTGGACTGAAAGACCACCTGGTCGAACGGCCGCCCCGACGGATTCAGTTCGGCCATGGGAACAAAGAAGGTGGGGAGCGTGTTGCTCATCACCACGCGTCGAGCCGTGGTCACCGTCACGCGAGGGAACTGGCCCTTCCCCTCCAGACGCACCTCGATGGAGTCTGGCGGGCTCTGCAGCTTGAAGAGGAGACCACCGAAGCGGGCCTCACTCCCGGCCTTGCTCAGAATCCACCCACCGTAGTTGGACAGGTCCAGCTTGGCCGGCCCCTTGCCCAGCTCCCGCGGAGACCAACCGAAGTCGAGCCAGTCGTTCTTGAGGGCGCCCTGGTAGAGCCACTCCAGCGGCTTGCCCCACGAGACCGGGGCGGCGGGTGCGACCGCCTTCTTCGGTTCGGCGGCTCCCCTGGCCTGGCAGGCCGGAGCCAGGCACAGGAGCGCGAGCACGAGACGCAAGCTGGTGGACATGAGCGGGCACGATGTCACAGGACAAGGCCAAATCCAGCGAGGAGTTGCCGGCAAGGCAAGGCACGCTTGAACACGCCAAACCCCATCAGCTCAGCGAAGAATCAGTCTAAGGTCGCCTGCCGTGATCAAGCTCCTCATTCTTTCGGTGCTCATCATGATGGTGCTGATTCCCATCCGGGCGTCGCGCCTGAAGAACCCGGGCCGGGCGTTTCGCCGTGCGGCGGTGGGCGTGCTGGTGTTCAACATCTTCTACTGGGTCGCCGTGCAGTTCCTGTACTTCGACCTCTACCTCGGCAAGAGCCCCGCGGAGCTCCTGTCAAAAACCGTCCACGACTGAGCGGAACTCTCTATGGAACAACCCACAACGCCCAATACACCGACCGTCTCCGAAGACGACGACGCCGAGCTGTTCGACTACGCGCTCATCCGCCAGTGGGCGGGGTTTCTGGTTCGCAGCGTGGGGCGCCACAAGGTCGCCGCCGCCACCGCCTTCGTGCTGGTGGCCACCCTGGGCGCCCTGGTGGCGACCTTCATTCCCAAGAAGTACCAGGTGGAGGTGAAGCTGCTCGCCAACCGCAACCAGATGATGGAGCAGCTGGGCAACCCGCACCGCAACAACAACAACTTCGACGACCCCACCCGCGCCGCCGCTGAGATGGTGAAGGCGCGCGATTCGTTGGTGAACATCATCAAGCAGACCAACCTCATCAAGCAGTGGGACCAGAGCCGCAACGCGGTCTTCCGGTTCAAGGACGAGGTGATGCAGTTGCTGGGCGGCAAGTGGACCGATGACCAGCGCATGGACAACATGGTGGGCACCCTGGAGCAGAAGCTCTACGTCTTCACCAGCGACAACATGGTGGTGATCGGCATCTACTGGCCCGACGCGCAGATGGCGCGCACGCTGGTCGAAGCGGCGCAGCAGGCCTTCCTCGAGACGCGGCACATTCGCGAGGTGTCCGCGATTTCTGAGGCCATCTCTGCGCTCGAGCAGAACGCCTCTCAGATGCAGGGGAGCATCGACCAGGCGATTGCCGACGTGCGCAAAGCGGCCGATGAGGCCCGGCGTGGCGTGCGCAAAGAAGTCGCCGCGGTGGCGGCGGCCGCGCCCAAGACCAAGGTCACCGCCGGCAGCGAGACGCCGCAGGCCGAGCTGTCGCAGCTCAAGTTCATGATCAAGACCAAGCGCCGGATGATCTCGGACCTCGAGGACAACCGGCAGCGGCGCCTGACCGAGCTGGAAGGCGAGCTCACCACCCAGCGCGTGGTCTACAGCGCCAACCACCCGGTCATCGCCGACATCGAGCAGAAGATCGCCGCCTTGAAGGGGGACTCCCCGCAGGTGCTCCAGCTCAAGCGCGACGAAGCCGCTTTGATTGAGGAGTACAAGACGCGCGGCGGCAAAGACCCCACCTCGCTCGTCGAGCCCTCGTCGGGTGGCGGTGGCGCGCGCAGCGCGGCGGCCGACGTGGACATGGCGCTGGCCTCGGTCGCAGGGGACCTGCGCGATGACCCCTCCATCATGGTGGCGAGGGACCAGCTGCGCATGGCCACCGCGCGGTACCACGATGCGCTGATGAAGGTGGACGCGGCGCGCATGGAGCTGGAGATGGCCCGGGCCGCCTTCAAGTACCGCTACAGCGTGGTCAGCCCGGCCCAGACGCCGCGCACGCACATCTCGCCCAACATTCCGCTCATCTATCTGGCGGGTATTTTCGCGGCCGTGCTCTTCGCCATCTTCGCTTCGTTCCTGCTCGACACCTGGGGCGGCAGGCTCGTCGAGTCGTGGCAGGTGGAGCGCAAGCTCAAGCTGTCCGTGCTGGCGCAACTTCGGGTGTAGCGCGAGGTGCTTTCGCTGCTCGACACACTGCTGACGATGGCCGGGCTGCTGGTGCTCGTGCCGGCGGGGTACCTGGGGTTTCTCACGGTGCTCTCCGGGCGGCTGCGCCCACCGCCCGCGGCGCAGAAGAAGTGGCGCTTCGACATCATCGTGCCGGCGCACAACGAGGCCGCCGGCATCACCCGAACGGTGAAGAACCTGCTCGCGCTGGAGTGGCCGAAAGACGACCTGCGCGTGCTGGTGGTGGCAGACAACTGCCAGGACGACACCGCCGCGCTGGCCCGAGCGGCGGGCGCCATCGCGCTCGAGCGCCACAGCGACACCCACAAAGGCAAAGGCTACGCGCTGGACTTCGCCTTCAAGCAGAGCCTGGCCGACGCCCGCGCAGACGCCGTGGTGGTGGTGGACGCCGACACCGTCGTCTCGCCCAACCTGCTGGCCGCGTTCGCCGCGCGCCTCGAGCAGGGCGCCCGAGCCGCCCAGGCCCACTACAGCGTGCTGGAAGAGAACGCGTCGTGGCGTACGCGGCTGATGCGCGTGGCCTTTGAGATTTTTCACGGCGTGCGTTCGCTCGGCCGCGAACGGCTGGGCGTGTCGTGCGGGCTTCGCGGCAACGGCATGTGTTTCTCCAAGGAGACCATCGCCGCCATTCCCCACGACGCCTTCTCGGTGGTGGAAGACGTGGAGTACGGCATTCGCCTGGGCCGCGCGGGCATTCCCGTTCGCTACGTGCACGAAGCGCGGGTGCTAGGCGAGATGGTGGCGTCGGAGCAGGCCTCCCGTTCGCAGCGCAAGCGCTGGGAGGGCGGTCGGCTGGGCCTGATGAAGAAATACGGCCTGCCGCTGGTGGTGGAGTCGATTCAGAAGCTGAGCTTCACGCTCTTCGACCTGGCGATGGACGTGCTGATTCCCCCGCTGACGTGGGTGGTGGTGGCCGCGGGCGGAGGCTTCGCCTTCACCCAGGCGCTCGTCTTCTTCACTGACGCCCACTGGGCCGCCGAGGCGCCGTTCTTCGTCTCCTGCCTCTGCCTTCTGGCCTACGTCTTTCGAGGGTGGATGCTGTCGGGGACCGGCGCGCAGGGCCTGCTCGACCTCGCGTGGGCCCCTGTCTACATGGTGTGGAAGATGGCGCTGATGGTCCGAGGCAACTCGCGGCCGACCGACTGGGTTCGCACAGCGCGGGCGGGCGAAGCGCCCGAGGCGGCGGCCCCCAAGACGGGTGAGCCGAAATGAACGCGGTGGCGCTCGAGCATCGACGGGCGGGCGCCGGCCCCCTGCCCTTCATCGCGCTCGGCGGGCTGCTCTTCCTCACGGTCCTCGCCACCGCGCTCGGCAACGGAAACCCGCTGGTGGCCATCGCCCCCATGGCCCTGGTGGGGCTCTTGCTGGCGCTGGTCAAACTCCCTCTCCGCGTCTCGGCGCTGGCCGTGTTGTTTCTGATGCTGACGGCCGACTACCTGCCCGAGCTGCCCTTCTCGTTTCTGTGGCGCTCACCGCTGGCGCCTCTGGGTGAGCTGCTCTTCCTCAACCTCTCGGCCGTGACGGGGATCGGCTTTCTGCGCTTTCCCGGGCTCGACGTGCTCGTGTTCCTTCTGCTGGTGGTGGGCGTCTTGCGGCGCGCGGTGGGCTCCACCATCGACCCCAAACCGACGCCCTCGGTGCGGGTGCTGAACCTGGTGCTGCTCGCCATGTTCGGGACGGTGCTGTGGCTGGAGGCGATGGGCATCTTCACCGGCGGCGATTTCAACGAGTCGCTCTGGCAGATTCGCCAGTTGCTGCTGTTCCCGTTCATGACGCTGTTGTTCCTGCACGCGTTCTCGGGAACCAAGGCTGACTTCCTGTCGATCGCGCGGGTGATGATCGTGGCGGGTCTGGTGAAGTCGCTCCTCGGCATCTACTTCGCCAAGATCATTCTCCCCCCGCTGGGCAAAGTGGTGGAGTTCACCACCAGCCACTCCGACACCCTGCTGTTCGTGCCGCTCATCGCCGGGGCCTTCGCGTTCTTCATGGAGCAGCCCAGGAAGCGCACGCTGCGCAGCCTGCTCAAGTGGCTGCCCATCGTCTTCTACGGAATGATTCTGAACGACCGGCGCATCGCCTACGTGTCGCTGGGCGCCGGCATCTTCACCATCTACCAACTGCAGCCGCGCACCCGCATCAAGCGGCGCATCGCCCAGACGCTGGTGGTGCTGTCGCCGCTCCTCATCGCGTACGTGGCGGCGGGCTGGAATTCGAACAACCCCGTCTTCAGCGGTGCCCAGTTGGTGAAGTCGCTGATTAAGGGCGACCAGGCCCAGGCCGGGGCCGACTACCGCGACATCGAGAACTTCGACTTGCTGGCGACCTGGAGCAACAACCCGTTTCTGGGCAGCGGCTTCGGCCACAAGTTCGACGAGCCGGTGAAGCTGCCGGACATCTCGTTCGTGATGTCGACGTACCAGTACCACCCGCACGACGCGATCTTGTGGCTGTGGGGGGTGGGCGGCGTGCTCGGCTTCACCGGCCTCTTCCTGCCGTTCGTGGCGGGCGTCTTCCTCGCCGCGCGCGCGTTTCGAAAATCGACCGACCCCTTCGACCGGGCCATGGCCATGACCATCATCTGTTTCGTCATCGCCCACATCAACCAGTGCTTTGGCGACATGGGAACGCGCAACTATTTCGGCTCGATGCTCGGCGCCCTCGCGGTGGCGATGGCCTCCAAGCTGGCGGTGCGCACGGGGGCCTGGCCTCCGCCCGCGAAGGAGCGGGCGCGGTGAGCTCGAAGGGGCCGTTCTCGGGGCACATTCCAGCGCTCGACGGCGTTCGGGGCCTGGCCATCGGCCTCGTGCTGTGGGTGCACTTCATCGCCGACTTCGCGCGACAGGAAGCATCGCTGCTGGAGCGCGCCTTTATGCAGGTGTCGACCTACGGCTCGTTCGGGGTCGACGTCTTCTTCGTGCTCTCCGGCTTTCTCATCACCGGAATTCTCTACGACACGCGGCGCACGCCGAACTTCTTCAAGAACTTCTACATGCGCCGAACGCTGCGAATCTTCCCGCTCTACTACGGGTTCCTCGTCGGCCTCTTCTTCATCGCCCGGTGGATTCCCTTCTTCCAGGGTCCGGCGATGGACGAGATGGTGGCACGCCAGGGCTGGGCCTGGGCGTACGCCATCAACGTGCACATCGCGCGCGAAGGCGCCTGGAGCCTGCCGTACATCGGCCACTTCTGGTCGCTGGCGGTGGAAGAGCACTTCTACCTGTTCTGGCCGCTGGTGGTCTGGCTCTTCGAGCGCAAGACGCTGCTCAAGGTGGCGGCGGGCTTCGTCATCTTCGCCACCCTGCTCCGACTCGCCCTGAGCGCCGCTGGCGTCAACGACCTGGCGCTCTACACCCTGACGCCGCTGCGGTTTGACGCGCTGTGCACGGGCGGTTTCCTCGCGGTGATGGTGCGTGGAGAAGGAACCCGGGAGCACTGGCAGGCCTGGCTGAAGAAGGCGGCGTGGTGGCTGCTCGTGCCCAGCGCGGCCTTCATCGTGGTGACGTTCGGGCTCACGCGCGTGGCCGAGGACCTGGTCTGGTTCTTTCGCCCGCTCCGCTCGACGCTGTTCAGCTTCTGCTTCGGTTCGATCCTCTGTTTCGCGCTCACCTCCCCGCCCGGTTCACTGGTGGGACGCTTCTTCAACTCGCGCGTCATGACGTTCCTGGGCAAGTACAGCTACGGGCTCTACGTGTTCCACGCGGTGATTCAGTACTGGATGATGGAGCACAAGAGCCTCGAGCACTTCGAAGCCGTCATCCCTTCGCACCTGGGGGCGGTGTTCGCGCAGGCGGTGTTGGGCGTGGGCCTGTCGGTGCTGGTGGCGCTCGCCAGCTACCACCTGTACGAGAAGCGCTTCCTCGGGCTGAAGGTGAAGTTCGAAGCGAAGCCGGCGTAGCCCGCGCTACGGCTCTGGCAACCGGAAGAGGGCGATGTCATCCACCCGGAACGTCTGCACGCCCACGTCACTTCGAAACCGAACGTCGAAGTAGTCGGTGCTCGTCGTCCCGGCCGCCACGCCCACGTGGGTCCACGCGCGCTGCCAGGAGGTGCTCGCCGTGAGGTTCGGGCTCGTGGTGGTGGCGCCTCGCTGGGTGCCGCTGGAATCGTACTGGCGCACGATGAGGTAGAAGATCTGGCCCGGGCTGACGTTGGTGTCGGCGCGCACCCACCCCTGCATGCAGTACTGCGCCCCGGGCGCCAGCAGCAGGTTGGGCGCGGGGTCGTTCCGTTTCTTGGCCACCGCGAAGATTCCCGTGCCGGTCATGGGCGTGAGGCGAATCGCTTTGCCCCCGCCGTCCAGCCCGCCATCCACGATGTCCACCGTGGCCGTGCCACCGCTGGGAGGGACGGCCTCGACCCACGCGCCGTCATCGGGCTCGAAGCTCGTCGAGTACATGGGCGTCACGAAGCGGGTGAGGTCGGCCTCGCAGTCGAGCCCCCCATCGGCCCGGAGCGGCGCCGTCCCGGTCACCACGCACTGACCAAACCAGCAGGTGCGCCCTGCGCGACAACGCCCCTGGCTGTCACAAGGCAGCGGCCCCGAGGGCTCGGGAATGTCGAGCACGCACGCGGCCGGCAGCGCGAACGCGAATACCATCAGCAGGCGCGGGAGCGTGAGTCGCCAGGACACGCGCGAAACCTAGACCGATTTCGCCCAGACATGATCTCGTTTGGCTGCGTCTTTGGGCCGATGCCGTTGTCGCTCCGCAAGCTCGCGGCACTAATTGAAGGGCACGCGAAAGACTGAAATCTCGTCGACGCGGAAGGCTTGCACGTTGGTCTCGCTGCGGACGCGGATGTCGAAGTAGTCCGAGGCCACGGTCGAGGCGCCGGGAACGAACCGCGTCCACACGCGCTGCCAGGTCGAGCTCAGCGTCAGCACCGGGCTGGAAGCCGACGAGCCGACCTGCGAGGCTCCTGAGTTGTACTGGCGCACGTAGAGGTACGCCGTCTGACCCGAGCCCGGCGCGCTGTCGGCGCGAACCCACGCCTGAAGGCAGAACTGAACGCCGTTCACCAGCGAGACGTTCGGTCCAGGCTTGTTGCTGGAGAGGGCGAAGATGCCGGTCCCGGACGTCGGGGTGAGCACCATCGACTTTCCGCCGCCGTCGAGGCCCCCCGTGACAATCGACACGGTCGAGCTGCCTCCCGATGGGGGTGAGTCGCCCCACAGGCCATCGTCGACCTCGAACCCGGCGAAGTACTTGGGCGCCACGAACCGCGAGAGGTCGGCTTCGCAGTCCACGCCGCCATCCGCAAGGAACGGAGCGCCCGCGTCCGCGGCGCCACCGCCGCCACCTCCGGAACTCCCGCCACCCGCGCCGCCTCCGCTGCCACCGCCACTCCCCCCACCGCCGCCACCTGAGCTTCCTCCACCCGTACCACCGGCACTTCCGCCACCACCGCCGCCCGCGTCCTTCGCGCCCGCGTCGTGACCGCCGTCGAGTTCGTCGTTACGGAGGCACACACCCGCAACGCAGGTACGGCCCGCCCGACACGCCCCCTGGCTATCGCAGGGCAACGGCGTAGACGGTTCGACAATCTCGAGAAAGCACCCGCCGAACGCGACGCCGGCGACGAACAGAAACAGTGCGTCTGGAGAACGCCGGTGCACGGCGCTCAACATATCGCGAACTACGGCGCGTTCAGGTCGATCTTCACCGGGTCATTCTTGCCGGAGCGGACCGTCACCTTCACCGTGCGAGACTTCTTCAGGTCTTTGTTCCGCACTTCAATCTGGTGATCTCCCACCGAGAGCTGCAGCGGCGCTTCCAGCGGCGTGGTGCCGAGCGACTTGCCGTTCTCGAACAGTTCACCCCAGGGCTTCACCAGCAGCACCAGGCTCCCGCTCGCCATCGACTTCGGCGTGCGCGTCACCTTCGGGGGCTTCCGCACCGGAGGTGCTTCGTCGAGCACCGCCACACCCGAGTCGATTTCAGTGAGGTCGATGCCCACCGCGTCCAGCGACGCACCGGCGTCGACCACCGCGGTCACGCCAGGGCCCGCGTCACCCAGCAGCGCATCGAACAAGGGTGGGGGCGGGTGCGGGGGTTCACGTCGCAGCACCACCCCGGTAGCGGCCACCAGAAAAGCGAGCACCGCACTCGCCGCGCCCAGGTGCCAACCGCGAAACGTGGACCCGCCGGGCTGCGTCTTCAGGTTGGACTGACTGGGCAGCTTCTTGACGTTCTTGAGGGGTGGTTCATCTGCGGCCTGCGCCGGCGGGCGAATGGCGCGCGTGCGAAGCGGCGCTGACGCCACTTCGCCGCTCTCCAGTTCTTCGACGATGACCTTCTCGTCATCGAGCACGTCCTTGAAGTACCGGTGCATCGTCTGCGCGACCGCGTTGGCGCTGGCGTCGACACCCGCCTCGTCGACCCAGCGGGAAATCGCCGCCGACATTTCTTTCGCGCTGGAGAAGCGCTGGTCGGCCTTCTTGGCGATGGCCCGCATCACCACCATGGCCAGAGCGTCTGGCACCATGGGGCGGAGCGAGCGCGGGTCCGCCGGCGGCGTGGAGAGCACCGCAAACACCGCGCCCGCTTCATCGCGGAAGTCGAACGGGTGACGCCCGGTGAGCATCTCGTAGAGGCAAACGCCGATGGAGTAGACGTCGAGGCGCGCGTCGATGGCCTCGTTGCGAATCTGCTCGGGGGCCATGTACGGAAACTTGCCTTTGACCCGCCCGGTGTCCGTGGCGAACGTGCCGGAGAGCGCGCGGGCGACGCCAAAATCGACCAGCTTGGTCATGCCGTTCGAGCCCACCAGAATGTTCTCCGGCGTGGCGTCGCGGTGAATCAGCCCCAGGGGCTGGCCCTGATGGGTGAACGTGTGCGCGTACTCCAGGCCCGCCAGTGCATCGATGGCGATGCGCGCCGCGGCCCCCGGCGGCAGCACCTCGCCCGCGTCCACCGCGCGCCGCACCAGGGCCCGGAGCGTGCGCCCATGCACGTATTCCATCGCGATGTAGAGGTCGCCCTCGGCTTCCCCCAGCTCGAACACGTGCACGATGTTGGGGTGCGAGAGGAGCGCGACCAGGCGGGCTTCTTTGACGAACCCGTCCACCAGCGAGCGGTCCTGGGTCAAGTGGCTGTGCAGCCGCTTGATCACCACCACCTTCTGGAAGCCGCGTGGGCCCTCTTTGACGGCGAGCGAGACTTCCCCCATGCCACCGGCGCCGAGGCGTTTGATCACCCGATACGGGCCCAAGTGTTGGGATGACATCGACCCGGAAAGTGTAGAGGTGTTCGGTGCGCGTACCAAGATGCGAGCGCAAACTGCCGTGATAGCGTTCGCCCATGCTTCAGGTTGCTACGGCCACGTTGTCGTTCCTGCTCTCCGCCGCGCCCGCCGCGGGGGTCGCGTATTTGAGAGAAGCCCAGGCCTTGTACAACTCGCAGGACTACGAGGCCTGCCTGGCGCGCATCGACCAGGCGCGCAAAGCCCCGGTGGCGGGGGACGAGGCGCAGGTCGAGTTCGTGGGGGCGCTGTGCTCGAGCCAGCTGGGCAAGTTCGCCGATGCCGAGTCGTTCTTCCGCCTCGCGCTGCGCATCGACAAGTCGCTCGTGCTTCCCGGCGACGTGAGCCCGAAGATTCGCGCGACGTTCGAAAAGGCCCGCGCGGCGATTGAAAAAGAAGCGCCGCAGCCGCCCCAGGAGTTGGTGAACGACGAGCCCCGGAAACCGCCGGCGGACCCGAAGAACCCACCGGCCGAGCCGCGGCCAGATCTGCACGTCACGCCCCCCGGCAGCGCGTCGTCCTCACTCTCGGCCCCCGCGTGGGTCGCCATCGGCGCTGGGTCAAGTACCGCGGTGGCCGGGGCGGTCGGCATCATCTTCGGCGTGCTCGCCTCCAGCGCCGCGGCCTCGGCCGCCAGCGCCCCCACCGACATCGCGTTCGGGCAGCGGGTGGCAGAAGCGAGAGCCCAGCAGACCACCGCCAACGTGGCCTGGGGCGTCGCTGCCGCCCTGGCCGTCGCAACCGGGATCGCAACGGGGGTCACACTGTGGTGAGCGAACTTTCAACCAGACCGCTGGAGCACAAGGCCGAGTTCCTCCGCGTGGACAAAGCCACCGGGCGTTGGGTCTCCCGCTCGTGGATGCTGGAGGTGATTCGCGGGACGGACCGGGGCCAGAAGGTTCAGTTCCACGCGCCGCTCATCATCGGCACGGGCGAAGCGGCGACGTTCCGGGTGAAGGACGACTCGGCCTCGCGCGCCCACGTGGAGATCGTGCCCAAGGCTCAGGGCATCGCCGTGCGAGACCTGGGCAGCACCAACGGGACCTGGGTGCGCGGGTTGCGGGTGGAGCAGGCCTTCGTCGACGTGGACCGCGAAGTCATCGTCACCGTGGGAGAGACGGAGCTCAAGATCTCCGCGCTCGACGCCACCGAGTCGGCGCCCGGCGAGGCGGAGTCGTTCGGTTCGCTGCGCTCGGTCGAGCCGGTGATGCGCCGGATTCACGCGCAGTTGGCCCGCCTGGCGCCGACCGACACCACCGTGTTGCTGACCGGCGAGACCGGCTCAGGCAAGGACATCATCGCGCGGGAAATCCACGCCCGCTCCGGTCGGGCGGGCCGTCCGTTCGTGGTGCTCGACTGCGGCGGCGTCTCTGAGAACCTCTTCGAGAGCGAGCTGTTCGGCCACATGAAGGGCTCGTTTACCGGCGCGTCGGCCGACCGGCTGGGCGCCTTCCAGACCGCCAACTCCGGCACGCTCTTCATCGACGAGATCGGCGAATTGCCCCTGTCGCTGCAGCCGAAGCTGCTCCGCGCGCTTGAGAGCCGAACGGTGCGCCGCATTGGCGCCAACGACTTCGACGCGGTGGACGTGCGCATCATCGCCGCCACCCATCGCGACCTGGAGGCGGCGGTGAAGGCAGGCACGTTCCGCCAGGACCTCTACTTCCGACTGGCGGTCGTGACACTCCAGGTGCCACCTCTGCGCGAGCGTCTGCGCGACATTCCCGCACTGGTGGCTGACTTCGTGAAGGCCCGAAATGGAGGCTTCGAGCTGTCCCCGCAGCTCCTCGACCGGCTGCTCCACTACAGCTGGCCGGGAAACATTCGCGAGCTGCGGAACGTAGTCGAGCGCGTGCTGACCGGCGACGAGTCGGCCGTCTCGCTCGAAGGCAAGGCGCCGCAGGCGCGCCGCGGCCCGGCCATCTCCAGCGAGCTCCCGTTCAAGGAAGCCAAGGAAGCGCTGATGGAAGAGTTCACGCGCGAGTACCTGCAACAGCTCTCCGCGGCCTGCGGTGGGAACGTGTCGGAGATGGCGCGGCGCGCGGGTGTGGCCCGGCCCCACCTCTACCGCCTGGTGGAGCGCTACAACGTGCAGCTCTCGCCCGGCGGGCGCGCCGACAGCGACGACTGACAACGCGCTGCGTCAGCTCCTGACGTCCAGACGTTTGCGGGTTTGAACGCGCCGCTACACCATTCGCGCGCCCTCTTGCCCGGACCGTTCATGCGCTCGATTCTTCTCGCCAGTCTGCTCACCGCTGCGTGCGGCACCGAAACCATCGTCGCCACGCAGACGACCCAGGCGGCGCTCGACGCTGGAACACCTCCGCCGGCGGTGGACGCCGGGGCGCCCACGCCCAAGAAGGGCGCGCCGTACCCTATCGTGCTGTGCCACGGGTTCTTCGGGTTCGAGGAGTTCGCGGGCATCGACTACGTGAAGTACTTCTTCGGGGTCAAAGAAGAGCTGTCCAAGAACGGCGAGGTCTTCGTCTTCACCCCCACGGTGGATCCGTTCAACGACTCGTCGTTCCGCGGCAAGCAGCTCATCGCGCGCATCGAAGAGATTCTGAAACAGACCGGGCACAAGAAGGTGAACCTGGTCGGTCACTCGCAGGGCGGGCTGGACGTTCGGGTGGTGGCGCACGACCGACCCGACTTGATTGCGTCGGTGGTGACCATCGGGGCGCCGCACCAGGGCGTGCCCATCGCCGACTTCGCCTCGGGCGTGCTGAAGAACGAGACCGCCAGCAACGCGCTGGACGAGGTGGTTCGGCTGGTGGGCGCGCCGCTGTGGGACACCATCTCCAAGCAGAGCGCCATTTCGAAGGCACTCACCCTCTTCTCCAAAGAAGGCATCGCCAGGTTCAACGCGGCGTACCCGAACAACCCGTCGGTGCTCTACTTCTCGGTCACCGGGCGCACGGCGCTGCACGACGGCGACCCCGACTGCAAGACGCCCAACGCGCCAGAGTTCGTGCGCGAGTACGACGGCGCGCTCGACACCACCAACCCGCTCCTCAAAGCCGCCGAGCTCTTTGTCGCGGGAGATCCACTCCACCCTGAACCGAACGACGGCTTCGTCACGGTGAAGAGCGCCAAGCTGGGAACGTTCCTCGGGTGCGTGCCGGCCGACCACCTCGATGAAGTGGGTCAGATTGTGGGCGAGTTCCCGGGCACCGTGGGCAAGCGCTTCGACCACAAGAAGTTCTACGTGGGCCTGGTGAAGTACCTGCGCAGCCTCGGGCTGTAGTCGCTACTCGCCCAGAAACTGCACCTCGCTCGTGGCGGGGTTGCGGGTGAGCGGGCGCCCGTCAGCGTCGTAATAGTTGTCGGACGCGTACGAGACAGACGCCAACCCCGCTTCGTGCAACTTCGGCCGGGCGTCGATGCTGCTGACAATCTCGTACCCGTACACCTCTCGACGACCCGTCTGTTGGTTGCGGTGGGAGATGGTGGTCACCTCGACGTCGGCCGACTCGGCGTAGAGGGTGCGGCCGTCTCTCCGCGCCAGGGCCTTCTCGCTCTGAAGCTGTGTGGTGATGGCGTCGGCGATGGCGCGAGACGCGCGGCCGAAGCGAAGGTGCGCCAGTTGCTCCGGGCGAACGTCGGTCGCCTTCGTGGTGACCCCGGCCACCTCGCCGTCGAAGATGAAGGCCTTCTCCAGCAGCACGGCCCGGTCGGTTTGAGGGAGCGACTCCCACGCAGACTGCGTGTCGATGCCCTCCATGGCCACGCGGACCAGGGACTTCTCAGCCGGGGTGAACCGCTCGCGAATGGAGAAGTCAGCCGCCAGGTTCTTCAGCAGCTCCACCCGTTCCTTCACTGAAATTCTGGCGTCTGCTCCGATCGCGTTCTGGAGGATGGAGATTTCATGGTTGGAGAAGGGCTTGTTGGCGTCGCGATCCTGAAAGAACCGCCGTACGGTCCTGGCTCCGTCGATGGGGTTGGGCATGAGGGTCTCCAGCGAAGCGTGGTGACGGGTTGTCGCCGCCCCAGCCCCGCCGTTGCCTCGGTGTTCGTCTTTTCGGACCGCGAGAGTCCAGTGCGTCATCGATGAAACACTGGCTCTGCCGCCAGGGACCGGCGACGCCCGTGAACGCCCACCAGAATGGGCTCCACCCGCCCGGCCCGGGTCTGAGATGCTCGCGGCCGTGTCGCCTCAATGGAGGAAGCTCAGCCCGGAGGTGCTGGAGGTCCGCACGGGCGGCGGGTGCCTCTCGCTCTTCGGCCTGCCGTTTCTCGCCGCGGGCTTGTTCATGGCTGGCGGCAGTCTCGGCGTCCTTCCGGTGAAGTTCGACGACGGAGGAAACGCCTGGGCGCGCCTCGTGATGTTTCTGATGAGCGTCCCCTTCGTCGCGGTGGGCGGCGGGCTGTGGCTCGGCCGGCACTGGATTCGCGTCGACCTCGGCCGCCAGACCGTCACCGACTTGCGAGGGTTGTTGGTGCCGCTCCGCCACAAGGAGCAGCCGCTCTTCCCGCTGGACGCGGTGGTGCTTCGCCACACCCCTGGAGACTCGGACACAGCCGAGAGTTTCTCCATTCAGCTCCGCGGCACCGGCACGGCCGACCGCCAGCTCGCTTCCTCATCTGACTTCGGAGCCGCGCGCGCACAGGCGATTGAGCTCGCCCGATTTCTCCGCGTCCCGCTGGTGGACGACTCTGGGCCCCGAGCCGTCACCCTCTCGGCGGAGGCGGCGGACATGTCGTGGGCAGACCGCATGCGCGTCCAGGCCGCGCCGCTCGCGCCGTTGAGCCGCCCGGTTCAACTGACGTCGACGCTAGACCTCGCCCCCGGCACCGTCACCATCGACATCCCCGGCCCCCCGCTGCGGGCGACGGCGTTCCTGGGCGTCCTGATTCCCTTTGCGATTCTGGCGTACGCGGTTCCTTCGCTGTCCGAGTTCTTCCATCGTACGAAGACACCGTCGTTCGTGGGTGGCGCGTTTCTGGGCTTCCTGTTTCTGGTGTTCGGGGTCATCCCCGCCCTCTCGGCCGTCTCCACCGTGGTGGGTGCCCGCCGGCGTCGCACGCGCGTCATCGCCACCCCGGGCGGCGTGACGATTGAGGAGCGCGCCGCCTGGCGCACGAAGACAACGCGCATTGAAGGCAGCGACCTCTATGAGGTCGAGTTGGGCACGCGAGCCTTGCTCGCACGGGCGACGCAGCAGGAGGCCGGGGAGCGCGTGGAACGTGTGCAGCACCAGCTCTCCACCGCCGCGCGCGAGCACACCCTCCGCTGGGCCGACCGCCTCGCTGCGATGACGTCCTCGCGCGGCATCACGCTCAAGGCGAAGCATGGGTTGCTGACGTTTGGCGCGGGGCTGCCGGACGAAGAGCTGGCGTACCTGCACGCGCTGCTGCAGCGGGCCCTGCTGGGCCAGACCTGACCAACGGGCGAGCCCGCGACGGCGAAACGGCTCAGTACCGCTCAGCCTTCGCCGTGAGCGGGTGCTCTTCGGGGTTCGTCTCGGCCGTCGTGCCCCACGGCTCGAAGGCGTTGTTCACGCCGGCAAGGCCCGCCTTGGCCAGCTCGGGGAAGTGCTGGAGCAGCAGGCCCTTGAGCGTGCAGTGCTCAATCATGTCCATGCCTTCCTTCGAGTAGTACTGGGCGGTGAACTTGTCCGTGTAGAACGGGTCGGCCTGCAGCCGGCGCGAGGCCATCTGAATGAAGACCTGGAACAGCGTCTCCCCGAAGCCGTAGTCCGACGGGCGCTTCATCTCGCACATCGTTCCCGCGAGCAGGTCCATCTTCTCCACGCCTTCCGGCCCGTCGCCGTAGAGCTCCTTCAGCTTCGCGAGCGTGGCGTCGTCGCAGCCGAGATCTTCAAACTTCTTGATCGGATTCAGCCCCAGCTGCCGGCGGAACTCGTTGTACGGAGGCACGCCGCGTTCACGCGCGCGCAACACGTCAATCGCGCCGAGGTCGACCACCGAATTCCCCTGCACGCTCATGTCCTGCATGAACGCCGGGTAGTTGTTGTGGACGAGCGCGGCCATGTGCTGGTTGCCGAACGAGTTGAGCAGCGTCTCCATGCCGTACTTCTCCATCGTCGGCCGCGCCGCCGTGCCGCGCGTGGCGTCGGCGCCGAGCGTGGCCACTGGCTTCTTGGCGCCGATGGGGAGAATGTCGATGTGGTCCGCCATGCCGGAGTGCAGCCGGTAGACCTCGTCGAACTCCTCCGTAAGGCCGAAGGGCTTGCCGTGGTTGTCGCGCGTGCCGCCCACGATTCCGCCCAGCACCGGGTCCTTCGGCTCCCAGCCGTTGTCGACCCTGCGCTCGCTAAACGGCTTGCGCATGTCTTCCAGCAGGCCCCACCAGTTGGCGCCCATGCCACCCACCAACTTCTTGTTGGGCAGCACCGCCGGCGTCCATTCCACGGTGTGAATCTTCGCCATCTCCGCGCTGTTGACGAGGCGCGCGGTATGGAAGAGCTGATCAGACGACCAATCCGGGTGCGCCTTCTTCAGGGCCAGGGCGATGGAGTTGTGATTCTTCACGAAGAGGGTGTGGAAGATGTCGAGGCCCACCCACCAGTTGCGCGCGAAGCCGGTGTCTTCGGTGCCTGTCTTTCCGTTGATGGGGAGCTCGTCGCCTTCGATGCGCAGCTGCCCGTCGGCCAGCATCTTCCCGTCGGCGCCGGTACGGAGCCGGTCCTGCGTGGCCTGGTCGCTCCCGTAGATCTGCGAGCCGTCCCACCAGTGGGTGACTTCGTTGAGGTAGGTGATTTTTCCGTCCTGGGGCAGCACGTTCTTCGCCGTCTTGGGGACGAACATCGCCTCCATGCCGTAGGTCTTGCGCAGCGGGTCGTCGGGGGCGAGCGGAATGCGGTACGTCCCGTCGGTGTCGCCGGGGGCGTGGTTCACCCAGTCGTGCACCTGGAACTGAATCCACGCGATGGCGAGGTTGTTCAAGAACGGCGCTTCTTTTCGCGGGCCGTCGGCGGTCATCAACGCGCGGCTCACTTCGCGCGGGTTGGGGAGCGTGGGGTCCAGCGCGCGATTCTTCCGCTGCGTCACCGGGGCGCCGGTGCGTTGAATTTCAGTTCCGGCCGCGCCTTCCATCGGCTCGTTGGTCGTCCACGCACCGGTGGCAGTGCGAACGCGGTCGGTCCACTCCGGCTTCACCTGCCCTTCGGCCTGGAAGCCCACCGTGCCATCGTAGGTGGACTGGAGCGGGTCCTTGTTGAGCTGCTCGCGCATGGCCGCGAGCTCCAGCTTGCCGCGCAGGTCGCCGCGAGAGTCCCAGCTCTCGAACGCGAAGGTCGCGTCCTTGTCGCGGAAGTGGTCGGCGGCTGACACGGCCGCTTCCATCGCGGCGTGCCCGGCGTGCCCGGCGGCGTTTCGCAGCGCGGTGCGAACACGGCCCGGCTGCTCGGCCTCGGGCATGGGCGCCATGCCTGAAGGCTCGCGAATGTGCATCGCGGGCGGCTGCAGGAGCGTGACAGCGTCGAACGCGTGCGTCGGCCCGTTCAGGTTGGACACGCTGATGGAGATGTTCTGCTTGGCCCGGTCGAGCACCTTCTGAATGGCGTCGTTCTTCGGGTCGCGCTGCTTGGCGATTTCAAGGAAGCGCACCGCATCGCCCCAGCGTTCATCCTGAAACGCCACCAGGCCCATCAGCCGGTTGGTCTCTCCCTTGGCGTCCACCGGGTCGGTCTGCAGGGCCTGCTCGAGGACCTTCTGCGCCTTCTTGAGGCTCTGGTCGCCGAAGACGCGGTCTTTCATCGTCTCCATCGCCACGTCACGAAGCTTGGTGGCGTCGCCGGCGTTGATGGCGTTGTGAAACGGGCACTCGGCAATTGAGCCCGACGTGGGGTGGGTCGCGGCGGGGTCGCGCGTCTCGGCGGACGGCGGCAGTGGACGACCTTCGACTCGAATCGGCATGCGAGACCCCCGGGGAAAATGAGTCTGCGAAGCCTACGCTGTGCCTTCCCGGGGCCGCAATTTCATTGATGTTTTTCACGGCGTCTTGATCTGGGACAACCCTCTCGAGCCCCCGGCCGATAATCAACCGCACTGCAAAGGGGATCACATGACTGCCGAAATCAGCCCTGCGTACCGCCGCTCCTCGTACGAAGTGTTCCGGTACCGGTCCGACAAGCAGAACCACTTCGCGGCCTTCGACTTCAACGTCGACGGCAAGCTGTCTCGCGCCGAGCTGGCGACGGGGTTCGAGGTGCTGGGCAATTCCCCCGGCTCGTCGAAGTTCAAGGCGTTGTTCGCGAAGGTGTTCTTCGGCAGTGACTTGTCGAAGGTGACCTCCAAGGGCGACGGGCTGTACGACAAGGCCGGCAACGTCAACGCGGCCAAGGTGCATGAGATTTTCGAAGTCATCGCCAAAGACGGGAAGCTGACCCCCGACAACGTGGACGACGTGGTGTCCGGCTACGGGTTCTTCGAGAAGATGACCAAGTCGAAGCAGTACGACTCCGCCTTCAAGATTCAGGACAGCTACACGGAGCAGGAGTTCGTGGAGATGTTGAAGGGTCCCCTGCTGCGAAAGAAGTTCCTCGAGCGGCTCGACAAGTAGGCCGTCGGGCGGCGCGTCGCTCGGCGAAGTCCGGCGCGTTACCGCCGCGCGGCGAGGCGCTCGAACAGGTCGCCCACGTAGAACGACTTCAGCTGCGCTTTCGAAATCACGTCCACCCGCTTCCCGCCACGGAGCGCGGTGGTGTCGTGCGCGAGCTTGAAGAGGAGCGGCAGCTCGACGCTGGACGCGAGCCTGGAGGCCGCGCCGTTGGCGGGGTCGCGCATGGAGAGCAGCTCGGTCTCGGTGAGCGTCTTTCCGTCAGCGCTCGCCTTGGCGAACTTCTTCTCGAACAGCGCCGGCTGAAACTGGCCCTGGGCGTCGAAGAGGCCGGTGTCGCCGGCGTGCTTGCCCGCCTTGATGTTCTTGATGTCGATGTCGAGCGTCGCCTTGCCGAGGCCCTTGTTGGTCGAAGGCCCGAGCCCGGCGTTGATGGCCGCGGCGGCTCCGGCGGCTTGCACGCGGCCCATTCCGAGGCGGCGTAACCCGCCGTACGTCTCTTTGGGGCTGATCTTGCCGTCGCGGTTGGCGTCGAAAAATGAGGCGTGGCGTTGCAGCGCTGATGTGAGCGTCGTCGAAGATGATCCGGGCATGGTCGCCAGTTATCGACCAGGCGGCCGGGAGGTTGCTCTTTCTCAAAGACGACCGCGGCCGCTGGCAGGTCGAGGAGACAGGTCCCCCCTTCAAGGCGAGAGGCCGAACACCGCTTCAATGGCCGGGCGCACATCAAGGTGGTGACGCAGCGGAGCGCGCTTCGGCAGGCCGCGAGACCAGACCCAGATACCCTTCGCGGCGGGGTACTCCGCGCCGTGCTCGGTCCACTCGTTCCCGGCCCCACGCCCGTGGTCGGTGGTGACGATGACCACCGCGTCCTTCTCGCGCGTGAGGAGCTCGTCGAGCCACCCGTCGTAGCGCTTCAACGCCGAAAGGTATTCGTCACGCTGCTTCCGGTGTCCCCACTCGTCCGCGTCGTCGAAGGAGAGGAACAGAAAGCGCGGCTTCTGATCTTCGAGGTACGCCGTCGCCTTCGACCACGTCACCTCGTCGTAGCGAGCGCGTCCCCACGGCGGCGCGGCGCCCTCCCCTTCGTGGGGCCCCACGTCGAGGTGAATCGCCTGGACGTCGCGTGCCACCGCGCGAGCGATGGGCGCCCAGCTGGCGAAGACGGCGACCTGCGCCGGCTCCAGCTTCAGCTCCCGCACGAGGCGCTCGGGAAACGTCTCGTCCTGTGCGGGGGCGCAGTCGTTGTTTGCGCACTCCGTCACGCGGCCGGTGAAGATGCTCTGATAGGCGGGCAGCGAGAGCAGCGTTGGCGTCGCCACTTCGAGCGCGCTCGCCGCGCCGTCGGTTCGCGCGTGCAGCTTCGGAAAAACCGCCGCGTCGTAAAACTCCTCCCGGCGCACCCCGTCGAGCGTCACCAGGATGACCCGAGGCGTGAGCGCGGTTTCGGCCGCGCCCTCGACAGGCAACACCGAGCGGAAATTCTTCACCTCCACGCACCCGACGGCCGTCACCAACAGCGCACGGACCGCGAACGCCCGCATGGATGCCTGCACGGCCGGGGCGCCGCCGCGAAATCGCACCGGAAGGCCTACGGGGCCGCCGGCTTCACTGAGGGTGCGCCGGCATCGGTCGACGCCTCGGGCTTCGGCGCCGCTGTCTTCGCGTCACCCGCCGCGCCCGTGTACAGCGGCGCCGCGGCTTCGGCCCACAAGCGGTTGATGGACTTGATGCCGACCGAGTTCGGGTGGAGCCCGTCGGAGAGCTCCTCCGGGTGCGCTTTGAAGTGGGCGTACAGGTCAGGCCCCGGCACGAGGCCGTGCTTCCTGGTCAGCGCGTCGACGACTTCATTGAACTTCGGAATGCCGTCGTGATCTTTCGGGGCGTACGGAATGCGGGCCAGCATCGGCACCCGCCCCGCGGCCTTCACCGCCACGATGATGTCTTCCATGTTCTTCTGGAAGAACGAGGTGTCGGTGCCGTTGCCCGCCGAGTCGTTGGTGCCAAAGCCAATCGCCCACACGTGCATGGCGTGGTTGTCTTTCAGCAGCGCGTCGAGGCGCGCCAGGCCCTCCGAGCTCTTCTCCCCGCCGATGCCGCCGTTCACCATGGCCGGGAAGTGCCCCGGAAAGGCCTTCGCGATGTTCTCGGCGAAGCTCGGTTGATTGGCCGCGGCCCGGTCGAACGAGAACGCGGTGATGCTGTCGCCGAAGAAGAACCAGGTGTCGTCTTCTGCCGCCGACACGTCGTGCACGTCGATTTCGTCGATCTGAATTCCATACTTGTACGTCTGCTTCGAGGGACCGGTCACCACCATGCGAACCCAGCGCTGTCCCTTGAAGTCAAACGCGTGCGGGCGGGTGCGGTACTCGTTGGCGGGCACGGTGGCCACGGTCGTCCAGGTGCCGCTCTTGCCGTTGGTGGAGTCGGCCGAGGTCTCGATGCGATAGCTGCCCGGGCCGCCGTAGGTCGTCTCGTTGTGGTTGAAACTGCCCGACGCGGTCCAGGTGAGGAGCACGCGCTCCGGCCCCACGCCCACGTCAATCGCCACCCACGCCGGCTCTTCGGCCGAGGGCGTTCCGGCGGCCCACGACTTCGCCTTGTACACGCCGTCGACCACCGCGTCGCCGTGGGTCATCGCCTTGGAGGTCTCCGTCGGGCGCCCGCGCGAGATGATGGGGCACGCCGTCAGCCCGCGCTCGTTCTTGGCGGGTCGAACCCGATTGGCCGGCTTGGCGCCTGCCGACTTGCACGACACCACAGAGCCCGCCACCAACGCCGCCGCGAGGACCGAAAGCGAAGTTCGCATGGCCGACGCTCTACCTCAGAACCCCCCGGGCATTGGAGCGGAGCGCGCAAAATAGTGCCGACGTCGCGCCGGGCCCACGCCGCTGACGCGTCGCCATTGCACCCCCATCCCCGCCGATTATCGACTAGAGCGCCTTGCGCCTTGTTGACCTTCGCCCGGGAGTCTCGATGAAACGCGCTACGCTCTATCTCGCCACGGCCCTCGCTGCTGCCTCCTGCGGCGGCGGCGGCACCGACAAGGAACACAGCTCAGGCGGCAGCTCATGGACGCTGCTGGTCTACATGACGGCCGACAACGACCTGGAGCCCTTCGCCCTCCAGGACTTGAACGAGATGATGCGCGTCGGGTCCGCGCAGAACTTCAACCTGGTGGTGCAGGTCGACCGCTCGGAAGGCCACGCCGAGGACGCGGTGGGAGGACTGGCGAACTTCACCAGCACCAAGCGCGTCATCGTCCGCAACGGGTCGCTGGAGGAGATCGCCGACCTGGGCGAACTCAACATGGCCGACCCCGCCACGCTGACCGACTTCGTGACGTGGGGCATGCGCACCTACCCCGCAGACCGCACGGGCCTCGTCTTCTGGGACCACGGCGGCGGTTGGACTGGGTTCGGCGTTGATGAAGCGTCGGGCAACACCCTGTTGAAGCTCCCGGACATCGAGAAGGGCATCGCCGACGCGCGCGCCTCATCTGGGACGAAGCCATTCGCGTTCATCGGGTTCGACGCCTGTCTGATGGCGACCTGGGAAGTCTCGAAGACGCTCGTGCCCCACGCTGAGTACCTCCTCGCCTCGGAGGAGACCGAGCCCGGCCACGGCTGGGACTGGACGTCGTTCCAGTCGCTCGCCTCCAACCCGTCCACCGACGTGCCCACCGTGGCTCGCGCGGTCATCGACGGGTTCCGCGCGCAGGCCGTGACGGAGAAGACGGTCGACACGGTGACGCTCTCGCTCATCGACTTGTACCGGCTCGACGCCATCGAGAAAGCGCTGACCGAGCTGACGACCGCCTTCGGCATGGGCAGCGCTCCGCTGGCCACGGCGTTTGCCCGCGGCGAAGAAAAGGCCCTGCGCTTCGGCGACGCCCCCGAGCCGGAGCGCTCGACGCACATGGTGGACCTCTCGCACTTCGTCACGCAGTCGTCCGAGGCGGAAGGCGGCGCGCCGTTCAAGGCGGCCCAACAGAAGCTGAAGGACGCCATCTCCAACGCCGTGCTGGCGCACACCGAAGGCTCGGCGCGCAACACGGCCACGGGCATGTCCATCTACTTCCCGCCGCGCAAAATCTATTACGCGGCGGGGTACGACAACATCACGGCGGCCGCGCCGTGGAAGAAGCTGCTCGACGCCTATTTCGCCAGCGCGGGCGGGGGCATCACGGTCCCCAAGTTCACCGACGCCAACAAGGTGGGCACGTTTGGCTTCAACGCCAACAACGACCTCGTCCTCTCGGGCACCCTGGCCACCGGAAGCGCGGAAGTCATCGCGCGTTCGGCGCTGCTGTACGGCGTGGTGGAGGGCCCGCGATACCTGGTGCTCGGTCAGGCCCCGGCCAACGTGACGGCCACGAACGTCGACGGCACCTGGGACGTCACCATTCTCACGCTGTCGCAAGGCACCAACACCGCCTTCGCGTACACCGAGACCACCAAGGTCGACGCGACGCGCATCGCGCTCAACCTGCTGTTCACCTACCGCAAGCGCCCGGGTGCACCTCCGCAGGACTGCGTGCGACAGATGGTGTTCTCGGCCGACAACGCGGGCAACGTCACGCTCACCAGCGACACCTACTACGTGGAAGTCGGAGACACGGTGGGAGAGCTCTCGCCGGAGCAGGACAGCACCTTGATGCCGCTGATTAAAACCTTTGACCCCGACACGGGGGTGGAGAGCGTCATCGAAGGCGGCGCCACGGCGTTCACCACCACCGCGGTGACGGGCGGCGGCTTCGAGTTCAAGTTGGGGCTCGAGTACAAGCGTCTCGCTTCCGGGACCCACGTCTTTGCCGCCCTGGCGATTGAGAACGCCCAGGGCGAAGGCGACGCGGTGGCGAATGCCGGTCTGCTGCCTTGATCTCGATCGCCGTCTCCACGTCGCCTTGTCTCATCAACGACCACGTGACGACGGTTGATCTGAGTCGTCTCTTTTCTGGGACATTGAGCGGCCGCGGCGACGACCCTAAAGTTCCGGCCGCACCTTCGATCTCTCTCCGCTGAGACTCACGTGACGTTCAAACTCCCCGCATGTTGCGTGTTCAGCGCCTTCGGCCTGTTGGCGTGCACCGCTGCGCCCGGTGGTGGTGCCGATGGATCCGTCTCGCCGTGCAAGGACGTCCCGGCAGCGACCGCTGACGAGGTGTTCAACGCGTCGTTTTCCGCGACCACGCCGGCGGGTTGTGCCTTGTCCGGTTGTCATGCGGGCAGCACCAGCGGCTTCACCTTTCGCAGCGCGCATGAGCTGTGGTTGAACACTGTGAACAAACCGGCGACGAGCAAACCCGGGAGTTCCCTGGTGGTGCCGGGCGACCCAACCGCGAGCGTCCTCTACCAGCGCGTCGCCCTCGCGAGCCCAACCCAAATGCCGCCCGCCGGCCCGTACCTTGAGCAGGCCCAGGTCGATCAGCTCGCCGGGTGGATTTGCGCCGGCGCGCCTGAGCCAGACTTCGACGGCGGCATCGGAGAGGACGCGGGGGTCGATGGCGGCAACGCGAACGACGCCGGCTTCGCGCTCCTGAGCGTGTCGCCCGCTTCGGTGTTGGTGGGGAGCGGCCCCATCACGTTGTCGCTCGGCGGCAGCGGGTTCCTCACCACCGACAGCGTGACGTTCGACGGCGTCGCCATCGCCAGGTCGTTCGTCAGTCCCTCGCTGCTCACGGCGCCGCTCGCCGGCGCCATCACCTCGACGGCGTCCTCGCACCTCGTCAAGGTGCAACGGGGTTCAATGACCAGCGCAGGCGTTCCGTTCGACGTGAGCAACCCCGTGCCGACGCTCAACTCACTCAGCGTGACTCAGGTGCCGATTGGCGCGCCCGCAAGCGCCGTGTCCGCGCTGGGAAGCGGCTTTGCCCCAAAAGCGGTGGTGGACGTCGACGGAGTGAAGCAGACCACCACCTTCAAGAGCGCGACGCAGTTGGTCTTCAACTTCCCCACCCCCTCGGCCGCCCGCTCCTACTCCGTCACCGTCACCAACCCCGGGCCTGGGGGCGGCGCCAGCGCCTCGCTCTCAATCAGCGGGGTCAACCAGACGGCCCCGTTCATCGCTGCGATTGATCCAGAGTCGGCTGAGTCGCAAAAGGCCGTCACGGTGACGGTGACCGGTCTGAATTACGTATGCACCGGCGCGGTGGGCTCACGCGCCGTGCTTCAGCTCGACGCCGGAAGCTTCAACCCGTTTCCCTGCACGGCCACGTCGCTGCAGGTGGCCCTGCCCCCGCTCCCGGCGGGCACGCAGTTGCTCACGGTGAAGAACCAGGGGACCGGGGAGGTGAGCAACGTCGTGCCTCTCACCGTCGTGGACCCGAACCCGGCGCCCACCATCACCAGCATCTCGCCCACCAGCGTCGGTGCCGGCACTGCCGCGTTCACGTTGACGGTGAACGGCACCGGGTTCAACCAGAGCACCGTCGTGCTGGCGGGTTCCACCGCGCTGCTCACGACGTTCGCATCCACGACCCGAGTCACCGCGGTGGTCCCAGCGCTGGCCGTGGCGAGCGGAAGCATGGTCGCCATCACCGCTGTGAACCCTGCCCCCGGCGGCGGCACGAGCAACGCGGTGGCGCTCAACCTGACCGCCTCGAACCCCACCCCGAGCGTCACCTCTCTCACCCCCTGCGGAAAAGTGGCGGGCGCCGGCGCATTCACGCTGACCGTCGCCGGCACGGGGTTTGTCGCCGGCAGCACGGCCACCTTCAACGGCGTGGCCGTTCCCGTGAGCGGCGTCACCAGCACGTCGCTGAGCCTCGCGGTCCCTGCGACGCTCATCGCCACGGCGCCGGCGTCGAACGCGGTGCCGGTGATTATCGCCAACCCACTCCCCGGAGGCGGCAGCTCGGCCGCGGTCATGTTCGGGCTGGCCACCGCGACCTCCACACTGGCCGGTACGGTGCAGCCCATCTTCAACGCCAGTTGCACGAATGGCATGTGCCACTCCAGCGGCGCGGCCAACGTCCCGGTGTCGCTCACCGCGGGGTCGTCCCTGGCGCAGTTGGTGGGCGTCACCTGCAGCGAGTGCCCGCCGCGCCTGTGCGTGAAGGCGTGCTCGCCGCTTCCCGCCGACAGCTACCTGGTGGCCAAAATCACCAACACCGACATCTGCTCCGGCACGCGCATGCCCAAGGCGGCGCCCCTGTCGGCGAGCGACATTCAGAAGATCAAAGACTGGGTCGCGCAGGGCGCCCCGCCCTGAAGGTGGCGCACCACACTCGCGCTCGAAGCGTTCGATAATCGCCACCCGCGCGGCGTGGGAACTTAAGGAACGATATTCACGGTGAACGTGAAGCGATCGACGGGCGGTACGCCGTGCTCCCAGGAGCGGGCGAGCTTCAAGGTGACGGTGTGCTTCCCGAGCATGGGGAGCCCCCCGTCGGTCTTCCAGAGGAACTCCTGCGCTTCGAGGGCACCGACGCGGTCGGGGTGATTGATGATGTGCTTCATCTGTCCTTCACCGAACGTTCGGTCGGTCTTTTCGATCGACCATTGATACCCGCCGCCCGGCAGGTACGGGAGGTTCAGCGCGACAACTTCTCCCTCGCGAACGCGGAAGGTCTTTCCGCGATCGTCAATGCTGACGTCGACTGTCTTGAACGCCGGAGGTGTCGGCGCGTGGCTCTGAACGAAGTCGAAGAGCACAGCTCTGGCGGAGGCCGAGGTCACATAGCCACCCGCCAGGCAATTGGGCGTGACTCCAGGCTGCCGCACCACGCCCTTCTCCATGAAGTCCCGCACCGCCTTGAGCTCGCCGGGCGTCAGTCCACTCTTCGCCGCGGCCCGCACGACGGCCCTGGCTTCAGCGACGGTCAACGTCGGCACTCCGCCCGACGCGGTCGGCTTCAGCGCGCGCGTCATTTCACTCTTCACACTGGCAATCGACATGGTTCCCCTCCGGGATACACGAGGCGAACACGCCTCTCTCTCGGTTCTCTGTTCGAAGCCCGGGTTGTTGCCCGGTCTCGCGCTGCAATCGGCGAATCGATTGCGCCTGTCGGTTGCAGTCGACACCGCTTGTCGCCCCTCCAACGACACTTCGGGACAATCGGCATTCACCTGCGACACCTCGGGAGAAGACCTCGCTGCGTGTCGCCCGAGCCAGACAGGAAGCAACATCGTCTCGCTCCAACCCGGTGACGCCATCCATCACCGCCGCACGGCGTGAACGTGGCCCTCGCGGAGCGTTCTCGCGTCTTTGTCCGTTGGCGCGCAACGTGAATTGTCCACCTTCGTGCATTCGTGAGACGCGGGCCGTTGAGGGGGAAGCCCGCGAGGCCATCGTTGAGATGGCCGCTTCGTCGAACGGTGTGGGGGCGTTCGCCGAAAGGGTTCCGGACCTGGAGGGGGTTTCCGGAGCCCTTCACCGTGACAGCGGCGCCGGCTGCGGGGGCCGGCGTCGCGCGTCGTGGGAGCGATCGACGGTCGTAGCTGGCTCCGTCTCGAGCGGATATACCCGGGCCAACCGAGGAGCCGACCATGCCCGAAATGTCCGTTTCTGAGTTCGTCTCGCGCCACACCTACGGAACCTGGCGCCCGCAAAAAGGTTGGAAGCCGCTTCACATCACCAAGGCGCAGGACAGCTCGTTCTGGGATTCGAACGGGAAGAAGTACATCGACCTGTCGGCGCAGCTGATGTGCTCCAACCTCGGCCACCAGAATCAGGCCGTGGTGGACGCGATCGTGAAGCAGGCCAAAGACCTCTGCTTCGTCGCGCCAGGCTTCGCCACCACGGTGCGCGCGGACCTCGCCAAGGCGTTGCTCGAGGTCGTCCCCAAAGGCATCGAGAAGTTCTTCTTCGCCACCTCAGGCACCGAAGCCAACGAGTGCGCCATCAAGATGGCCCGCTTCGTCACCGGCAAACACAAGATCATCGCGCGCTACAACGGCTACCACGGCTCGACCGCGACCTCGGTCGCGCTCACCGGCGACTACCGCCGCTGGTTCTCCGAGCCGATGCGCAGCGCCATCGACGGCGTGATTCACGCACCGGAGTGCAACCCGTACCGGCCGGGGCCGTTCGCCACCGCGGGCCAGAGCCTCGACTACGTCGAGTACATCCTGAAGAACGAAGCGAACGTGGCGGCGATGATTATCGAGCCCGTGGTCGGCACCAATGGCGTGCTCGTTCCGCCGGACGACTACCTGCCGCGCCTGCGCGAGCTGACGAAGAAGCACGGCGTGCTCCTCATCGCCGACGAAGTGATGGCCGGCTGGGGCCGCACGGGCCAATGGTTCGCGGTCGACAACTGGAAGGTCGTGCCCGACATTCTCGTCACCGCCAAGGGCGTCACCAGCGCCATGGCCCCGCTGGGCGTGGTGGGCACCTCACGCGCCATCGCGGACTACTTTGAAGACGGCTGGTTCGCGCACGGGCACACCTACGAGAGCCACTCGCTCACCCTGGCGCCGGCCGTGGCCGCCATCGGCGAGTACAAGCGCCTCGGACTCATCGAGCGCGCGCGCACGCAGGGGCCGAAGTTCGGCGAGAAGCTCCGCGCGATGGCGATGAAGCACAAGAGCGTCGGAGACGTGCGCGGCATCGGCATGTTCTGGGCGATTGAGATCGTGAAGGACCGGAAGACCAAAGAGCCGTTCGGCACCTTCCACGACAAGTACGCCCGGAAGCCGATGCTGGTGGACCAGGTGACGGCGAAGCTGATGGAGCAAGGCGTGTACTGCATCGGGTGGATGAGCCACTTCGTCATCGCCCCGCCGCTGATCATCACCGAGGCCGAGCAGGACGAGTGCATCGCCGCGTTCGACAAGGCGCTGGAGATCGCCGACGCGCAGGCGACCTCGTGAAGTCCGGCCCAGCAGGACTGATGGTCATTGCGTGGTTCATCACTCCCACCGCACTGGCCCAGTCGAGCATTGCAGAGAGTCCGAGCTGGCCGGTCGGAGAGTTCGTTGAGGAGTCAAATCTCCACGCGTTGGAGTGCATTGTGGCGCCGGACCAAATCTGCGACTTGGAAATCTATGCCCGCGGCCATCGACTCCGATTTGAAGGACGCTGGGCACAGCTGACCGAGATGCATGGAGTTTCGATGGGCGGACTCAACTACCTGCGCCTCGATCGACGTCGCGGCGCGTGGTGGAACGCTCGCCAAGGTTGGTGTGCCTATGACGATTGCCCGCCCCGTGAGACTTTGAAGGACCCCAAGCGTCTTTCGAAGTACGTGGTGTTCGAGAAGCGGCCGGCCCGCCTCACGTTTGACGGCGGGGTCCTGAACGTCACGTGGTCTGAGCCGCAGATCGGCGAAACCGAGCTCGACTTCGTCGCACCATACGTGACGTGGAACTTCGTCCCCCGCGCCGTGTTCGACCGGAAGTTGGATTTTCTGCGCCGGGCATTCCGTCCACCACGCTGCGAGCACGGCCCTCTGAGGTCGATGCCCGTCCCCTACCACCCAACGCCGGGCCCGTGTCTCGCGGTGCCCCTGGAAGCCGCGGACGCTGGGGTGCCGTAGCGCATTTCAAGGTTGGGCGGTGACCTCGTGCGGCCGGACCACGCAGCACTGAACGCCGTTCGAGGTGAGCTCGGGTGAGTTACTTTCTTGCGGTTGATCTGGACGACGCCGCACGTGCCGGTGCTTCAACGATCGTCGAACGACTCAAGACCGCCACGCGGGCCAGGTGGCTGCCCCCGGTGAAGCTGCACATCACCCTCAACTTCCTGGGACACCCCGATGCGGCAGCCCGCGCTGCACTTGAGGATCCGGTCGCGCTGGCGGCGAAACGCCACGCGCCCTTCTCACTCCGCCTGGAGGGTGCGGGAACCTTCACCACCGCCCGTGCCCCGTCGGTGTTGTGGCTGGGAGTTTCGGGCGCGGTAGATGCCTTGCGCGCGCTCCAGCAAGACACAGCCGCGGCCACCGGGTCGCCGCTCGACCGCAACTTCATTCCGCACGTGACGCTGGCCCGCGGCGACGACGCGCCCGCCTTCGTGAAGTTGGCCGAAGGACTCGGCGGCGCCCATACCGCCGCGTTCGAGATTCGCCACGTCACGCTCTATGAGAGTTCAAATGACGTCTACCGGGTGGTGTTCCGCGTGCCGCTGGCCGAACCACCCTCTCCGGCGACGTAGGCCCGCTACGGGTCGTCGTCGGTAATGGTTCCGACTCCCGTCGGTTTCACCAACAACACCCCAGGCGTCTGAGCGGACAGTTCTACGGTGAACGTTTCCGTCGGCTCATGGACGAGGTCGTTCACCAACTGAATGGTCACCGTCAGCCCCAGGTTCGTGTCCTTCGTAATCCCTGTGAGTGGGTCCACCGGGAATTTCGCGATGGCCGACTTCGCCACGTAGTCGGTCACGGCGAGCGCGGTTCCGTCTTTGGTCGCGTAGGACACTTGAACGTCCTGACCGCATCGCGCCGACAGCGAAATCAAGAAACTGATTCCGGCGCTCTGGCCCGGGTTCCGCTCGGGCTTGGTGTTGTCCGGAATGCTGAAGGACGGCGCCGGGTCATCATCCAGAATCGAAATCGTCGCCGAGGCCGACGCGGGAAGAATGGTCGCCCCCGACGCGGTCTGCAGCGTCACGGCGAAGGTCTCGGTCGCCTCCCACAGCGCGTCGGGCACCACGTAGACGGTCCCGCTCTTCTGCGTCTCTCCGGGGGCGAAGTTGATGGTCGTGCCGGCGTCGGGGAACGCGAAGTCGTACCCGGCGATGGCGTTGTTCCCCACTGCCCCCCACGTCACGGTCGCGGGCAACGACGAGGCGGCGGAGAGCTGCACGTTGAAGACGACCGGCGTGGTGACGCCGACCGCGCCCGTGCCTTCGACGATTGAGACCGGCGACACCGACACCGTGGGCAGCGTGTCGTCGTTCTGAATCGTCACCACCGCGGTGGGCTGTCCCAGCACGGCGGTGGTGTTCGACAAGGTGACCACGAACGTCTCGTCGTTCTCGTAGGCGAGGTCCTGCTTCACCGGCACGTTGATGTATTTGACCGTCTCGCCAGGGGCGAACGTCAACGAACCACTCGTCGACGTGTAGTCCGCCGGCTGAACGGCGGTCGCGTCGCTCGTGGCGTACGACACCGTCACCGCCACACCCGACGCCGGGGCCAGCGTCACGCTGACCGGAAACACCTTCGTGCCTCCATCGTTTCCTTCGGGGGCGCTCAGGGCGAACGCGTTCAGCGTCGGCGGGCCGTCGTCGTTGGTGATGGTGCACGTGGCCGGATACGGCGCAAACGACGTGCCGACGGCGTTGGAGAGGACGAGCGTGAACGTCTCAATCGGTTCGTTGGAGAGGTCCCCCACGATGGGCACGCCGACCGTGCGCTGCGTGTCCCCGGGCATGAAGGTGAGCGTCCCGCTGGTGGCCGTGAAATCCGCCGGCGAGGTCGCCGTGCCCGGCATGGTCGCGTAGTTGACGGTGATGGTGCGGCCCGAGGCTGACGAGAGCGTGAAGGTGAACACGGCGTTGTGGGTGCCTGAGTTCCCCTCCGTCTCGGTGAGGTCGTCCACGGTCAAGGTCGGAGCCGGGTCGTCGTCGACAATCTTCCCCACCACCGACAAGGTGGTCGCGTTGGCGTTGGTCACCTTGCTCAAGTTGAGGGTGAACGTCTCATCGGCCTCGTTGAGCGCGTCTGGAAGAATCGGCACGTCGATGGTGGCGATGGTTTCGCCCGGCACGATGGTGCTGCTGCCGATCGCCGCCGTGTAGTCGGCCCCTGCGGTGGCGGTTTGATTGGCGGTGGCGAAGTCGAAGGTGACCGGACGGCCGCTGGCGGCGGACAACGTGGCCACGAAGGAGAACTTTCCAGCGCCTTCGTCCAGGGTCAGGCCGACGATCGACAACGTGGGGCTGGCGTCATCGTCGACGATCACGCCGGTGGCGGTCGCTCGCGTGATGGGAATCGACCCCGACCCATTGGAGATGGTGACGGTGAAGGTCTCATCGTTCTCGTCCACCACGTCGCCCAATAACGGAACGGAGATGGTCTGCGAGGTCGTCCCGGGCGCGAAGGTCACCACGCCGCCCATGGGCGTGTAGTCATCTTCGGTCGCTGTGCCATCTGCGGTGGTGTAGCTGACAGTCACCGGGGTGCTCTGCGCGACGGAGAGCTTCACCGCGAACACCATGGAGGCGCTGTTGGTGTCGCCTTCAATGGCGGTCGAGTCGCTGATGGAAATCGACGGGGGACCCGCGTCGACCACGCCAGAATCAACTCCCGCATCTGGACCTGCGTCGGGGCCCCCGTCTGGCTCGCCCGCATCGACACTCGCGTCGGGGCCGCCCGGCCCGGCATCCAGTTCGCCGCTGTCCGAGACTTCTCCCGCATCTGGCCCGCCGTCGTTCCCGGCCGTGCCCGAGTCGCGCTGCATGTCCAGTGGCACGTCGCACGCCACGAGGCCACACGCAGCGAAGAGCAGGAGGAGCTTCAAGCGCATCGTTTGGAGACTCGGGGCAGCGGGGGCGTCCGTCGACTTCGTCCGGCCGGGCAGCTGCATCGTACCTGACGGCGCGGCCACGGTGTCAGGGAGCTCGGTGAAATTCGGCCCGCATGGGGTGCGGGGAAAGCGAGGTGAATGTGGGTGAGCGAAACCCGCGACCGAATGGTAACAGGTGTCTGACGGCCTAGGACGGCACAGGGCGTTTCCACATCGCGACCACCCGCCCTCCGAAGCTGAGCACCGCCAACGCGAACGCGAGCAGCACGGCGCCGTACCACTCGGCGGCGGCGGGAGGCTTGCCGCCCCACAGCCACGCGACGGACAGGGTGGCGATGACGCCCGCCGCCACGCTGGAGATGCGGTTGAGCGGCACGGCGAAACTGTTCTCACGGGGGCTGAGCAGCACCAGCGCGCCAAACACGCCCGTGCCCTGCGAGCAGACGCCAATCACCAACAGCCACGGGAGCGCGCCAGTGAACGGGACCTCGGTGAACCCTCGGAGGAGTTGCTCCGAAGAGCTCCCGGCGCCCGCGAGCGCGGCCACCGCGAGGGCCAGGACGGCCATCGGCGTGGCCACCAGTTGCTCTTCGACGAAGTACCGCCGGGTCGCCAGCGGGTCGTGCGATTTCGCGAGGTGCGTCATGGCGCGAAGTCGCACGAAGTACGACGCGACGTAGAGCACGACGTTGAGCAGCGCCGTGGGCGTGAGGCGCGAGTCGCGAATGGGCGAGACGAAGAGCGCCGCGCAGGTGAGTCCGAGCGCGACTTTCGCTTCCAGGCTCACGCGTCTGCCGCCGAGCGCGTCGACCACCGGCGCCGACGCCAGCACGCCTCCGCGCATCAGCACCATGGACAGCACAATCGAGACGCCTTCAAAGGTGTAGGCGAGCGTGGTGGTGACGACGATGGCCGCGGTGCAGACGCCCGAGATGAAGGTCCACGTCGACGGCCGCGGAATCTTGAGCGAGCCCAGGCTCCAGAACTGGCCGGCGTCCTTCCACCACCCGGTGGAGAGCACGAACACCCCCATGGCCAGCATGGAGACAAAGGCGGCCGAAGGAACGATCTCCAGCCCCGTCAGCCGGGGGCCGATTTCACCAGAGGACAACGCCTTGGTGAGCGCGCTGTAGGGCACGTACGAGGCGAAGTAGCCGAACGCGAACAGCCACGTCGCCGCCCCGCCTGCTGGCCTTCCTTCAGACATGGCGACCCTTCCGGTCGACGAACACCGACATCAGCCACTTGTACCAGCCCGCCCAGAATGCACCCTGGGCGGGCGACGCAGTGACGCCTCAAGACGACGTTCGCGTTCGGGGGCCGCGCCACTCTCGGTTAGGGTGTGCGGCATGTGGGCCAATGACGAAGTGGTGTTGAACGGCCGGTTTCGCATCGTCTCGCCGCTGGGCGCGGGCGGCTTCAGCGAGGCCTATTTCGCAGAACAGCTGAACCTGTCGCGGCGGGTGGTGTTGAAGACGCTCCGGGCTGACCTGGGGCTCGAACTGTCGGGGCGCTTCGGCGACGAGGTTCGCCGACTGGCGTCTGTTGATCACCCCTCGGTCGTTCGCGTGCTCGACTTCGGCGCCGTGGACGGGCTCATCTTCATCGTCACCGAAGAAGCCCAGGGAGTGACGGTGCAGAACGCGATGGGCTCTGAGCCGCTGCTGCCCGACCGCGCGCTCGCCATCATCAAGCAGCTCGCCGAAGGCCTGGCCGCGATTCACGAGAAGGGCCTCGTGCATCAGGCGCTGCGCGCGGACAACGTGTTCCTCTCCACCACCGCGGTGGGCGAAGTCGCGCGCATGACCGATTTCGGAATCGCCCGCCTGTTGGATCCTCAACTGGGTGATCAACGCCTCACCACCCTGCTCAAGCCGGTCAGTCACCCCGAGTTCTCGTCTCCGGAGCAGGCCCGCGGCGCGCCCGCGGACGCCAAGAGCGACATCTACGCGCTCGGCGTGCTCGGCTACTTCATGCTTGCGGGGCGCTTGCCCTTCGCGGGGCCCACCCCCGCTGACTTTCTCCAGCAGCACCAGAGCGCCACGCCGACGCCGCTCAACGAAGCGGCGCCTCACCTGCAAGATCACGCGCGCATCGTCGAACTGGTGATGCGCTGCCTCGAGAAAGACCCCGCGCTTCGTCCGCCCACCGCGCTCGCGGTCGCCCAGCGGGCCAGCGCTGTTCCCGAAGTGGGGGAGCCGACAATCTTGATGGAGGCCTACGCCAAGCTTCCCCCCGCGCTGCCGCTGAAGCCGAAGTCTGCGGGCGTCGCCAGCCCGCCGGCCGGCGCGCCGGTGGCCGCGCCCACGCCTCCACCGCGGGCGTCGCTGCTCCCGGAAATCAGACCGCCGCCTCCGACCACGGGCCCCTTCGCCGCGTCGGCCCCGGGCGCAGGCGCGCCGCCCAGCGCCTCGGGCAACCCGGTGTGGAAGCTCGCGCTGACCCTGGCGGTCGCGGGGGGACTCGCCGCGTTGGCGTTCAGCCTGGGCCTGCGCGCGCACTCCGGGCAGCTCCGCCCCATGCTGGAGCAGGGAAAAGCGATTGAGGCGCTCACGGCCATCGACGCCGCCCTCGCGGCCACCAAAGGCGGCGACGACCCTGAGCTGTTGGGGCTGCGCGCCGCCGCGCTCCATCGGCTCGACCGGCACAAGGACGAGTTCGACGTGCTCAAAGATCGCTTGAGCCCCAAGGCCTCGGCCGCCATCGATCCCCTGGTGGTGGGGGGCCTGACCGAAGACTTCGGGAAGAAAGAGGAGCCCGCGCTCCGCGACCTGCTCGACCGCCTGCCTCGCCCAGCGTCGGTGAAGGTCCTGGCGTCGCTGGCGCGCCAGAAGCACTCCGCGCCGCAGTGGGGTGCGCTGCGCTACCTCGACCTCGAGCAACTCACCGAAGGCGTGGAGCCGGTGGCGCGTTACATCGAAGCGCTCACCTCCGATTCCTGCGCGGTGCGGCGAAGCGCCGCGCGACGCCTGGGGCAGCTGGGCGACTGGGCTGCCGCCGAGCCGCTGTCCCGCCTGGTCAACACGCCGCGAACCAGCACCCCGGAAAAGAACTGCGGCCAGGACGAGGCCACCGAGGCCCTGACCCGGCTCAAGCCGCCGGGCAAATAGCGCTCAGTGTGCCCCGCAAGGTTAGAGCGACCTGCAGGGTCCAGCTGACCCTGTAGGCAGGCAGCGCGACGGCCTCGACACGCGAGCTGCTCGGCCACATGGGGGCACCGTAAGCGTCTGAGAGCGCTGCCGGGTCCGAGGCGTTCAAGCAAGCGAACGGCGCGTGGTCCGCAAAGAACGAGGCTGGCACCGTCGTTGCTCCTCTTTCATCGGGTTCAACCGTCGGGAGGCGTGATGCGTGTACTCATTGTCGCGACATGTCTGGTGGCATCGCTCCACGCCCACGCGTCCGGGAGAATCGAACTGTGGGTCCGTTCAGCAGGAACCTACGGTGGAGCGGCGACGCCACAGTTCGTTGGCACCGCGGTCGACCTTGCGGACCTGACGCCCACCGAGATTGAGGCAGACGACTTGCAGTTTCGCTCTCGCGAAAAGTTCCGCGGAGTGCCCATTCAAGAACTCTGGGAGAACTTCGCCGTGCCGCTCGAATGCGACGGAGCCGTTCTGCATTTCCGAAACGGCATGGCCGTAACGTACCCGTTTCGCGACCGGGCGGTGGTCGCCAGACTGGGTCTGTTCGTAGCGACCGCAATCTGGGAGGCGTCGGCAGAAAGTGGCAACTGGTCATCCAGTTTCCCCACGGCCAGTCGGGGCGCGACCGATTCGCACCCCGTGTTCTTCGAAGGGAACAAAGTGGTGTCGAAGACTCGCTGGCACCCCTCCGTCCGCACGAAAGCCGCGGACGAGTTCAGCCCGTGGGAGTACATCGACAACCTCACGGGCGTTGAATTCGTGCGCATGAGCGCCTACTGGGACCAGTTCCGCGTCGGCGATGCGACCGCCACGAAGGGGCTCGAGCTCTTTCGTGAGCGATGCAATTTTTGCCATGGAGTTCGCGGGGTTGGCGCACGCTACGGTTGGGACTACGTCACGCCCCTTCCCGTGTACCAACAACGCGACCCCGACAGCCTCCTGCTCCACCTGAAATATCGACCGCTCGATGGTTCGACCCGCGGGCCGAAGATGCCGGTGTTCAAGGACGCTACGCTCTCTGAAGCCAGAGCGCTCCATGCGTGGATGCGGGCCGTCTCTGAGCACGCGTTGCGAGAGTACCTGCCCATCGACTTCAGTCGAAGCGCGCTCCGACTCGCGCCGACGGGGCCGTCAACACGGCAACGGACCAACTGAACCCATCGCCCAGTGAAGGATCCACCTACGGTGCAGTGAACGCACTGGGCGAGTGACGAGCTTCAGTACCGCCACGCTTCTTCGTTCGTGTCGCGGCACTCGAACATGCACTTGCGCCCGCCACCGCCGAGCAATTGCACGTCGACCGGGCCGGGCTCGAGCGCACAGCCCCCTTTGGGAAGGCGGCGACCTTTCAGAAACGACCCGACCTGGCACAGGCTGTAGCCGCTCGGTGTCACCGACGCGGTGACCTCAACCGTGTCGAGGTCGCTCTCGAGCAGCGCCTTACCGAGCGCGGTCGAGCAGACGTCGTCAAACTGCTCGGGGAACGAGACGTAGGTCAGCCGCACGCGCCACTCCCGTCGGCTGGGGTTCTCGCGGCTCTTGCACTGCCCCACGATGGACCAGTGGGCGAGGTTCGTCTTGTCCTTGCGGCCGCCGTCCGCCCACGACGGCGCGGGCACCGCCAGCGCGCCGACCAACCCCACCAGCATCATCCGTTTCATACGGCCTCCCCTCGTTGTCTGTTCCGACCCGGCGTTCACGACCGCCGCGCGCGCCTTCGACGCAAGCGCGCGGCCCCTATTCTCAGGCTGCGCCGAAAAATGCGTCTGGCACCCCACGACGCGTCTCACAAGGAGGAGCCAGCCGTGGGCTGGGCGTCCAGGAACGCGAAGTACGCTGACTCCAGGTCGTCAAACGCGGTGGCCCCGCCGCAGTCCGGGCACCTCGGCGCGAGGACGACCGGCGGATTTCGCAGGTTTCGCACGTCGACCGTCGTCGTCAGCTCCGACCCGCACGCCTCGCACATGAAGGGCGCCTGAACCGAGACCACCACGCCCCGCTGTCCCGCGAAGCCGCGAATCGAGTTGAGCTGCGCGACGAGCACGGGAGACACCTCTTCCATCAACAGTCGAATACCGCGCGCCTCGAGGCTCTCCACCCACCGCACCCAGAGGCGCACGCCGTTCGAGTTGATGCGATCGACCCCGGCGAGGCGGAGGACGAGCTCGCCCCCCGTCGCCTCTGTCGTCGCGGCGACGAGATCGACGCGCTCATCGATGGTGCCGGACAGCGTCAACACCGCACGAGGCGACTTCTGAAGGTCGCTGGAGAAGGCGGTCATGGCGACCCGTCCACGAAGATGTTGAACGACTTGGTCCGCTGGGCGAATGCCTTGTACGACCCGCGCACATCGATGAGACCGATCATCTCGGTCCGCCGCCCGGGGGCAATGTTGATGACGAAGTGGGTGAGCGATTCGAAGACCATGAAGAATCCCAGCCCCGCGCCACCTTCCTTCTGATCAATCTGGTGCTCGTCCTTCTTGAAGCACTTCGACAGGTACTCGACGACGAGCTCAGGGCTGAGTGAACCGAAGCGATCGAGCGTCGAAATGCCAAGCCTGTTCCCGTCCGTGGCGAGGCACAGCTCGACGGTCTTCTCTGGCGGCAACACCACGTCTTCGGCGCGGCTCAGGTGCCGGTAGAGCGCGGTGCCCGAGGCGTCCACCGGCGCATTGAACAACGCATTGGTCATGAACTCGTCGGCCACGAGCGAGAAGTGGGCGGCCAGCCGGCGGGCGACGCCGACCTCCGCGGCGAGTTTCTCCACCGCGTCAATCGCCTCGGCCCGCTGCCGGGTTCCGGCGAGCTTGAGCCGAACCATCGGAACGTTCGCGCCGAAATATTTCTCCAGGCCGAAGAGGTCGCCGGTGAGGAGCTTGCGCAGCGTGACCCGCAGGTCACTGCCGTCGTCGCTCACATCGTGCGCGACCAGATTTCGCAGCCCACGGCTCTCGAACAACGGGCGCAGCGTGCGCTGCCCGCGGGTCAAGATGACCAGGCGCGGCTGCACCGGCCCCTTGGTGAGCGAGATCAGGTTCGCGTATTCGTCCTCAGAGAGCGAGTCGTACGAAACCAGGAGCAGCGAGCTGGCGCCCCACCCATCGACCTCGAGCCGTTCGCGGACTTCAACCGGTGGCCCGAGCGAGCTGAGCACCCGGTGCACGTCCGGCAACGGGTCCTGCCGAGGGCTCACGAGCACAATCTTGTCCGGCGTCGGCGTCACCTCATGCTCCGAGCGTCGCCCGTGCGATGGCACACGCCGGTGAACTTAGCGTGGGGCCCGCGCTTTCGGACAAGAACTTCGAGGGCCTCGGCCCGCCCGCAACCGCATTGCACGCTTGAATTGACTCACTGTGGGATCGAGACTGCCGCGTGCTCCCGATGTGCATTCTGGCCTCAAGGCTGTGGCGCGCCACACCCGGAGCGAGGGGTGCAGACGTTCCATGAGTGACCCGGTTTCAGACATTCGTGCGGCGATTGAAGGCGGTCGCGGGGACGCGCTCGCGCTCATGCCGCTGCCCCGGGTCATGCGGGCCGCCGTCACGCTGCGGTCCGACGCCAGAGAAATCGTCGCCCGGCGGGCGAAGGGCGCCGTGGAGCCAGACCCGCTGCAGACCTTGAAGCTCACAGAAGTCCCCGTGCCTCAGCCGGGGTTCGGTGAAGCCGTGGTCGCCGTGATGGCGTCCTCCATCAACTACAACACCGTCTGGGCCTCGACGTTCGAACCCGTTCCCACGTTTGAGATGCTCGATTTCTACGCCGAGCGTTACCCGTCGCTGAAGCGCCACGCCGACGCCTTTCACGTGCACGGCTCGGACGCCGCAGGGGTCGTGATGCGCGTGGGGCCGGGCGTGACGCACGTCAAGGTGGGTGACGAGGTGGTCGTCGATCCCATCTGGATGGCGTCTGAGGAATTCTTCGACACCGAGGACGTGATGGCCAGCGGTCAGGCCCTGGCGTGGGGCTATGAGACCAACTTCGGCGGAATGGCAGACTTCGCCCTGGTGCAGGCCCGGCAGCTGCTCCCCAAGGCACCGCACCTGACCTGGGAAGAGGCGGCGTCGATGCCCGTGGGGTCGCGCACCGCGTACCGCATGCTGGTCAGCCCCGCCGGCGCCCGAATGGAACAGGGCGACCGCGTGCTCATCTGGGGCGCGGCCAGCGGCATTGGCCTGTTCGCCACCCAGTACGTCTTGAACGGGGGCGGAATTCCCATCGCCGTGGTGTCGTCACCGCGGAAGGCCGAGCTGCTGAAGAGCTACGGCGTCGAACACGTCATCGACCGCAGCGTGGCGTCGTTCAACCTGAACACTCCCGGCGGGCCTGATCATCACGGAATCCAGGTCTTGAGAAAGCTCGTGCGGGCCACCGCCGGAGGAGACCCCGACATCGTCTTCGAACACCCCGGGCGAGACACGTTCGCCGCGAGCGTGGCGTTGGCCCGCCGTGGCGGCACGGTGGTCACCTGCGGGTCCACCACCGGGTATCAGCACACGTACGACAACCGCGCGCTCTGGTTGGGCGTGAAGCGCATCGTGGGCTCCCACGGCGCCACCTTTCGCGAGGGGCGACGGGCGAATGATCTCGCGCGACGCGGCGTCATTCACCCCACCCTGGCGGAGTCGGTCCCGCTCGCTGATGCGGCCAGCGCCACGGCCAAGGTCATGCGCAATGAACACGTGGGCAAGGTCGGCATTCTCTGCCTCGCGTCGCGCGAAGGGCTGGGCGTCAAGGATGCGGCGCTGCGTCGCAAAGTGAAGGACCGGCTGGACCTGTGCCGAACGAGTCCCGCAGCCAGCCGTTGAACCAGCGATGAACCGAAGCGCCCCTATCGCAATCTCGGGAGTCGGTGCCCGGCTCCCCGGGAGCGGCTGGGATGTCGCGCTGTTCTTCAAACACCTGCTCGCCGGCCAGTCGTTCATCGGACGCGCCCCGGCCGGCCGCGACGGAGGCCGCCTGATGCGCGACCCCGCTCCCGAGATTCACGCGGGGGCATTCCTGGAAACGCTGAAGGTGTTCGACGCCGCCCGCTTCGGCATGACGCTCCGCGAAGCCGCCGCGCTCGACCCCCAGCAGCGGCTGGTGCTCGAGGTCGCGTGCGAGGCGCTGGAAGACGCAGGCATCGCGCCAGGAGATTGTCGCGGCGCACGAGTGGGCGTGTTTCTTGGCGTGATGCGCTTCGACCACGCGTGGACCAGCGTGCCGGGGGCAGAGCTTGATTCGGTCGCCATGAGCACGGCGGGTCATTCCTTCGTCGCGGCGCGTCTCTCCGCGGCGCTCTCGCTTCGCGGCCCGAGTCTGGCCGTCGACACCTCGTCTTCCTCTTCGCTCACCGCGCTCCTGCTCGCTCGCGACAGCTTGCTCGCCGACCGTTGCGACATCGCCATCGCCGGCGGGGTGAACCTGATCACGTCACATGCGTTGACCCGCTGGTACGCGGCCAGCGGCGCGTTTTCTCCCACAGGGAGATGTCGGCCTTTCGACGCGGCGGCCGACGGCACCGTCCACGGCGAGGCGTGCGTGCTGTACGCGCTGCGACGGACGACGACCCAGGCGGGGCCAACGCCCCGCGGGCTGCTGCTGGGAGGCGCGACCAACCACAACGCGTCGTCGGGGCTCATCTTCGCGCCCAGCGTCACCTCCCAGGTTGAGTTGGTTCGCGCGGCGATGACCGACGCCGCGGTCCAGCCCGACGAAGTCTGTCTCCTCGAGGCGCATGGCACGGGGACGCCCGCGGGAGACGCGGCTGAATGGCAGGCGCTGAGCATGTGTCTGGGAGAGCGCGGGCCGCCCGTCGCGGTCACGGCCTCGAAGGCGAACGTCGGCCATTCGCAAGCAGCCGCCGGCGCCGTCGGGCTTTTGGGCGCGCTGGAAGCCCTCGCAGCGGGAACCGCGCCCCCGCTGGCCGGCTTCATGTCCCCCGCGCCGGCCACCTCGAGCGGCTCGCGCCTTCGCGTCGGCCAGGCCCCGTCTCGCCTGGTCTCCTCCGCGGCACGGCGCGTCGCCGGCATCGGCGCGCTGGGCGTGAACGGCGCCAACGCCTACGTGTTCGTCGCCGCCCCCCCGGCCGCCCCCGCGCCCCAGGGCTCGTCCGCGGGGCCCGTCGTCATCCGGCTGAGCGGCACCTCGACCTCCGCGATCGAAAGCACCGCGCACCGTTGGGCGCAGGCTTCGCGCACGCACGAAGCGCCCCTCGTGGCCATCGCCCAGACCTCGGAGGTCGGACGCGACGCGTTGGTCGAGCGCGCGGCCTGGGTCGGCACTTCCGCCGCGGCCTGGGTGGAAGACCTCGAAGCGTTCTCGCAAGGCAAACGGCCCGCCTCCATCGTCGCAGGCCACGCACACCCCCATGATGAAGTCGCCTTCGTCTTCAGCGGACAGGGTGGCCAGTGGGGAGGCATGGCGCGCGAGCTCTGGGAGGCGGACCCTGAGTTCCAGAGAACCGCCCGCGCGTGTCTGGCCGCGCTCGAACGACAGGGGGCCGGAGGCCTGGAACCATTCTTCACCGGCGCCGCGCTCCCCGATGACGTGGGCGTGCTGCAGCCGGTGCTGTGGACGTTGCAGGTCGCGCTGGCGACGGCGCTGAAATCGCGCGGGGTGACGCCCACGGTCACGGTCGGACACAGCCTGGGCGAAGTCGCGGCCGCGACGTTCTCGGGCGCGCTCAGTCTCGATGATGGCGCGCGCGTGGTGGTTGCGCGCAGCGCGGCCTTGCGCGGGTTGATCGGCCACGGCGCGATGCTGCACTTGAACCAGTCGCCGGCGGCGGTTCAGGAGTTGATGGCCGACGCGCGTGAGGTCTGTGTGTCGGTGCACAACAGTCGACGCTCGACGGTCATCTCGGGGCCCGTCGAGGCGCTCGAGCGGCTCTCCACCCGCGCGGCGGCGTTGGGGTGGGAAGCACGCCAGGTGAAGACCGGCGGCGCGGGCCACAGCCCGGCCGTCGACGCGATTCTGCCCCCCGTGCGGGCGGCGCTGGCGAAGCTCACCCCGACCCAGGGGTGGTGCCCGCTGCTCTCCACCAGCGACCTCGAAGAACACCGGGGCGAACGTCTCGACGCGGCCTTCTGGTGCGCGAACCTGCGTCAGCCCGTGCAGTTCGCGACCGCCATCGGGCGACTTCTCACCCGCGGGGTGAAGGCCTTCGTGGAGATCGGCCCTCACCCCGTCGTGGCCCAGGCGATTGAGACCGAAGGTGACGCCGCGCCGGTCTTGTGCGTGGTACCGGCCATGGAGCGGGAGCGTGGCGGGCCCGCGGCCATCGAGCGCGCCGTGGCACGCTTGTTCGTCTCGGGCGTTCGGGTGAAGTCCACCGGCCCGGCGTCGAGCGGGTGGCGCCTTCCTCCGACGGCACACACCCCCACCGAACTTCCGGACGTCTTCAGCGCCCCCGCCTTGAGTGAGCAACGCACGCCCACGTGGGTCCAGACGGGCACCGGGTGGCGCTGCGAGCTGACCAGCCTGTGGGGCACCGGGTTCACGCCCGCCGACGCGCGCGCGCGCCTCGAAGCGGCGTTGGTGGCGTTGGTGGCGGACGCGCTGCTCCGGGTCGGGGGCGCGGGCGCAAGCGCCGAAGGCCTCGGCTGGAGCGACAGTCCGGCGCCGCACCTGGAAGCCCACCTCGGCGCGTCATGTGAAGTGAACGTGAGCGCAGGGACGATTTCGCTGCAGGGAGGAGGCCTCCTGCCCGGGTACGGCGAACTGGGTCTTCGCGGCGAGGCCCGCCTGGCCACCACCGCACCGCCGACGACCGAACCGGCGGTTCAGTTGGAGTGGCCGCCGCAGCGCTCGGCGTTTGACCAGCGCCTGCTCGAGACCTGGGACGTCGCGCTGCGAAAGACGGCGGCCGGAGGTGCCGCGGGCGCGCGGGGGCTCGGCGACGTGCGTTGGCTGGACGTGTCGGGGACCCACGTGCGCCTCTGGAGCGGGCCCGCCCCCGAGGTGCTCACGGCACCGCGGGGCGTTCGGGTGGGCATCGCCGATTGGGTGGCGGCGCCTCGAGAGCCTGCCCTCCACACCCCGCGGACCGTGGCGTTCCATGGTGACGGCGCCTCGACGTGGGACAGCTGGCTGTCCAATCACGGCGTCGTACGTGCACAGACCAACTCGTCGGCCAACGCGTGGCTGGGCGTGCTGGCGAGGCCAACGGCCGCCGAGCTCGAACAGGCCCTCGACGCGTTCGCCCGCTGGGCCACCGAAGCGTCGACACCTCGCGGCGTGCTCGTGCTGGACGCATCGCAGGTTCCGGGCTGGCCCTGGCTGGCGACGCAGTTCGCCGCCTCGCACGGAGACTTCTCGCTGACGTTGCTCGATGCGCAGGGCCTGCCTGGAGATGTTCGCGCCGACGTCCTGGGCGAGTTGAAGGCGCGCTCCGAACCCGCAGTGAGCGTTCGCCAGGGCGTGCGCCACGTGTGGCGCCTTCGCGCGGCGGCGCTTCACACCGCAGCCGCGACCGTGGGTGACGCCGGCCGGCCCCTGCCGCCCGACCTCTTGTGGAGCAACCCCGCCGCCTGGCCGCGAACGTTGACCCACGGCGCCTCCGTCGACGAGGGCGCGGTCCAACTGGCGACGGAACAGACGCGCTGGCACACGCGCCTGCGGTACCCAGCGGCGATTGTCGCGACCCCCCTCGAGCTGAGTTCGAGGCTGCAGCACAACCCCGCGCTCGCCGCGTGGCCACTGCTGGAGCGCCTGAGCGCCTACCCCTTGAGCGTCTGGGCCTCGAGCGACACGGAGGCGGCCCGCGGGGTGACCGCAGAAGACATCGTTCGCGTGCTCGCCGCCGAGCTGGGAATCGCCGTGCTCCCCCTGACCGCCACGCTGGCCGAGCTCGGGTTGGATTCGGCGCGCGCGCTCCAGTTGCGGGCGCGCCTGGAAGACCTGCTTCGAACGCGCGTCAACGCGACCATCTTCTTCAACCACCGGACGGTGGGAGACGTCGTCGCGGCCCTGCTCCCGGACTCCGAGCGGGTCTCCGCGGTGGAGCCGGCGGCCGAGTCCGAGTGGGTCGTCAAGCGCGCCGATGAAGTCTCGCAGCTGTCGAACGAGGACGCGGAGCGGGTTTTGGAGGACACTCTCCAGTCTCTGGAGAAAGCCTGGAAATGAACGGTCCCCAGACGGTCGGCCTCACGCCAGTCAAGCAAGCGATTCTGGCGCTTGAGGAGATGAAGGGCCGCCTGGACGCTCTGGTGGCTGAACCGATCGCGATTGTCGGCGTCTCCTGCCGGTTCCCCGGGGGAGCCAACTCTCCTGAAGCGTACTGGAGCCTGCTCTCGAAGGGCGTGGACGCGGTGATCGAGATTCCGCCTGATCGCTGGGACCCCGGACCGGCCGAGGCCGCTGAGCGGTGGGCCGGGCTTCTCGACGACATCTGGGCCTTCGACGCCGCCGCGTTCGGGATCTCGATGCGGGAGGCGGAGTCACTCGATCCGCAGCAACGGCTGCTGCTCGAGGTCTGCAGCGAGGCCCTCGAGTCTTCTGGCGTTGGAGTCCACGACGCACTGCGCACGCGCACCGGCGTGTTCGTCGGAATCTCCACGCACGACTACGAGCAGCGCGCGCTGGCGGCTGGCGCGGGGCACGAGCCTCACCTGCTGACCGGCACCTCGTCCTGCTTCGCGGCGGGCCGACTCTCGTACGCGCTGAAGCTCATGGGTCCGGCGATGGCCGTCGACACCGCGTGCTCCTCGTCGCTGGTCGCGCTGCACCTCGCCTGTCAGTCACTGCGCTCGCGTGAGTCGGACGTGGCCGTCGTGGCCGGCGTCAACGCCTTGCTCTCGCCCACCACCATGCGCCTGTTGGGCGCGACCCACGCCCTGTCTCCGCAGGGACGCTGTCGCATGTTCGACGCGCGCGGGGCCGGCTACGTGCGAGGTGAAGGGTGCGGCGCGCTCGTGCTCCGCCGGCTGTCGGACGCCGTCGCCAACGGCGAGCCGATTCGGGCGCTGATTCGCGCCAGCGCCATCAACCAGGACGGCGCGTCGACCAGCCTCACGGCCCCCAATGGGGCGTCGCAGGCCGCGCTGCTCCGCGAGACGCTCGCCAGGTCCCGGCTGAAGAAGGAACAAATCACCTACATCGAGGCCCACGGCACCGGGACGCCGCTGGGAGATCCCATCGAAGCGGAGGCGCTCGTCGGAGTGTACGCGCGCGAAGCCCCCGCCCCGCCCTGCGCCGTCGGCTCGGCGAAGACGAACATCGGGCACCTCGAGGCCGCCGCTGGAATCGCGGGGGTGATCAAGGTGGTGCTCGCCATGGAGCACGGCGAGATTCCCAGGAACCTCCACTTTGATCGCCTGAACCCCCGCATCACGCTCGAAGGCTCGGGACTCTACGTTCCCGTCACGCAGACGCCGTGGCCAACCCAAAGCGGCCCGCGGTGCGCCGCCGTCAGCTCGTTCGGCTTGAGCGGCACCAACGCGCATGTCTTGTTGTCCGAGCGCCCGACGCCCTCACCTCGTCCGTCGCCACTGGAGAAGCCGCGGGTGTTCGCGCTCTCCGGACGCTCCTCGCAGAGCCTGGCCAGGACCGCCGCCGCACTGGCCGAGGTGATGCACCGCGTCGACTCCGAGGCCGATGTCGCGCACACGCTGGCGACGCGGGTGGCCGGGCCCCACCGCGCGGCGTTCGTGGCGTCGTCACGGTCGAGCGCACAAGCCGCCTTCGCCGCGCTGGCCGCCGGGAGCCCTGTTCCCCGCGGCGCGGTGGCCCACGCGCCTTCGCCCGCTCGCATCGCGTTCTTGTTCACCGGGCAGGGCTCCCAGTATCGCGGCATGGGGGCTGAGCTGTACCGCGAGTTTGAAGCGTTTCGTTCCTGCATCGATCGCTGCGCCGAGGCGCTGCAAGGCACGCTTCGCGGCGACCTCCGCCAGTGGATGTTCGAGGCCCCCGACGACGCGCTCGCGAACACTGACCTGGCCCAGCCGGCCCTGTTCTCGCTGCAGGTGGCGCTGGTCGAGCTCTGGCGGTCCTGGGGTGTCGAGGCCCAGTCCTTCCTCGGCCACAGCGTCGGCCAATTCGCCGCGGCGTGGGCCGCCGGCGCCTTCACGCTCGAGACCGGGCTGAAGCTGGTCGCCCGGCGGGGACAGTTGATGCAGGCCCTGCCCCGCAATGGCGCCATGGCGTCGCTCCCGGTCGACGAGGCCACCGCCCGCGGGCTCATCGCCGGCGAAGCCCTGGTCAGCATCGCGGGTGTCAACGCGCCTCAACAAACGGTCGTGTCGGGTGAACGCGCCGCGATGGACCGGGTGCTCGCCCGGGCCCGCGCGACCGGTGTGGCCCCGCGTGAGCTGAACGTGTCGCACGCGTTTCATTCGCCGCTGCTGGACCCCATGCTCGACGAGTGGCAGGCGGTGGTCGCGGCGTCGGGCCTGGTCGCGCCTCGCGGGCGATTGATGTCCGACACGCACGGCACCTGGGTGGGGGCGGAGATTTCGACACCCGAATTCTGGCGCAAGCACGCGCGCGAACCGGTTCGGTTCCACGCCGCGGTCAGCGCGTTGCTCAGCGAGAAGCCCGACCTGGTCATCGAGATCGGGCCGACCCCGACGCTCCTCCACCTCGCCAGCCAGGCCGGAGCGACCGCGCGAATGGTGATGAGCCTGCGCAAAGGTCAACCCGAGCGCGACACGCTCCTCGAGGCCGCCGCGACCGCGTGGGCCAGTGGCGCCAGGGTCGACCTGGCCCGGCTGGTCCGCGAGCGCGACGGCCGCCTCATTTCGCTCCCCACCACCGCGTGGGACCACGAGCACCCCCGGCTCTCCACGGGGGCGGCGCCCCGCCTGGAGCGCTCGGCCGCGGAGACGCGACTGCACGGCCCGCTGGGCGTTCCCGTCGAGGGCCCCACCGGGGCGACGCGGCTCGCGTGGCGGAGCACCTGGTCGAGCGGCGAGGACTGGCTACTGGGGGAACACCGCGTGGGCGGGGTGCCCGTCTTCCCGGCCGCGGGGTTCGTCGAGCTGCTCCTGGCGGCAGCCACCACGTGGCGACAGGGGCCGATTGAACTGGAGAACGTGGAGTTCGCCAGTCTGCTCACCGTCGAACCGGAGCGCCCGGTGGAGCTCCAGGTTCGGCTCGACGAACAGCACGGCGTGGCCTCGCTCCGGATTGACTCGAGGTTGGTCACCGGTGGTCCCTGGCGCTCGCACGTCACGGCGTGGGCGCACCCGCTGCGCGAGGTCGCTCCCGTCGCGGCTCGACCGGCCGCGCCGCCTGCGGGCGTGGGAGATTTCTACACGGCCCTCGGCGCCCTCGGCCTCGACTACGGGCCCGGCTTTCGGGTGCTGCAGTCGCTCCGCGGAGTCGACCACGGTGTCGTCGCCCACGGCCTCGCCCCCGCGGCGGGGCATGAGGCCGCGCTCCTCGACGGCGCGTTTCACGCCCTCGCCGTCGCGCTCAACCCGGGGGTCCTGACCGCGGCCGTTCCCGTGCGAATCGCGAGGCTCCGCCAGTGGCACCGCCCGGGGACCGACACGCTCGTGCAAGCCCGCGCGCAGAAGACGACGCGAGGTTTCGCCGCGCAGCTCGACGTGTGGAGTGGGGCCGACGCACCATGCCTCGGCATCGACGGTCTGGAGTTGAAGGAGCTCGAGTCCGCCGGGCAAGCGGCCGTGACGGCGATTGATCCCGGCTGGGCCGACGTCGGGGACGCGCGCTCCACCCGAAGCGCGGAGCGTTGGGTGGTGGTCGACGACGCGACCGGGTTGGTCCCGGCGTTGCTCGCCGAAGGTGCGCAGGCGCGCTCGCTCGGGCCGCGCGAAGTCGAAAACGGTCTGCTCGGCTTTCAGCCCCAGACCGTGGTGGTCAACTTCACCGCGAGCGGGAGCGCTCCCGCCGTGGCCGAGGGCGCGGTGCGGTTGGCCGCGCGCGTGATTCAGGCCGCCGCGCGGCTCCCCGTCGCCCCTCGCGTGTTCTTCGTCACCCCGCTGGCGCGCCCCGTGGGCGACAAGCCCGCCTCCAACTTCGCCCTGGCCGCGCTCGGCGGTCTCGTTCGCGTGGCGCAGCTCGAGCACCCGCAACTGCGCTGCACCTGGGTGGACATCTCCGACGACACCAGCGCCGCCGAGCTCATCCGCGCGCTCAAGGCGGACGACGCCGAGAGTGAAATCGCGCTCCGCACCGGGCGGCGCTTCGCCAGCCGCCTGTGGACGCGGAAGACGCGGGCGGGCAGCGCGACCCGACTCGTCGAAGGCGCCGCCTCCGAGCCGGGCATCGCCCAGGCCGACGGAGAGCTCAGCCGGTGGATCAAGCGCGCGCAACCGGGCGACCTCTGGCTCATCGACGCGGACGAGTCTGGCGCCACCGAGCAACTGGCGTTCGCCGCGGGTCGAGCCGGGGTCATCGTTCGCGTCCTCAAGCGACCTGGCGTGACCTGGTCCTGCGTGGGCTCGCTCGCCCCCGGGCTCATCGCTCCCGGAGCGCTCACCGTGCTGTGGATCGGCGAGGGGCGCGAGCTCGACTGGCCGGCGGACGCGCTTGCGCCGGGCGCGCAGGTCTTCTGCCCTCCGGCGCAGGTGCCCGACGTGCGCCACGTGCTGGCCCACCGCAGCGACGTCGCGGTCATCGCCACGCGCGTGCCGCTCGCCCGCCACGCCGCCCCGGCTCGCAAACGACCCAGACCGCCTCCCACGGTGTTCAGGGCCGACCGGACCTACCTCGTCACCGGTGGGCTGGGCGCCCTGGGTCTCGAGCTCGCCCAGTGGGCGGTCGCACAGGGGGCGCGTCACCTGACCCTGGTCGGTCGGCGGTCGCCCTCGGTCGAGGCCGCTCAAGTGTTGCAGCACCTTCGCGACCGGGGAGCCGAGGTACGAATCGAAGCCGTCGACGTGGCTGAGCCGGGCGCGGCCGAGCGCGTCGTGGCCCTGTCCAATCCGGCGGCGGCTCCGCTGGCGGGCGTCATTCACGCCGCGGGGGTGCTCGAAGACGGCGTGCTGGCCGAGCTGAGCGACGCCGCGGTCAGCCGTGTCCTCCACCCGAAGGTCGCCGGCGCGTGGAACCTGCACCAGGCGACGCGGGAGCTGCCGCTCGAGTTCTTCCTGTTCGTCTCTTCGGCCGCGGGGCTGCTGGGGACACCGGGCCAGGCCGCCTACGCGTCTGCCAACGCCTTTCTGGACGCGCTCGCCGCGCATCGGCACGCCACGGGGGTCGCGGCTCTCAGCGTCGCGTTCGGCCCGTTCGCGGGGCTCGGCATGGCGTCCAGCGCGACCGTCAAGCGCAGTCTGGAGCGCCTCGGCGTCGACGCCCTGGAGGTGGCCCCCACGTTGTCAGCGCTCGGCGAGCTGATGTGCCGCGAGCAGCGCGCGCCCGCCTTCGGTTGGCTGACCATGGAGACCCGGCGGTGGTTTGAGATGTTTCCGCAGCTGGCGGCCTCTCCACGCTGGGACGACCTGCGCGACTCACAGAAGGCCGCCCCGGTGGCCGAGCTGCGGGGGGCGCTGGGGGCCCGGGTGCGGGCGGCCACCGCGTCTTCGCGCCCCGAGCTGCTCTCGGAGGCCCTGGCCGCCATGCTCGGCCACGCCTTGCGCATCGCCCCCGAGAAGATTGAAGCCAACACCCCACTCGCCGCCCTGGGCGTCGATTCGCTCCTGGGGCTTGAGCTTCGAAACTCGCTCGAGAAGGCCCTGGGAGCGAGCCTCCCGGCCACGCTCTTGTGGACCTACCCCACGCTCGGCGCGCTCACCCAGGGCATCCTCGGTGCGCTGGGGTTGGACAGCCGTGGCGCCGCGCCCGAAGCACCCGCGGCGCCCACCGACGAGCTGACGAAGCTGAGCGACGCTCAACTCCTCGCGGCCATGACCGCCGAACTGCAAGAAGGCGACGATGGCGAGTGACCTGGGCGAGTTCCGGCCGCTCCTCGAAGAAGCGACCCGCAAGTTGAAGCAGGCCCGGCAGGAGCTGACCGCGCTCAAGAAGAGCCAGTCCGAGCCGATCGCCGTGGTGGGGTACGCCTGCCGCTTTCCCGGCGGGGCCAACGACCCCGAGGCGTACTGGAACCTGCTCCAGAGCCGCCGCGAGGCGATTGGCGAAGTGCCCCCGGGGCGTTGGGCGCCCGAGCTGTCGTCGGGGGACGCGGGCACACAGCGAGCCGGGTTTCTCACCCAGAACATCGCCGAGTTCGACGCCGCGTTCTTCGGCATTTCACCTCGCGAAGCCGCGGGCATCGACCCCCAGCAGCGCCTCGCGCTCGAAGTGAGCTGGGAAGCGCTGGAGCGCGCCGGCATCAACCCCACCAGCCTGTCGGGCAGCCGCACCGGCGTCTTTCTCGGGCTGATGACCAATGACTACTTTCAGCTCACCACCGCCGCGCCACTCGACCAGCTCGACTTCTACTCGGTCACGGGAAGCGGGCACTGGGTGGCGGCCGGTCGCATCTCGTTTCTGCTCGGGCTGCAGGGCCCCAGCCTCACCGTGGACACCGCCTGCTCCTCCTCGCTGGTGAGTCTCCACCTCGCGGCCCAGTCGCTTCGAAATCAGGAGTGCGACGTCGCGCTCACCGGCGGGGTGAGCCTCATGCTCTCGCCGGTCATCATGAACATGCTGGCCAAGTCGACGGCGCTCTCGCCCGAGGCGCGGTGCCGCGCGTTCGATGCGCGGGCCAGCGGCGCAGTCCGGGGCGAAGGTTGCGGCATGGTGGTGTTGAAGCGATTGGCCGACGCGGTCGCTGCCGGAGACCGAATCTGCGCGCTCATCCGCGCCTCCAACGTCAACCACGGCGGGCGCTCCACCGGGCTGACGACGCCCAACGTGCTCGCGCAACGGGCGCTCTATGAATCGACGCTGCAGCGGGCCCAGCTGACGCCGGCGTCCGTCAGCTACATTGAAGCCCACGGAACAGGAACACCGCTCGGGGACCCCATCGAGCTCGACGCTTTGACCCAGGTCTACGGCTCCAGCGGCACCACGCCCTGTTGGGTCAGCAGCGCCAAGCCCAACATTGGCCACCTCGAAGCGTCTGCCGGCGTGGCGGGGTTGATCAAGGCCATCCTGGCGCTGGAACACGAAGCCATTCCGCCCCACCCCAACTTCGAGGCGCTCAACCCTCGCATTCATCTCGAAGGCACGCGGATGCAGGTGGCCCGCGAAGCCATCTCCTGGAAGCGGGGCGGTGAACCACGAATCGCCGCCGTGAGCGCCTTCGGCCTCAGTGGAACCAACGCCCACGTCATTCTCGAAGAGGCCCCGCTCGCGCCGGCTTCGCCCCCACGAGACGAACCCCAGCTCCTGGTGTTGTCGGCTCGAACCCCCACCGCCCTGGCGACCCACGCGGCGCACCTGGCCGACTGGCTCGAGCAGTCGCCTTCCGTCGCGCTCGCCGACGTCGCCAGCACGCTCGCGACAGGGCGCGCGGAGATGGACACGCGAGCGTCGCTCGTCGCCACCACGGCGGCGGAGGCGCGCGACAAGCTCCGGGCCCTCACGCCCGAAACGGCGAGCACGGCCCAGCGGGGGCGGAAGCTGGCGTTCGTCTTCTCCGGCCACGGCTCGCAGTGGCTGCACATGGCGCGCGGGCTGCTCGATGAACCCGCGTTCGCCACCAGCCTCGCCGCCGTCGACGCGGCCCTGGCGGCCCACGGGGCGACGCCGACCGAGGCGCTCCTGCGCCGTGATGATGGGGCCTGGCTCGAATCGGTCAGCACGGTGCACCCTGCGCTCTTCGCCATCGGCACGGCGCTGGCGGCGTTGTGGCGCGCCTGGGGTGTCGAGCCCGACGCGGTCATCGGCCACAGCCTGGGCGAAGTGACCGCGGCCCACGTGGCCGGTGCGCTCACCCTGGAAGATGCCGCGCGACTCATCGTGGTGCGCAGCCGCCATCTGGCCGCCCTGCCCCCGGGCGGCACCATGGTGCAGGTCTCGCTGCCCAGCGACGACGCGAGCGCCGCCATCGGTGAGTTCTCGGGGAAGGTCCACGTGGGCGTGGCGAACAGCCCGTCGCTCACCGTGCTCTCTGGCGAGACCCCGGCGCTGCGCGACATCGTCGCCCGATTGGAGTCACGCGGCGTCACCTGCCGGTGGATCAAGGGCGCCACCGGGGCCGGCCACAGTCACATGGTGGAGCCCGTGTTGCCCGCCTTTGCCGCGGAGTTGGGTGAGCTCCGAGGCGCCGCGCCGAAAATCCCCTGGCTGTCGACCGTGACCGCTGAGCTCCGACTCACCGCCCCCGACACGGCGTACTGGTGCCGCAACATTCGGGGAACGGTGTGGTTCGCGCGGGGCATCTCCAGGCTGCTGGAGTCGGGCCTCGGCACGTTTCTCGAGCTCAGCCCCCACCCGCTCCTCGCGTCCTCGATTCGAGAGGTCGCCACCGCCGCCGGTCGCTCCGGCCTCGCCATCGCGAGCCTCAAGCGCGACGAATCCGACCGCGCGTGCGTGCGGCAGGCCGCGGGCGCGCTCTGGAGCGCGGGCGCCCCGGTGAAGCTGCGCGCCCTCTGGCCCGAGCATCGGTCGCCTGTCGCTCTCCCCACCTACCCCTGGGAGCGAAAGCGGGCGTGGCTCAAACATCGGCCGGCGGCGCCGCTGCTCACCACCGCGAGTTCGAGCGCGACCGAGCCCATCGAGCCGGAACCTGCCGGTCTGGACGCGCCCGCCACCGCGGACCCCACGCGAAAGCTCTCCGGTCTGCTGGCCCGCGTGCTGGGAGAGACGCGCGCGTTCCCGGCGGACACTGACGTGATGGCCGCAGGAATGGACTCGCTCATGCTTCTCGAGTTTCTTCGCGGCGTGGAAACCACCTGGGGCGTCTCAATCTCCACGGCGCGGCTGGGAGAGCTCGTGCGCGACGGCCGGCTCACCCTGAGCCAGCTCGCCAGCACCTTGACCACCGCGGCACCCACGGTGAGCGCTCCGAGCGCCCCCGCGCCTGTCCCCACCGCCCGCCTGTCGCAGGACACCGTGCTTCCGTCGCGGTTCGACCCGCTCCGGCACCTGTTCCCGAAAGGAACCCCGGCGACCACGGGCCTGTGCCAGTTCGGCGCGCGCTCGCTGGAGTGGTTACGGGCCGGCACCTCCGGCTCACCCGTTCTGCTCCTCCCTCCGCTGGGGTGTGAGTTCGTGGTCTGGCTCCGCACGGTGAGCCACCTCGCCGCGCGGCATCAGGTCCTCACCGTGAACTACCCGGGGTTCGGCCGCTCGGGAGAGCCGGACCCCGAGTGCGACCCCTTCTCGCTCGCGCGCAACGTGGTCGACCTGGCGGACGCCCTCGGCCTTCGAGCGCCGATGCACGCGGTGGGTTGGTCGTTGGGCGGCGCGGTGGCCCAGGGTCTGGCCCTCAATCACGCCCAGAGGGTCCGCAGCGTCACCCTGGTGTGCACCAGCGCCCACTTCGGCCTGGGGACCAACCTCGAAGACCCCCGAAAGTTCCTCGGCCTCATGCTCGACGACCTGGCGGCTTGCCTGGACCGCACGCCGCAGAAAGAGCGCGCGGAGATCGAGACGCTGGTGCGCTTCGGCCAGTCGGCGCGTTCGACCGCCGTCTTCTTCCACTACGCAGGGCAGATTCAGACCTTCGATGCGCGCGCCCGACTGCCAGAGGTCCGCCAGCCCACCTGGGTGCTCACCGGCGCTGACGACTGGGGCGTACCGCCGGTTCACAGCCAGCGATTGGCAGCGTTGATTGGGGGCGCGCGGCTCGTCGAGTGGCCGCGGGTGGGTCACTACCTCCCGCTCTTCGAAACGCAGCGCTTCAATGAGCTGCTCGACGCACGCTTCTCCGAGTTGGAACGATGAGCACGTTGCCCACCATCGTCGGCTGCACCCTGGAGCGCCTGGTGGGCGCTGGCGCGCAGAGCCAGGTCTACGCCGCCCGCCACGGCGAGCAGCAGGTGGCGGTCAAGCTGTTCTCGCTTCGCAGCAACGACGCGTCAGACCGAACGGCGTTCCGCCGCGAGGCCGCGGTGTTGGCGCGCCTGCGTCACCCGGGGTTGCCGGCCATCCACGAGATCGGCTTCGCCGACGGCCGCGGCTATCTGGTGATGGACTTCATCGAAGGCCGCACGCTCCAGGACGAGCTTCGCACGGGGCCGATGGCCATCGAACGCATCGTCACCATCGCGCGCTCTTTGGCGGGGGTGCTCGCGGCGGTTCACCGCGGCGGCCAGCTTCACCGCGACTTGAAACCCGCCAACGTGATGCTGGCGGCCGACGGCCGCTGCATGCTGATCGACTTCGGGCTGGCCACCGAAGCGCAGGCCAGCGGGCAGTCCAGTTTCATCGGCTCGGCGACCTACGTCTCTCCGGAAGGCTCGGGCCTGGCGAAACGCGGCGTCGACGCCAGGTCTGACCTCTACTCGCTCGGCATCGTGTTGTTTGAGCTGGTGGCAGGCGCACCGCCCTTCGCGGGGACTGACATCGGTGAGCTGCTGCGAAAACACGCGGTGGAGCGGCCTCCCTCGCTGGCCGCGCTTCGCCCGTCGTGTCCCCGGGCCCTCGACGCCATCATCGCCAAGCTGATCGCCAAGGAGCCCGACGAGCGTTACCAATCAGCCGAGAGCCTGCTGGCGGACCTCGACGACCTCGCGGCCATCGAAGGCGCGCTGGTTCGAGGCGACCCACCGGCGCTGGGAACGCGCTTCAAGCTGGCGGTGGCCGCGGGCGACGTCCCGCTGGTGGGGAGGCAGACCGAACGACGGGTGGTGTTGGAGGCGTTCGATCGCGCGGCCAGCGGGCGCGGCTCCCTGCTCCTGGTGGAAGGCGAGACCGGCAGCGGCAAGAGCCGGCTCTTGCGCGAGCTGAGCGCCAGGGCCGCGGAAGCCGATGCGTTCGTGCTGGCGGGCAAGGCCATCGACGGCGACCCCCGGCCTCTCGCCCCACTCCGCCAGGCCATCGCGGCGTTCGTGCGCCAACTGGCCCACGCGGCGCCCGCCGAGGTGGCGCTGCGCACCGACGCGCTCCGGAAAGCCGCGGGGGAGGCGGCGCTGCTGCTCACCCGCTTCTCCCCCGCGCTCGGGCCGCTGCTCGGAGTCGACCCACGAACCGCCGGCTCGGTGGATGCCGGCGAAGGCTACTTCGGGGTGATCAGCGACTTCTTCATCGCGCTGGCCCGCGCCGGCCGACCGGTGGTCCTCTTGATCGACGACGTGCAGTGGCTCGATCCCGCCTCGCTCGAGGTCCTGCGCAACGTGTCCGCGAACATCGATCGCGCGCGCATCGTGGTGGCCTGCTCCGCCCGCTCCGAGGAGAACGCCCGAGCGGGCCGAGATCTCTTCCTCACCACCATCGGCGAGAAGCTCATCTCGCGCATCACCCTGCGACTGCTCGAGGGCGACGCGGTGGGCGAGTTGGTGCGCGCCCAGCTCGGCGGCAACCCGTTGGACGCCACCGCGGTGGAGCAGATCGCGTCCCGCACCCGAGGCAACCCGCTGGCGGTGGGGGAATTTCTCCGCTCCATGCTCGAGCAGGGGGTGCTGGAGCCCTTCTGGGGAAACTGGCGGGTCGACGTTTCGGGCCTGGCGCGGCTGGAGCTCTCGCGCGACGTCAACGAGCTGCTCGCCCGCCGCGTGGACGCCCTCACCCGCGAGGCGCGCGACGTGCTCATCGCCGCCGCGCTGGTGGGAAACCGGTTCTCGGTTGAGCTCGTCGCCACCGCCAGTCCTCACGCGCGCGACGTGACGCTGGCCGCCGTGGACGTCGGCGTTCACCTCGGCCTGATTGAGCCCGAACTGCACGGCGAGTACGCCTTCGTGCACGACAAGATCCGCGAGGCGCTGCTGGCCGCCAGCGCAGCGGACCAGCGCCGCGACCTGCACCAGCGCATCGCCGACGCGTTCGACGCGCGCGGCACGACTGGGGCTGACGACGTCATCTCCCACGCTCACCACGCGGCGCTGGGCCACGCCGAGCGCAACCCCCAGAAGGTCTTCGCGCTCAACCTGGCGGCCGCGCGCGCCAGCCAGGCCGATTTTGCGCACCGGGAGGCGATTCGCTTCCTCACCGTGGCTCGCGACGCCGCCACCGCGGTGGGGCTGCCCCTCGACGCGTCGTTTCACAGCGCCCTCGCCGCGAGCTACGAGCACACCGTTCAGTTTGATCTCGCCATCGCCGCCTATTCCGAGGCGATTGCCCGCGAGAACCAGCCGCTCAAGCGCGCGGCGCTTCACGCCCAACTGGCCTTCGTTCACAACTCTCGAAACGACCGACACGGCGCGTGGGAGCAGATTCTCGCCGGCCTCTCAGCGGCCAACCGCCCGTGGCCTCGGAGCCGCGTGGGGGCGCTCCTGCGTGGCGTATGGAACTTCACCCTGGGGCACCTCAGCCGCTTCACGCGCATCGGCTATGGCACCGCCGTCGGCAGCAACCGCGAGATGCACGAAGTGACGCGCAAGCTGCTCTACGTCGGCGCGTACGAGGCGTTCGTCGCGCTCGATGTGCCGCGGTTCATGTCCGTGACGCTGGGAGCGCTGTGGAGCGCCGCCCGGCTCGGCGTGACGGTGGGCGCGGCGGAGAGCATCTTCAACGTGGCGACCGCCGTGGCAGCCATGGGGCTGCGCAAGCTGGCGTTTGTCTACAACCGAGAAGGTCGGCGGCTGGCGGACCAACTCGCCGACCGACAACTGCTGGAGATGGTGCCGTTCTCCGACTCGCTCGTCAGCGAGCTGACCGGAGACCTGCCTGAACGGTTCGTGCCGCAGGCCGAGAGCAGCCTCGCGCGCTCGAAGCGTTGGGTTCCACCGAACGTGTGGCAGAAGCATGCGCTCATCCTTCGCTCCCATTACCTGCTCCGGGGCCGAATGGAGGACGTGGTTCGGCTGGGCGAGCAATTGCACGAGCTGTCCCCCAACGAGCCACTCGACTACTCGGTTCCCGCGCTGGCCGCGCTGGGCCGCGCCCGTGAAGCGAGCGACCTGTCGCTGGACATGAAGCGGCGGCTGCACGAGCGACCGCACGCCCCCATGTACGTGGCCACCCATGCGGCCTGCGAAACCGGCCGCCACCTCTTCAATGGAAACCTCGGCGCGGACTTCGATCAGAGCTGCGCCGAGTTCGAAGCGCTGAAGATCTCTCCGTTGACCGCGCCGGCCTTCATTCGTTGCTTCTTCGTCTTCCGCGGGTGGGGACGATTGGCGCAGGCCGTCCGCGCCACGCCCGACCAGCGGCCGGCCACGCGACAGGCGCTGCGCCGCGCGATGCGCGAGCTGATGTTCACCGCCACCACCACGCCGCTCCGAACCCACCTCAACCTGTTGCGGGGAAACCTCGCCTGGCTGTCGGCGCGCCACGATGACGCCTGGGCGATCGCTGCGCGCGTCGAAGCCAGCGCCGCGACGTACGACAACCCGTGGGCGGCGTTCGAAGTGGCCCGGCTGAAGGGCCGAATTCTGCTGGCGCAGGGCCGCTCGGCCGCCGCGGAGCGAGAGGTCCGCCGCGCGGTCACGCTGGCCAACGACCACCGGTGGGTGGGCTGGATGCACGAACTCGACCGCGAGTTCGGCGTGCTCGCCCGGACCTCGTCGACCGGACTTGCGGGGGCCACCGGGTCCAGCCACGGAGGCGCCACCGCCGTGCACGCGAGTTCCTCGGGAGCTGGCGACCGCCGACTGGAGGCGCTGCTCCGCGTCATCCACGCCTCAGAGAGCATCGTCGACGTGGGTGAGCTGGCGTCGGTCGCGGCGCGCGAGGCGGCCAGCATCATGGGTGCCGAGCGGGCGTTCCTGCTGCTCGCCGAGCGCGAGACGGGCGCCTTGAAGGTCGTGGCGTCACACTCCGAGGACAAGGAGGCGGCGGGCTACAGCCGGACGGTGGTGGAGCGCGTGGAGAAGACCCGACAGCCATTCGTGAGCACGCTCACGTCGGAGGGCGACGTGCTGTCGTCCGAGAGCTCGGTCGCCCGCGGCCTGCGCAGCGTCATCGCCGCGCCGCTGATGAGCGGCGAGGTGCTCCGTGGAATCATGTACCTGGACTCCAGCCTGATTCGCGGGTTGTTCACCGAAGGCGACGTGGAGATTCTGGTGGCGCTGGCGAGTCAGGTGGCCGCGGCGCTCGAAACGGCGCGAGTCGCCGGGCTGCAAGCCGAACGCGCCGCGCTCCAGAAGGACCTCTCCCTGACCGGCGCCGTGCAATCGCTGCTCATGCCGCACCTGGCCTCGCGAGAGGTTCACGGCGCCGCGCTGGCGGGCGTCTCCCGGTCGGCTGATCAATCCGGCGGGGACTGGTGGTGGTACGAGGACACCCCGAGCGGAGTCGCCATTCTGGTGGCGGACGTGAGCGGGCACGGCGTCAGCTCCGCCATGGTCACCGCCACCATCGTGGGCGTGTACCACGCCCTGCGCCGCTCCAGACCCGAGGCGCCCCTGAAAGAGATCCTCGGCGACGTGGCCAGCCTCTTCCACCGCCTCTACGGGACGACGTTCAGCATGGTGATGGGAGCGGTCGAGCTCGACGTGACGACCGGCGCGGCCACGGTATGGAACGCCGGGTTGCCGCCCCCGCTCCTGCTCCGACGGGCGGGGGCGCTGGAGGTGTTGACCAAGGCCCACGGAGCGCTGATTGGCCCCGACGCGACCTTCCCGTTCGGCGTGGCGAGCGTCGCCCTCGAACCCGGCGACCGGCTGGCGCTGCTCACCGACGGAATGCCCGAAGCCACGCGCGCGGGCGGCCGACCGCTCGGCCCCAAGGCCGTCGCCCGCCTGCTGCAAGACGCGAAGGCGATGCGCGAACCCGCCGCGGCGCGCGACGAGATGCTGCGAGGTTTCGACGCGGTGCGCGACCGATCAGTGCCCCAGGCTGACGACGTGACGTTGGTGGTGCTCGATCGCCACTGACCGCTGGCAGCCGACGACGTTCGAATCGAACGCCCGCGCTAGACCGTGTCCTTGGTCGAAGTGGAGGTCGGCTTGCGATTCTGCTCCCGCATCGTCACCGGAGTCTTCTCTTCGATGACCGTGGTGGGCGTCAGCAACGCTCGAGCCGAGTACCCGATCAGCTCTTCGCTCATCTCGAGCGTCGCGCGGGCCCATGCGGCGATGGTGTCCTGCAGCGTCGTTCCGGCGGGGAGGACGATCTGGTGCTTCAGGTCGTCCTGCAACGCGCGCGCGTTCTGGTACCGGTCATTGGGGTCTCGGGCCAGCGCGGTGGAGACAATTCGCTCAATCTCGAACGAGACGTCGGTGCGGAATGAACGAACGGGGTCGAGGTTCTTGTGTAGCAGCGCGTACCGGGTGAGCGCCTCGGTCTCGCGGCGAAACGGCTGCACCAGCGTCAGCATGTTGTAGAGCAGAATTCCGGCGGAAAAGATGTCGGCCCGGTGATCAACCACCACGTTCTCGGCCACCACCGCCTGCTCCGGCGCCATGTACGCCACCTTCCCCTTCAGGGTGGTGGTGGGCGTGTTCATGTTGGAGTCTTCCGCCTTGGCGATGCCGAAGTCGGTGACCTTGATTTCGCCGTGCATCGACACCAGCACGTTCTGCGGAGAGACATCGCGGTGAATGATGGGCACCGGCCGCCCCTGGTCGTCCGTGGAGCCGTGGGCTGCCTGCAGACCGGCACACAGCTCGGACACCACCCCGAGCGCCACCGGGACGGGAATCATCTGCTTGGCGCGCATCGCGGTCTTGATCAGCACGTGCAAGTCGACGCCGCGCACGTACTCCATGGCGATGAAGTACTCGCCGCGGTCGTTTCCAATCTCGAAGATCTGAACCACGTTGGGGTGGGAGATTCGCGCCGCCAGTCGCGCTTCCTGAAGAAACATCTCCACGAACTCCGAGTCGTTCGAGAGGTGCTTGAGAATTCGCTTCAACACCACCTTCTTCTCGAAGCCGCCCGGGCCTTCCAGGTGGGCGAGGAACACCTCCGCCATGCCCCCGGCGCCCAGCCTGCCGCGCAGCCGATACTTGCCAATGCGGTTTCCCTCGACCGGGCCTTCGGCGCTGTCTGAAGGTCCTGTGCCGGGGGCCTTGGCGTGCGCCGCGAGGTAGCGAACCACGGCCGAGTCTGCGGGTGTCGACGCGTCGACCACGTGAATGTGCCGCGCCGGCTCCTCGCGTTCGAACACGGCCTTGAGCACCCGCTCGTCGAACCGGGCCAGCCAGACGTCGAAGACGCAGGTGTCGAGGAAGGCGCGAAAGAGCGAAACGCCCGCGTCGTCCAGCCACGAAATCTCGCTCCCGACGAAGAGGACTTCACCTTCCAGGCCGTCGGCCACCCGCTTGAACCGCGCGGTTCCGTTGAGCGGCCCGGACAGCCAGAGCGCGGTCACGTTGCCTTCCACGTGCTTGGAGATGCGCAGCGACTCGACCGGCTTCAGCTCAACTTCGCTGCGGCCCGTGAGGTAGCCCAGGACGGCGGGCGGAGGATTCGGTTGGTGCGCCTCGGCCGCGAAGGAGAAGTAGCTGGACGGAATGTCATCGAACTCGCCCGGAGACTCACAGCGAGGGCAGGTCCCCCGCGGCTCCACGGCCTGCTTCGCCAGGCCCCAGGCTTCACGCAGGTCGGTGAGCTCTTCGAACTCGTGCTGGCACTTGGGGCAGATGAAGGGCGAGAAGATCGAGAGCAGCTCCGACGAGCCGGCAAACCCGCTCACCGAGTTGTATTGCACGACCATGCACGCGTGCGCGTTGGTGACGCCGATGTAGGGCGCCACGCACGCCTTGATCGCGCGCGTCCACTGGCGAACGCCGTACGAGGTGACGCGGGTAATCCCGTCGACGTTGATCACCAACGGCGTGGCGATGCCAGCGAACGCGTCGCCGGGGAGCGTCTCGTCAATCATTCCAGAGAGCGTGATGACCGCCACAGACGGCAGCTGCTCTCTGTGAATGGTGAGCGTTCGGCTCGGGGGCGACATCGCGCGGGAAGTGTAGCGAGGGTCCGTTGATCTCGGAAGGGATTGAGCAAATGCCTCGTCGAGGAGACACCGGACCTGCGGCGCCGTCGACCGCCCCCTGCCGCACGAACTCTCGCTCGACCTTCTGAGACGACGCGGCCGGTGCCGACCTACTTCTTCCCCGCGTCAGGCGCCGCCGCCTTCGCCACGGACGCGGGCTTCGGCCGCGGGCCGGCGTTCTTCACGTAGGTGTCGAACCAGTTCAGCTGCTCCGCGATGACGTGCTCAATGCTCTCGCGCGCCTGATAGCCGTGAGACTCCTGCGGCAGCATCACCAGCCTCACCGTCGCGCCGACGCCGCGCAGCGCCTCGTAGAGTTTCTCGGACTGGAACGGAATGGTGCCCGGGTTCGCATCCAGCTCGCCGTGAATGAGGAGCAGGGGCTCGTTCAGCTTCGGCGCGTGCATGATGGGCGACAGTTTCGTGTACGTCTCGGGCGCCTGGTACAGCGTGCGGTGTTCGTTCTGGAAACCGAACGGGCGCATGGTGTGGTTGTACGCCCCGCTGCGGGCGATGCCGGCGCGAAACAAGTCGGTGTGGAGCAGCAACGTCACCGTCATCAGCGCGCCGTGGCTGTGGCCCATCACCCCGATGCGCTCCGGGTCCGTCACGCCCATGCCGACCGCGGTCTCAATCGCCGCCTTCGCGTTCGCGGTCAGCTGCTCGATGAAGGTGTCGTAGGCCGTCTCCACCGGTCCCACCACGGGCATCGCCGTCTGCTCCAGCACCGCGTAGCCGAAGTACGCGAACCACAGCGGCGTCGCGCCCCAGAAGGTGAGGAACGTCTTGTCGGAACCTTCGACCTGCCCCGCCTGCGTGTTGCTCGTGTAGTCGAGCGGGTAGGCCATCACCACGGTCGCAAGCTTCGTCCCCTCCTTGTAGTTCGGCGGGAGGAAGAGCTTGAACGAGAGCGGCGTTCCGTCGGCCCGCTTGTATTTCACGAGCTGCTGCTTCACCTGCCGCAGCTGAGGCATCGGATCTTCGTAGTGCGTGATGGGCGTGCTGGTGAACGTGAGCGTGCCCTCTCCCGACGCGGGCGCGGGTTCCACCGGCGAGCCGAAGGTGTGGAAGATGGCGTTGGGCGGCTCCGAGGGAGACTGCCGCCAGGTGATGAAGGTCTTCCCGTCGCCGTACGCGCTTCGGAATACCGCTTCAATGACGTCTTTGCCGCTGCGAAACAAGCGGCGCGTCTTGAAGGTCTCGAGGCTCATCTCGTCGAGGAAGGGCCGGTCGCCGTCGGGTGAAGCGCCGCGCCCGGTGAGAAACACGCGCCCGTTGTCGTTTCGCACCGCCCAGAACCCGTTCGCCATCGGCGTGTACGCCAGGTCGCCCGGGTGCGCGTACTTCTCATCGCTCGAGCGGTCCCACACCGTCCGCGGGGCGACCGAGGCGTCATCGGCGTCGAGGAACTGCACCTTCACCCAGTGCTTGTCGTCGTCGTAATGGCTGATGAACACCCGCCCGCCGCCTTCGACGAAGTCAGCGCCCGAGAAACGCTGCTCGGTCTTGAACAACTCCACCGCGGGCTGGCCCACGACCTTCTGAAACACGCGGTCTCGAAACGGCACCTTGTTGGCCAGGTCCCCCTCGTCGAGCGCTTCGGCGTACACGAGCGTGTGGGGGGCCGTCGGTCGCCAGAAGAACCCGCGCGGGCCCGTGCGCACGCCGCGGTTCGGCACCTGCTCGGCCATGGGGAGCTGGGCCACGTTCTCCACCTTCGCGCCTTTCACGTCCCAGAGTTCAACCGTGGCCGGAAACCGGGAGTGCGTGCGCAGGTACGAGTACGGCCGTTGCACCGTCTCCACCAGGATGTACTTCGAGTCGGGCGAGCGCGAGAGGTCGCGATACACCGCGGGCACGCCGAGCAGGGTGAGCTTCTTCGTCTTCGTGTCGTAGAGCGCCGGCTGGCTCGTGGCGTAGTACTGAAAGAGGTCCGCATCGTGCGGCGTCTTGAGCAGGTCGCGCGTCTCGTAGGTGCTGCTCTGCTTCGAGACCTTCGAGCTCTCCTGAATGTTGGGCCCCACAGGGGCCAGGGGCGTCCTGGGCGGCAGGCCCCGCCTGGGCGGAACCAGCTTGAGGAGCAACGTGGTGCCATCTCCCATCCACTGCATCGAGGCCCCGAGCATCGGGTTCAGCTTCACGCCGGGAATCTGGGTGGCCTTCTGGGTGGCGGCGTCGAACACCCAGGCCTCGACGGCGTTGGCGGTGAGATTGGCGAACGCACAGCGCGTGCCTTCTACGTTCCACCGCAGGCCGCTCACCCGCGCGTCCTTCGGCAACGCCACCGGCACTTCTTTCCCGTCCGGCACCTTCTTGTACACGAGCGCGGTGAGGTAGCTCGTGCCGTGCGTGGCGTTGTTCCCCACGTTGACGCGCTCGCCGGCGAGCTTCTCGAACGGCTCCGCCAGGTCGGCGATGGGCGGGTACCAGCGCGCGGTGCCGATGAGGGCCGCGTCGGCCCTGGGGGTGAACGAGACCGAAGGCGCCGGCGGCGCGTCGAGCACCTGCGCCACCGGGTCGGGCGCCTTCAGGTACGCCGACTGCGCAGTCGCCGCGAACGCCGCGACGATGACAAGAGCAGCAAGGACTCGACGCATGGGCACTCCTAGGCCGCGAGTCGCTTGCGCAACGCCGCGGCGGGTTGTTCCACCAAACGGTAGATGACGTATGAAATTCCCAGCGCCACGGCGAGGCAGACCGACGCGCGGAGGAAGAACAGGGGCCAGAAGGCCGCCCCGGGGGCCGCGGGGTCCGGCAGCACCTGCGCCAGACCGAAGATGATCACGTGGTGCACGAGGTAGAGCGAATACGAGAGCAGCCCCACGAACGCCGCCGGCCGGGTGTTCAAGATTCGGAACGGCCAGAAGTCCGGGTGCTGCACGCCCACCACGAAAATCGGAACCAGCCCGAGCCCCTGAAGCGAGTAGCGCAGCGTCTCGCGAAACGCTTCACCGCGAACGAGAAAGCCGACGAGGAGCAGCGCGATGCCGAGCGGGAGCAACACGTACTTCCACAACTTCTCGCCGCCGGGCGCCGGGCCGTCGAGCACCGGGTTCATGCCCACCGCCAGCGCGCAGCCGAAGAGAATGGAGTCAAAGCGCGTGTCGCTGGCGAGGTAGGTCCGGTAGTTGTTGACCGCGTTGGAGTCGAGCGCGAACACCAGCACGCAGCGCCACACCAGAATCAGCCCACACAGCCCGAGCAGCGCCAGCCCTTGCGCCCGCCCCTGCAGCCCCGCCTTGCGCATGCCGACGTAGATGAGCGGGAAGAGAAAGTAGAAATGCTCTTCTACCGCGAGCGACCAGTAGACGCCGGTGCCCAGCGCCTGGCCGGAGTAGTCGTGCCCGACAATCCAGTAGTTCGCGTAGTGGAGAAACTGCGCCAGCACCGCGGGCAGTGAGAGCGTGCCCTGCAGAACACCCAACGCCGTCAGCAGGGTGGCGGTGCACAGCACCAGGTAGAACGGCGGCAGAATTCGCAACACCCGGCGCAGGTAGAAGGCGCGAAAGCTGACCGCGCCCTTCTTCTCCCACTCCATGCGCATCAGCGTGGTGATGAGAAAACCGGAGAGGAAGAAGAAGACCGTCACCCCGAAGCCGCCGGGCACCCACTTGTCGAGCCCCGCGTGCGCAATGAAGACGATGAGGAAGCTCACCGCCCGCAGACCGTCGAGCGAGGGAATGTGAAAGGCGCCTTTGGACACGGACGCGAAATACTGTCACCGATGTCAACCCCCGCGACATGAAAACGCGACGAAAACCACCCCCCCGGGTCGAGACGCCCGGGGGCCCTGTGCTACAGCTTGCGGCATGTTTTTGCGGGTTCTTCTGTGCGCGAGCGTCGCCTGCCTGGCGTCCTGTAACGGTGCCATCAATGGGCCTGGCGGCGGGCGCGGGGGTGCCGGTGGCGCGGGCAATGGCGGCGTTGATCCGACGGATGAGCTGCTCAAGCAGTGCGGCAACCCGGGCCACGTCACCCTGCGCCACCTGAACCGCAGCGAGTACAACAACACGGTTCGAGACCTGCTGGGCGACAACACCCAGCCGGCGAATGAGTGGCCGGCAGATCCCTCCGCCACCTTCGACAACAACGGCGACGTGCTGGCTGTGTCGCCCTACCAGTTCGAGCTCTACGAGGGCACGGCGGACCGCATCGTGGAGGCGGCGCTGCGGCCTCCCCCCTCGCCGGTCACCAAACAGCTGGAAGGCGAAGCGCTCACCGCCGCCATGTGCCCGGGTGGAAAGCCGCCCCCGGGCGCCATCTACAACTGCTTCGAGTTCAACACCGGCACCGGCGGCTCACCGGCCTTCACCTACACCGCGTTTCAAGAGAACAACTTTCAGGTCGACCGCGATGAGCCCATCGCCGCCGACGGCGACTACAAAGTCACCCTGCGCGTCTTCAAGGCCGCCGCCGGGGCGCCCAAGCTCGACGTGGTCGTCGACGGCAAGAGCGTGTTCCAGGTAGCGGTCAACGCGCCCATCACCGCGCCCGACCTGGTCAGCTTCAACATCACCCTCGCCACTGGGCTCCACCACTTCGAGTTTCAGAACACCGACAACTCGGCCGCCGCCAACAACGGCTTCTCGCGAAACCTGGGCCTCGACTACGTGCGCATCGAAGGTCCGTTCCTGCCGCCCAACCCGGCACGGGACGAGTTCCGCGCCAAGTTCTTCTCCTGCAATCCCGCCGTCGACGGCCAGGACCCGTGCGCGAGAAAGATTCTGGGGGACTTCGCCCGCCGCGCCTACCGCCGCCCCGTCACCGAGGCCGACCTGACGGAGCTGTTGCCCTTCGTGTCCCAGGCCATCGCCCAGGGCGACGACTTCAACACCGGCATTCGCAACGCCATCAAGCGCGTGCTGCTCTCGCCCGACTTCCTCTTCCTCCCCGAGATCGACGCCAACCCCGAGAGCACCGACAGCCACCCCGTCTCCCCGTTCGAGATGGCCTCGCGCCTGTCCTACTTTCTCTGGGCGAGCGCCCCCGACGCCGAGCTGCTCGCGGCGGCGGAGTCTGGGGCGCTGGCCGACAAGGCCGAGGTGGTGAAGCAGGCGCAGCGGCTGTTGGCGGACCCGAAGTCTGACGCGCTGGTGGACACGTTCGGCGTGCAGTGGCTCAAGCTGGGCAAGCTGACCTTCCAGAGCCCGGCGGTGGACACCTTCCCCTCGTTCGACGGCATTCTGAAGAACGCCATGCGCGACGAGACGACGCTCTTCTTCAAGTCGTTCCTCAAAGAAGACAAGAGCGTCACCGAGATGCTGGACGCGAAGTACACGTTCCTCAACGACCGCCTCGCGCAGCACTACGGCATCGGGGGCATCACCGGCAGTGAGATGCGACGCGTCGACCTGACCAACCCGCAGCGGGGCGGCATTCTCACCCACGGCAGCTTCCTCACCTTCACCTCGCAGCCCAACCGCACCTCGCCCGTGAAGCGCGGCAACTGGGTGCTGCAGCAGCTGCTCTGCCAGGAGCCTCCGCCGCCACCCGCGAACGTGCCGCCGATTCCCGAAGGCACGCAGACCGCGGGCAAGACGATTCGCGAGCTCACCGAGGCCCACCGCGCCAACCCGGCGTGCGCGGCGTGCCACGCGATGATGGACCCCATCGGCTACAGCCTGGAGCACTACGACGGCATCGGCACCTGGCGCGACAAAGACGGCACCTTCGCCATCAACGCCACGGGCAAGCTGCCAGACGGCCGCACCTTCGATGGCGCGCAGCAATTGGCGCAGACCATCAAGGCCGACCCCGCGCTGACCAAGTGCGTGGCCAAGAAGATGCTCATCTACGGCATCGGCCGCGAATTGACCGAAGGCGACCTGTGCACCGTGGACGCGCTGGCCACGGGCTGGTCGGCCACCGGCGCGCGGTTGAAGGGCCTGGCGCTGGAAGTGGTGAAGACTGATCAGTTCCGCATGCGACGCGGTGGCAAAGGGGCGTTCACGCCATGACAAAGCCACTCTCTCGACGAGCCATGTTGCGCGGCGCCGGCGTGGCCATGGGCCTGCCGTTCCTCGAGGCGATGTTGCCTCGGCTCGCCTCGGCGCAAGCGGTGAGTGGGCAGCCGCTCCGACTGCTGTCGTGGTTCTTCCCCAACGGCTACTACCGCACCTCGAGCGGCATCGACGACTGGACGCCCAAGGGCTCGGGCACCAGCTACCAGCTGGGTCCCATCATGGCGTCGCTGGCGCCCTTCCAGAACGACATCCAGATTCTCACCAACGTCTCCAACCCGCCGGGCAAGGCGTCGTCGGTAGCGAACCTCCACGCCGTGGGCACGGGCTCTTTCCTCACCTGTCTGCCCATCAACAACACCACCACCCCCGGCGGCATCTCGATGGACCAGGTCGCGGCCAAACAGCTCGGGCGCTACACGCGCTTTCCGTCGCTGCAGGTCGGCACCAACGCCATCGGTGGCGAGATTCCAGTCGAGTCGACCATCTCCTGGGCCGACGGCCAGACGCCGCTGGCGTGCGAGACCCAACCCGCGCGCTTGTTCGACCGACTCTTCGCTGGCCCCGACTCCATGCTGTCGTCGGCTGAGATCGCCAAGCGCAAGCTGTACCGAAAGTCGATTCTCGACTCAGTCAACGGCAGCGCCAACACCCTCAAGGGCAAGCTGGGCGCGGGAGATCAGGCCAAGCTCGAAGGGTACCTGGAAGGCGTGCGCGAGCTCGAGCTGCGCATCGCCAGTCAGCCCACCACGCCGCCCGCACCGCCGGGGGCACGTCCTCCCCTCACCGGCGACCTGAAGACCCAGGTTCGCCTGATGCTCGACGTGCTGACGATGGCGATGCAGACCGACGCCACGCGCGTAGCCACCTTCCTGTTCGAGAAGGGCGCGAGCGACATTCCCTACCCGTTCCTCATGGCGAACGGGGCGCCCATCAACTCAGGCCACCACAGCGTCTCGCACCACCACGGCGCGCCGTCGAACATCGCCATTCTGAAGTCGATTCTGACGTGGCACGTGGAGCAGCTCGCGTACTTCCTGAACAAGCTGAAGACGACCGACGAAGGCGGCGTGTCGCTGCTGTCTCGGACGTGCCTGTTCTACTCGAGCGAGATTGGCGACGGCGACCTGCACGAGCAGGAGCACCTGCCGATTATCGTCGCGGGCGGCGCCGGCGGCGCGCTCAAACCCGGCAAGCACATCATCTACACGTCGCAGGCTTCGAAGGCTGACTTGTTCATCACCTTGATGCGCTCGGTGGGCGTCGACGTGGCGAAGTTCGGCGGCGATGGCGATGTCGCGTTGTCGGGCCTGACCTGAGGAGCAGTCCCTCGCTGCGAGGCGCTCGCAGGGCACAGCGCGGGAACCCCGTGCCCGCGTGCGGCCTCGGGCGGACATCGTTCCGAGGCACCGCGTCAACGATCTCCTTTCCGATGCCCGGCGCGACCGCCCCGTCGCGAACGGAGAACGATGCTATGACGTTCGACTCGGCCTACCTCTGGGGGATTTGCATGCGTTCTCAACTTCTTCCGCTGCTACTCGCCGTCGCCTTTTGTGGCTGCCCACCCGGCGACTTCCCCGGCGACGACACCAAGATTCGCTTTTCGAGCAACCTGTCTCGCCCCCACGACGCGTTTGATCTCGCGGGCAACGCCGTCCAGGTGGGCACGCCGCTTCGCGTGACGGCGACGACCACGCTTCCCTGGGATGGCGGTGCAGCGACACCTCCGGACGCGTCCGTGTCAGTGGACGACACCACGTTCTTCTCCGCGCCCGACGCAGGCACCGACGTCTTCTCGGGCGTGGTGTCGAAACCCGGCGTCGCCACGCTGACGTGGACCGGGTCCACGGTCGACAAGTTCTCCGTCCGCGGGGCAGTGGCGGTGACGGCCGAAATTCAAGACCCGGTCACGTTCCGCGGCGGCGGCGTGTCGCGATACCCCATCAATCACGGCGTGGCCTGGGCGGGGCCGGGCAGCTCGTTCTGGCTGGTTGAAGGGCAACCCATCTTCTTTGACGTTCTCCTCCGCGGCACAGACGCGGGCTGGGTCGCGCATGGCTCAGGCCGCGTCGACGTGTCCGTGAACGATGCCGGCTTCACCGCCACCACCTCGGCGTTCGGCACGCTCGTCACCGCCCTCGACGGCGGGACGACGACTTTCGCCACCGTCACGATGTCGCAGAGTGGCAGCCCGCTCGGCACGTTCCGCGTCAACCGGGGCTTCGTCCAGGACGTCGTCGCGGTCGACCTGGCGGTGAACGACCGGTCCGTTCCCGGGTACGCGCTGATCAAGGCCACCGGAAAACTCGATGGCGGACAGGCGCTCTGGCAGGCGCCGGTGACGTGGACATATGACCCGCGCCTCGAGCCGTACGACTACCTCGCGCGCCTCAAGCAAACCCTGCCGCGAAACGACCTCCTCCTGCTGGTGTGGAAAGGCGACGCCGGCCTCATTCCCACCGATTCCGGCTACGTCGATTTGAACATCACCGCGCAGATCGGCAGCGCTTCGGCGTCGATCGCCTACTCCATGCCGCCGCCCACGGTGCCCCAGGCCCCCGACGCTGGAGAACCGGACGCAGGTCAGCCCGACGCTGGGGAGCCTGACGCTGGCGACATCGACTCGGGGACCAACCAAGTGGACGCGGGCTCAACGCCAGACGCTGGAGCACCGCCGGACGCCGGCACACCCCAGGATTCCGGTTCGCTCGCCGACTCGGGAGCGCGGCGCGATTCGGGAACACAGGCTGACGGTGGCACCGGAGATACGACCTCACCCGGCTGTGGCTGCGGCTCATCGAGCGGCGCGGCGTTCGGGTTGTGGGCCCTCGGCGTCGCAGGGCTCCTGTCCCGCCCGCGACGTCGGCGTGCGGCGTGATGCGCTGGCGCTGACTTCCGGCGAGTGACCAGGAGACGGTCGCCCCCGCCCGAAGGCAACCTCACCATCGCGAGTGAAAGCCCCCACCGACGGTTTCTCGCGCGGGCGGCGCTCGTCGGCGCAACACGCACGCAGCCCAACTCGTCGCATCAAGCACTTAGGCGTGGCGTTGGCGTTGCACTCCTCACCGGGTGCCCACCACTCACACGCCACGCCCCAATCGCCACCCGCCTGCCCTTCTTTTCGTGCCCCTCATCGGCGCCTTGCTGGCGTGCGGCGGTTCCCACCGGCCACCGGACGGCGGTGAGGCCGGCCCCGACGCCGGGCCGGTCGATGCCTCGTATCCCTCGGACGGAGGAAGCTCGCAGGAGCCCGAGTACGCCCCGCAACCCGTCCGCAACGGGATGACCATTGGGAGCGACTCGGCCGCGGTGATGGATGCTGGCGCGCCGTTCACGGCTGCGGAGTACGACCTGCTCGCCACGCACTACGGCAACATCCACTTCCCCCACGAATCGGTCCTCTCCAGGGCCGTCAACGCGCAAGCGGCCGCGAAGGAGTTGGTGCGTCGAAACCCCAGCGCGATGGTCTTCGCGTACATCAACTCGCAAATCTGGTTCAAAGCGAACGACTGGGCGCCAGCGGTCTTCAACACCGACTGGCTGCTGAAGGACAACGCGGGCCACCTGATTCCCGACGAGAAGGGGTGCGTGGATCGCTGCAACTACTACCTCGACCTCGCCAACCCGGCGTACCGGCAGTGGGCGCTCGACGTGGCCGTGAGCTGGATGAGCGCGGCCCCGTTCGCGGGCGTGAAGTTCGACCACGCGGACTTCATCGGGGACTCGACCGACCCCACCGACCGCGACACCAAACTGTGGGTGAGCGCGCTATGCCCCGCCGGCTACACCCCGACCGTCGGCAACATGCCCGCCACCGCGTGCCCGCGCGTCAAAGCGTTCAACGACGGCATCGTGGACCTCATCACCCGGACACACACGACCCTGGGGGCGATGGGAAAACGCGTCATGTTCAACGGCATCGCCCCCAGCCCCAAGCGCGTCGGTCGCGACGAGGGCCACCTGGCCTTCTCGGACGGCGCGATGGATGAAGGCTTCTGCCTCGGCAGCTCGGGCACCCCCGAGGTCCCGCTGGCCGAGGACTTCGCGCTGCTCGACCGCAACCCGAACAAGCTCTACGTGCTCCACTCGACGTATCGCGACGCCGCCAACAAGAAATACGGCCCCTACTGCTTCGCCGCGTTCTTGATGATCTGGCAGCCGGGGTTCACCACGTGGAGATTCGGCATCTCGTACGGTGCCCAACAACTCGAGTATCAGCTCCCCGACAAGGACCTCAACCTCGGGCTCCCCGTAGGACATTTCACGCAGACCGGCGCCGTGTACTCCCGGACGTTCGAACGCGGCGTGGTGTTCCTCAACGCGGGAGATGCCGCGGCCGCCATTCAGCTCCCCAGCCGTGTCACGCAGCACGCCGACGGAAAAGCGCTGCAGACCTACGACGCGGGCGCGACGCTGACGCTGGCCGGGCACAGCGCGGCGCTGTTTCTCAACGCACCGCTCCACTAATCGGCGGGCACGCACAGAGCGCGTTGGCTATTCTTGGAGCGATGTCCGAACCGCTCCAGGCCGAGAAGAGGCGTGCGTCCTAGTGCGAGATGACGCCTGCCGCATCGACGCGCACGCCCGTCGATGGAAAATCCTTCTTCGACCAGTCGCGGACGATGGCCAGCGCGCGCCCCGCCTCGTCTTTCTGCGGAACGCCACGCCCCTCCTGTCGCGTGGGCAGAAGCTTGCCGGTGAGGAATCGGCCCTCGGCGTCGAGCTGGACCTCCAGCACCGCGCCCACGCCGAGCGCGCCGTGCAAATCAAAGCGCCCGTAGGTGGCGAAGTTTCCCAGCGAGTAGGCGACCAGCCGCTCCTGGTAGACCTCCATGCCGCGCAGCACGTGCGGCCCGTGGCCCAGCACCAGGTCTGCGCCGGCGTCGACGACCGCGTGCGCGAACGCCCGCAGGTTGCCGCGGTTTTCCCCCAGGTATTTCTCCACCCCCGGCTCGACGTGGTGCTTGCCCAGGCCTTCGCCTCCGCCGTGGAACGAGACCACCACCAGGTCGTGCTTCGCCGCCGCGCGCTTCACCAGCGCCACCGCTTCGGGAATGTCGTTGACGTCGTTCACGCCCGGCGAGGTGTGGAAGCCAATCAACGCCACCTTGAGCCCGTTCGACTCCACCGAGCCGATGGACCCGCGGGCGCCGGACCAGGCGATGTGATGAGCGTCGAGGGTGGCCTCGGTGGCCCGCCGGCACGCATCGCCAAAATCTCCGGCGTGGTTGTTGGCGGTGGAGGCGAGATCAATCCCCGCCGCTTCCAGGTACTTCGCGTAGCGGGTGGGACTTCGAAACGCGTAGCAGGTGCGGACCTTCTTGCACTTGGAAGAGGTGCCCTCATCGCACAAGGGCCCTTCGAGGTTGGCGAAGGTGAGGTCCGCGTCTTTGAGCCAGTCCTGCACGCCGCTCAGCATGTCCGCGCCGTCGTTCGGCGGGAGATGACCTTCGGGCTCCAGCGTTCCCAGCATCACATCACCCACCGCGCGCAGTCGAAGGGCCACGCCACCATCGGCGGCTCCGAGCGCGCACCACGCGACCAACGAGAGTGTCAGCACGCGCGGTGGAATAGCACATGAGCGCCGCCGACTTGCGCACGCGCGCGCTCCGCTCCATTCGCGACGTGAAGAAGGACGACTGGAACGCGTGCCTCGCCCCCAACGCCGCGCCCGTGCTGCGGTGGGAGTGGCTCGACGCGATGGAGGCGTCGGGGAGCGCGATCCCCAACCGCGGGTGGACGCCGTTGCACCTGACGGCGTGGAGCGGAAGTCAGCTCGTCGGCGTGGCCCCGGCGTATTTCAAGTCGCACTCCATGGGGGAGTACATCTACGACTTCTCGTGGGCGCAGGCGGCCGGCGAGATGGGCGTCGACTACTACCCGAAGCTGATTATTGGGGCGCCGCTCTCGCCCATCACCGGGGAGCGCATTCACGCCCGCGCCGGCACGCCGTTGGCGGACGTGCGGCAGGCGCTCCTCACCTGCGCGCGCAAGACGACCGAGATCGCCGAGGGCTCGTCGTTTCACCTGCTGTTTCCCACTGAGGAAGAAGCGACCGCCGCCTGCGCGCTGGAGCCGCGCCTCTTTCGCCGCCTCACCATGCAGTACCACTGGGCGAACAAGGGCTTTCGCACCTACGAGGACTATCTGGCGCGCTTCACCTCCAAGCGGCGGCACCAACTGCGCCGCGAGCGCGCCGCGGCGGAGGAGCAGGGCATCACCATCTCGACCGTGCGCGGGAAGGACATCACTGAAGCGCACGCTGACCTCGCCTACCGCTTCTACCACTCGACTTCGTCCAAGAGCGGGTTCGGGATGATTCAGCTCACGCGCGAGTTCTTCAGCCGCGTCTTCGAAGCGATGCCCGACGTGGTGGAGATGGTGCTGGCCAGGCGCGGCGACAAGGTCATCGCGGGTGCGTTCAACCTCGCCGCCAACCGCCGTCTCTACGGCCGCTATTGGGGGTGCTTCGAAGAGGTGCCGTTCCTCCACTTCAACGTGTGCCTGTACCACTCGATTGAAGACTGCATCGCGCGCGGGTTCGAGGCGTTCGAGCCGGGCGCGGGAGGCGAGCACAAGATTTCGCGGGGCTTCGCGCCCACGGGAATCCACTCGGCGCACTTCATCGTCAACCCGCAGTTGGAGCGGCTGCTCAAGAACGCCGCGGGGCGAGAGCGGCTGCACATTCGCGACATCCTCGCCATGGGCGAGCAGGTGGTGGGCTTCAAGGAGATTCCAAACGAGTCGGTGGCGCACGACGGTGAGTGACTGTCCATCGTCTTCCTCGTTGTTGACGTCCTCGCCAGGTGCCGCCGCCAAAGCGCACGCCGACGGATAGGCAATGATTCAAATCAATATCGGTTAGACATCTACTTTTGTCTCAACAGCCGCTGTTTGTCATTGCATGCCGATTGCAGGGGGGGGGCATGGTGCCGTCGCACGCGTTGCGGGGGCACACATGAAAATCCTTTGTTGGGGCGTACTCGGGTTCATCGCGGTTGGGTGCGGTGCAGGCGATTCGAGGCCGAGTGGAGCCTCGCCGATAGCGCGCATCGAGCAGCCGCTCGCTGCTGGTGCCGTCGCTGCCACGAAGTACCAGGGTGAGTCTTGCGCCGGCGTAGGGCGCGCCGCCTGCCGCGACGGCATGGTGTGCCTCAAAATTCGTCCGGAGCCGGGCCCCGGCAACGCCAACGCTCCCGCGAATTCGCCCGCCTCACACATTTGCGTAAAGACATGCACCGCGCCGGCTGACTGTGAAGCCGGCTTTGGGTGCCGTGAAATCATGCCGTACAAGCGGGCCTGCACGCCGCTCACCCGCGACTTCGTCGCGCACCGCGTGGGGGTGACGCGATGAAGGTGCGCGCGCGGGCAGTTCGCCTTCTCTCGTCGACGCTGCTGTGGCTGGCCGTGAGCTGGGCAGGGCAAGCCGCCGCCACCTGCGTCCAGGGCCCGGGCTGGGTGGAATGCGGACCGAATGCCTGCTGCAACCCAGCGTACGACTTCTGCCTCTCGTGGATTTACAACACGGCAAATGCAAGCGCGGGGATGGCGTACGGCTGCTTCGCCAACGGAATTCCCGCGTGCCCCAACTACAACCTCGCCTCCCCCGGCGGGCCGGTTGGCGCCAACTCGTGCGCGGCAGGTGAGAGCTGTCGCGTCACGTGCGACGCAACCACAGGACTGCCGACCCAGTCCGGCTGCCTGTCGAACACCGCGAATACTCACTGCGCGTGCGATGGCGGGCCCTGTCCGCCCCCACCGCCGCCACCACCTCCCCCGCCTCCTCCGGAGAGCTGCAAAAGTTCCAGACTGTCCGGAGACCCTGTCGTCGTGGATACCGCGTCGAGCTTCCAGTACATGACGGACTTCAAGCTTCCCGGTGCCACCGGACCGCTTGAGTTTACGCGCACCTTCTCCAGCCGCGGCGACGACTGGGGGAACGATGGTTTCCTCGTGGGTGTGCCCGTGCCCTTCGGCAGCACTGTGACGCCCAGCAGCGATGGCGGATTCCGCTCGCTTGAGTGGTGGCACAACTTTCTCGCGCTCGTCCTTGTCGAGCCGAAGACAGCGACGTTGCTCGTCCGCGACGTCGGCGGCCAACTCACCCGCTTCACCGACTGCCGGATGGAGGGGGTACCGTGCTGGGCGAAGCCAGTTGGCGGCAACACGTCCACCAGGAACAGGCTCTACGCTTCGGCCATCACCACATTTGAACTCTGGCGCGCGGACGGCAGTCGGGCCGTCTTCTCGGCACCATTCGCGCGCACTGGAGAGGGTGTGTACCGGTCATTCCTCTCGGAGTTGTACGCCGCCAATGGCGCCCTCGCGGCGACGCTGACATACGAACACCCGGCCAACCTTTCCTGCCCGACCGGGCGCATGGACGCAGGCACCCTCGCCGGCGTTCCGTACATCAAAGACATCTCCACACCCGAGGCGAGGCTTCGCCTGGGGTACGTCGTCAGGACTCGCACCGACAGCGTGGACGAGTGCGTCGTGGAGAAGGTGATGCTCGTCGCGGCCGACGCCGGGACAACTGACATCGCCTCGTTCAGCTATGAAACCGTGAGTGGCCAGCCGCGCCCAGGGCACCTCGCCAGCGCAACCCTGTTGGGCCACACCGAGGCGTATTCGTACTCATCGGGGCAGTTTCAGCAATCATTCAGCGGCACAGTCCTGACGACGCACACCCTGTCAAACCGTCTGGTGACGGCGGCGGCCTGGGACAATGGGGCCTTCTCGATGTCGACGCCCGTCGTGATGACCGACGCTGGCGTTTGCGGCCAATCCCCAATCCAAACGGAGGTGACGTACTCCACCGACACCCGTGGCGACGGCCAGACGGGCGCCGCCGGCTATTTGCAGCGATTCACCGTCGTCAACAACGACGTTCACGAGTATGCGCCGCGCACGGTTTCAATCGAAGACAGTTGCGCCACGTTCTCGAACGCGTGCAGCGGCGGCACCCGGGTTTGGGAGTGGACGTGCGCGTCGGGCGACTTCCCCGGCTACGAAAAGGGCTTCAAAGACAAACGCGACAACTGGACGGCATGGACGTACGCCTTCGTCGACGCCGGCCTCCCGCAGGGCTTTCTCGAGAAGCGCAGCGAGGCGCGCGGCGCCTCAAACTCCTCTGGCAGCGGCGCGCTGGAGTCCGAAACCTACGCCTACGTCTACGGCGCCAACACCCAGCAACTCCTCTCCACCACCACCAGAGACTCCGTCTTCTCCTCGGGCAACTCCACCGTCACCAAAAACCACTACGACGCAAACAACCGCCTGAAGAAGGTGACGGTGTCTGGCTACACCACGGTGAGTTTCGACAGCAGCCCCGTCAGCAAGGTGAAGGCGACTTTCTATTCAGACACCCGCACCTGCGGCGCGCTGCCCGACGGAGGCAGCGTGGGCCCCGACGCCTACGGCCGCACCCTGGAAGTCCGCGGGCCCTGCTGGGTTTCGTCAGAGTCCGACACCGCCTGCAGCGGCGCGCACCCGGTGACGGCGTACGAGTACTACGCGTCTTCCGAGGGCAACAACAAAGCCAACCGCCTGAAGAAGGTATTCCGCTACGTCTCGGGCAGCGACGACTGCGCCTCGGGCACGCCGCTGGTGACGGAGTACGCGGCCTACGACGCCTTCGGCAACCCCACCTCCGTCATCGACGAGACCGGCGTCACCACGACCTACGAGTACTCGGGAAAACTTCTCGTGAAGAAGACAATTTCCGTCTCGGGCCACTCCAACGTCACCACGTACGGGTACGAGTCCGAGAAGCTGGCGCAAATTGTGTACCCGGAGGGCAACGGGGAATTCTTCTGCTACCGCACCAGCGGCGGCGCGAAGGCCTGGCCCTGCCCCACGGGCGGGGAATTCACGCCGAAGCTGCAGTGGAAGGCGAAGGTGTCCTGCAGTGGCAGCCCGGCCTCGTGCAACGGCAGCGGCATTACCTGGGCAGAACTCGTCACCTTCGACTACGGCCCCGACGGCACCGTCTCCAGGGAGTCCTCCCGCGCGTGCAACGACGCTTCCGGGTGCGACGGCCTTAGCGCGGGCGAATTGCGCCGGGTGCGGCGCTTCCAGAATGACGCGCAGGGCCGTCCCACCTGGCGCGGCTTCGGCGACGACGCCGGCACGGCCACCGGCCAGTACCAGGCCGTCTCCTTCTTCGACAGGGCCAGTAACCTCGCCGGCGTGGGCCAGGCCGGCAACGCCCCTCCCGCCTTCTGCGGCGGCCCCTCTGGAAACGTCGACTCACCTACCTCGAAGCTGTGCAGCCACCTCACCTACGACGCCGCCAACCGCCTCTCGCAGGTGGAGGAATTCGTCACCGACTCCTCGTCCGCGACGCGCACCTGCTTTGGGCACGACGCCCACGGCAACGTCAATTCAATACAGTCGGGGTGCACGGCTGACTGCGGAAGCTGCAGCGTCCCCGCCTCGACGTACCTGTACGACGACTTCGGAAGCCTGGTGAAGGCGACGCTGCCGTGGACGAAGAATGACGCGCACTCCGCGTCAGGCGCGTACCTCTACCTCTCCAATGCACGGGGCCTCGTCGACTACGCGGTGTCTCCCGAGGATGGAAATGACGGGACGCCGAGCTACTCCACGTCGACGCATTATGCGTACGACATGCTGGGGAGGCCGGCGTCGGCGGTACGGGAAACCATCCATGGCAACGCGGCCATGTGGTACCTCTATTACGACGAGACGCACGCGGCGCCGGGCAGTTGCCCACAAACCGCGCTGACGAAGGGCCGGCTGCAGGCGCGCGTCGACGGCTTCGGCAGCACCTATTACAAGTACGACGAGGAAGGCCGGGTGCTGCAGGAAATCCGCCTCGCCGAGTCGGCTTCGGGCTGCAGCTTCAACCCCTCGTGGCAGGAGCGCTATTACAACCCCCACCAGTCCTACACGTACACGTGGAATGGCAACCTGAAGACGTCGACGTACCCCCACAAGCGCACCGTCCAGTACAACTACGGCAGCGGAGGCTTCACGGACAGAGTGGCCTCGGTGGAAGTCGCGCGCGTCTCGGAAACCGTCTTCGACGCGTGGGACATGGACGGCGGCACCACCATCCAAAACGTGCGGTGGGAACCCTACGGCGGCCTGCGCGCGTACCAGGTGCGGCCTCCCACCTCGAGCAACAAAGAATTCCAGGTGGAGTACCTGCTGGGCGACAACGCCGAGGCCGCGCCCTCGAGTAGCTGCAGCAGCAGCCTCCCGGGCACGAGTGACTACACGGGCCGCCTGCGGAAAATTGCCGTCACCTCGGGCCTTGCTGACGCGGGCACGGCCAACGGAGACATTTTCAAGCGCTGGTACACATACAAAGGCGACGTGCCGGTGCGCGTGGAGTCCTGTCTGTTGAATGAGTCCACCCCACGCGTCTCCACCTACGGCTACGACGGCTTGCTGCGGCTGACGTCGTCGACGGGGAATTACCCGAATGGGCCGACGGGCCTGACGCAGTACTTCTTCGACGGGCGAGGAAACCGGACGTCCATGTTTGAAGACGCGGGGACGCCGCTTCTCACCAGCTACACGGTGGACTCCAACGGCGACAGAATGACGGCCCTGTCGCGAAACGGCGGGGAGTTGACGCGGACGTACGGGCTGGACGACGACGGGCGGACGGCCGAGGTGAAATTCGGCCCCAACCCACAAGCCGACGCCGGCTTCGGCAGCTACTTCTATTACGGCTGGGGGAACTTCTACACGGCGCTGTGGGTGAATGGCGGCTGGTACAGCTTCGGCAACGACGTCTACAACCGCCGCACCTCGAAGGAGTACCCGACGGGGGCCATCGATAGGTACTACTTCGACACCGGCCACCAGCTGCTGGAGGACATCGGCAACAATGACTCCTTCACCGGCGGCAACTACTCCCACCCCGTCGACGAGTACGTCTGGCTGGGTGGCCGTCCTGTCGTCGTCATTCGAGGGAAAATGAATGACCATTTCGACAGGTACGAGGACACGGCCGCCAACTGCAGCCGCGAAGGCGACGGCACCCCGTGCGGCTTCTACTTCCCTGTCACCGACGCTTTGGGCAGCATTGTCCTCGTCATGGACTCCCAGCGCCGAGTCGCCTCTGCGAATGACATTACCGACTACGGCTACCTCAACCGTGGGCCGCTCTCCGCCACCACCGGCTGGGGCTACGCCGACAACGCGAATTCCACCCTGGGGAGTTTCCAGGTGACTGGGACTGCTGATGCCGGCATCACCGTGCAGACGCGCGTGAAATTCAATGTGTATGAAGTGGCGAATTCCGGGGACTACGCCTGGCTGGACGACGACGCCGGCACCACGGCCAGCGTGCAGGCTTCCGGAGGGCCGACGTGGAGTAGTTGGCTGACGCCGGCCAGCGTCAACACCAACGTGAGGTTTGTCTCGGACTCCTCCGCCCACGACGGCGGCGTGGTGGCGGAGGCTTTCGAATACCGGCGGTACCAGGCCGGCGCCAGCTACTACGCGCTGCCGCTGCGCTTCCCCGGCCAGTACTCCGACAGGGAGACGGAGTATTTCGAAAACTGGAACAGGTACTACGACCCGATGACGGGACGGTATCTGGCGAGTGAGCCGGTGCTGAATTCGCCGCGCCTGCCTTTGATGGTCGCGACGAACATCGGCACGGCGCTCCCGACGTACTCGTACGCCGGCTCAAGTCCCACCTACTACGTCGATAAAGATGGGCTGTTGTTCCCCGTCTTGGTGGCAGTGCCGTTTGCGCTCGGAACCGGCATCAGTGTGGGAGAGGCCGCGCTTGCTGCCGGCGTGGTAACTGCCACGCTAGGCGTGGCTGCTTGCTGGTGGACAGGCCAATGTGGGCCGCACACGGACCCAACCCCCAAGCCCGTGCCGCCGCCTCAGCCACACGGCGACACGCACGGCAACACGGGCGCAGGGGCTGGGGCGAACGCGGTATGCAAAGGTGGAGCACCAAGCTGCAATGATTGCTTGGACGCCTGCCATGCAACGCATCAGTCGGGTGAACCTCGTGCGATGGAAGAATTCTGTCGCCGACTGCCACCTGGCTCGCGAGCGGGCCCGGGATGCTGGTCTAGCGCATTGGTTCCCGGTGGGGGACTCCAAGGCTGCATCAACTACTGCGACGCGTTCTTCTGCAACTAGAGTGCGTCCGAAAGTGCCCATTGTCGTTCGTGAGTACACCGCGCCGTCTCGCAGCGCTGTCTGGTTCAAGCTCTATGCACCAGAGCGCGAGCAGACCTCAGACGCTTGGGCCGTGCAGGTTGAAATAGGTGGGCTTCCGACGACAACAACGTCCACGCGCGTGCTGGGTGTCGACGGATTTCAAGCATTGATGCTCGCTATCTTCTTCGTTGAACATCGCCTGAGACCATATCGGCAAAGCCTCCAGTTCAGGGATCACTGGGCCCTCGGGCTCCCGGCAATGACGATGCGGGGAATCGACCGCAAGTTTGATGCTTGGTATGAGGAAGCTGAGGCACGCGTCACGGCGCGAATCGAACGGGCCCTCAAACGACGACATCGTCCACTAATTCGCGCGTGGAAGAAGCAACAACGCCACGGGACGGGCAAGGGTCGGTGACGGTCGCCCGACGAGTGCCGGACACCTTCGCGCGTACGGGGACTGGGGCGGGTGGCGCGACGGGTGCGGCTGGGGCGATCGGGGATGGCAGCGCTGCAAACGACAATTGTGAGCCGCGTCGTCAAACGTTCTGTCAAGAGACGGGTGGCCCATCTGTGTGGAAACTGCGCTGGGCGCTGATGCGCATGCCCTATCTGTACAAGTGCACCGATGGCACGTGGGCTGAAACCCCGTTCAATCTCGGACCGCGTGCTTGTGCACCGTGGATCAACAAGTGAAGGGGCGACAGACGCGCACCGGCGTTCCCAAGGGTTGGGAGGGCTTTCCCTGGACAGTGTTCGTTCTGCTGCGGGAACTCGGCATTGAAGACGCCCCGGTGGTGGTTGTTGCACAGGGGCCGGGCGTGGAACTCGCGTTTGGGCGCCCGGGGTTTCGAGAACTCGTTCGAGAAGTGCTGGCACGAAGATACCGCGACGAGAACGAACTGCGTGAGGCGCTTCTGCGTGCAGTAGACAGAGTCGCTGAAGACCCCTGACGAGTGCCAGACCCAAATCCGTGCCGTGACGAGTGCCGGACACTTTCGCGGATTTCCCACACGGGCGCGCACCGGCGAGCGATTAGCCGATAGCCATCGACAGGTACTACTTCGACACCGGCCACCAGCTGCTGGAGGACATCGGCAACAATGACTCCTTCACCGGGGGCAACGACTCCCACCCCGTCGACGAGTACGTCTGGCTGGGTGGGCACTGGTCGGGATGAGCACTCGCGGGGGCTGTGCGTGAGTGATACCCTGCGGCCACAGTGACTCGAGCAGAGAAGCAGAGACTGCTGCGGTGGTTTCGCGGGCAGTCGATCGCTGAAAAGCGAATTGGTCGTCTGCTCGCCGAAAAGGACGCATTGCGTCGCGCACCAGCGCTGGGATCTTCACTGACCAATTTCGCATGGGACCTCGTCAAGAACTCACGCAGCGACGAGCGAAGACAACGCGACGAGCGCGCGACTCGAAAAGTGTGGCTTCGCTTACGAAGAGCCAGCGCCGCGCACAGCAAACGCGGTGGGCGGCGCATCGAAACCGACTAAGAAGGAACCGTGCGAGTCGCGCTCCTCCTCTCAACGCTCCCTCTCTCGGCCTGCCACCCGGTGGACGCCGTGGCGTGGAGCACCTTCGACGTCGACGACGAGGGCTGGACGATTGTCGGCGACGCGCAACCCACGCCCGAGCTCCGCGGCCAGGGCGGCAACCCCACCGGCCACATCTGCGCCACCGACGCCGAGACAGGCGACTTCTGGTACTTCGTCGCGCCGCAGCGCTACCTGGGCAACGCGTCCGCGGCGTACGGGAAGCGCCTCGTCTGGGAGCTGAAGCAATCCTCCCTCTACAACCAGGTCAAAGGCCGCGACGTGGTGCTCACCGGCGGGGGCCTCTCGCTGGTGTTCAACATTCGCTCCACGCCCGGCATGGACTGGACGCCCTACGCCGCGGCGCTCACCCCCGAAGGCGGGTGGAAGCGCGACGAGCTGGGCAACCCGGCCGCCACCGAGGAAGACCTCCGCACCATCCTGAAGACGCTCACCTCGCTGCGCCTTCGGGGTGAGTTCGTCGACGGCCCCGACACGGCCTGCCTCGACAACGTGTACTTCGGCCTGCCGTAGCGCTCAGGGCGTGTGAATGCGCCCGAACACCGACAGCACGCACGACTGCTCGCAGGACGCCGCGGTGTAGTCCGTCGCGCCTTTGCCTCGGCAGCTCCGAAAGCACGTCATGCAGCGGTCAAAGACCTCATCGCCCTTCAGCTCGCACCGGCCCTCGCGCACCTGACACTGGGCCACCGGCACGCAGCGCTGCAGGCTGTGCGTCACCGGGCGGACCTGCGCCAGCGGCAGGCACACCACGTCATTGCCCTGCACCGTCGCGCCGCACACCAGCTCATGTTTCGGCTCGAACCATGCGCAGCCCCCGAGGAGCCCCGCGACGGCGAGCACCACGGAGGCTCGAATCACGCCACCTCGAACAAGGCCGCCGCGCCCATGCCGCCGCCGATGCACATGGTGACGACGCCGTACTTCC
>CAZFXD010000002.1:0-54448 GCA_964522795.1 uncultured Myxococcaceae bacterium
CGCCGCCGACGCTGCCGCCGCCGGAACCGCCGCCCCCATCGTTCCCGCCCGTGGTGGGCTCAGCACACGCAAACGTCACCAGCGTGAAACCGACAAACAGAACTCGTGCATGCATGCGGTGTCTCCCCACGCCCCGAAGGCGTTGCGCCTTCGTACACAATCGTGCGCCGAATTCCCCGCAAAGCCTGCAACCGGTTTGTGACAAGCTCGGTGTGAACCGGCGAAGCGGCAGCGCGCCGGAACCGAACTTCGCATGAACGCCCTCGCGCTCGTCATGGTGGTGCTCGGAGCCAGCGCGGAAGACCGCCTGGTGGCGAGGGTCGCGGCCACGGTGGCGATGAAGTACCCGCGCCCAAGCCACGTGACGCCGACAATCTCCGGCACGTTCCCTGAACGCGTGGTGGAAGCGCTCCCGCTCCTGGCGTCTGGGGCCAGCGAGTTCAGCGGCTGGTCGAATGCGAAGCGCCAGGCGTGCACGCAATTCTCGTTTGATGGTGGATCGTTGCCGGAGCACTGCAGCGCGCTGGTTGATCAAGTCCGAGCGGGGGCTGAGCTCGCTGCGTTGGCGACCCACACCGCCGAAGCCGGACCCCTCCCGGGCGTTCGCCCATGGGACGACCCGACCGCGAAGGTTGACGACCCGCGACCCATGGTTCAGCTCGCCGCGCGCGTTGCCTTCTGGAGCGTGGTGGAGCCGTTGCGGACGGGCCAGGTCGACGCCGCCCTGGCACGTTGCCTCGATGGGTTGGCGCTTGTTCGCGACCTCAGCGCTGGCACCATGGTGCTGGGCGTGGCGCTCAGCGCCGCGTTGACCCAGACCGCGCTCAACTTCTGTGGCGCCGTCTTGCGCTCACTCACCGTGAACCGCGCCGCGCCCGCATGTCGTCAGCTCGAGACCATTCGCGCGGGCCTCCCAAAATTCGCGGCCACCGTGCGGGAGACGAGCACCTCGTACCTGCTGCTGGCGTATGCGCCCACGCTCTCGCCTGGCGACATCCGCCGACTGCCGGCACCCGTTCACGCGTGGCTGGCCACGAAGAAGTTCGACCCGGTGAGCGACGCACTTCTCAAGGTCGAGCTCCCCACGGAGTTGACGTACGGGGAGGAGGCAGCGGTTGCTGCCGACCTCCGCAATCCGAAGCGCGATGCGACCCTGAAGGCGCTGTACGAGTCGCGCCAGCAACAGCTGAACCCCGTGGCGCGGACTGCGACGGACTTCGCTCGATTCTCCGTGGTGCGTGATCAGGTGCTGGGGACGTTCGACCTCCTCCACGCAGGTTGCCTCGCGCGCGCCGGCACGCCGATGACCGCGGCACGGCTTCGCGAGCTGGGCATCACCGCCGCCGCCTCGCCAGACGGCGCCACCACCACGTGGTCGGGCCGCTGGTACAAAGAGACGTGGTCGCTGACCTTGCCCAGTCGCGCGCAGAAGTGAGGCGCGTGGTCAGGGCGCCGTGGCGGGCGCGGGGAAGAACTTCGTGCACTCCCAGGGCCCGAGCAGCTTTCGCTTGGTGAACTCAGCCGCGCCGAGCGTGATGGCGCCGGTCGCCGGGTCGGCGCTGGGAAAGCCGTAGCCCGCCAGCCGAAACACCGTGTCGCCGGCCTGGCAGGCTCCGGCTCCGGTTTCATCCACCAGCACTTCGACGTCGTTCAGACCGCTGAGCGTGTCGTCGAGCGGGAACACGAGGGTGCTCGGGAACAGGTTGACGTAGGGCGTGATCGCCGGCGCCACCACCTCCAGACGGAGCAACTGGTACCCGCACCCGTTCTGCCCGAGGGCGACGCGCAGCCGCGCCTCCGAAGCGACCCAGACCGGCACGAACGCGGCGGTGCTGATCACGAGGCTCGCGCTGGGGGCGGGCGTTGGGGCGGTGGCGGTGAGTGGGGTGGCCGCGGCGGGAATCGCCACCGCGGGTGAGTGCTCAGCCGGGAGCGGGTCGAGGCCGGGGGAGGTGAGGATCTCCCCCTCGGGACCGCAGGCGACCAGCGAGACAACGAGCGCGACGTAGAGGACCTTCATCTGTGACTCCAGGTTGGGTGCCGCTTCAGTGCGGCCCTGGAAACGTGGCGAACTCCAAAGGTTCGAACAATTGGCATGATTGAAATGTCACTGTGTTGTAATTTCGAACAATGCTTCCAAGCCTGGAATCGCTGCGGTGTTTTGATGCGGCGGCCACGTCGCTCAACTTTCGCGCGGCGGCCTCGGCGGTGGCGCTCTCTCCGCCCGCGTTCAGTGGCCGAATTCGCCAGTTGGAAGACCTGGTGGGCGGGCCGCTGTTCCGGCGCAGCACCCGGCGCGTGGCGCTCACGCCGATGGGAGAGGTGTTGCTCCCCAGAGCGCGAGCGTTGCTCGCCGACGCGCGCGCCTTCGCGCTGGTGGCGCCCGGGGCCCGGCCGGCGGTCGAGTTCAGCGTGGGCACGCGGTTCGAGCTGGGCCTGTCCTGGCTCACACCGCAGTTGGAGACGCTCAAGCGCTCACGCCCTGAGCGCACGCTGCACCTGGTGTTCGGAGATAGCGCCGAGTTGCTCAGCTCCATCAGTCGGGGAACGCTCGACGCCGCCGTGACCAGTGTGCGGCTGTCGGGCGGCTCGTTCGCCTACGAGACGCTGCACGAAGAGACGTACGCCTTCGTGGCCAGCCCGAAGCTGCTCCGGGCAAAGCCGTTGCGAAGCGAGCGCGACGCGTCGTCTCACGTCCTGCTGGACGCGCTGCGAGAGTTGCCGTTGTTCAGGTACTTCCTCGACGCGAGGCCGGCTGGAGAGGCGTGGGCGTTTCGCTCTCACGAGCTGCTGGGCGCGATTTCGGCGGTGCGCTACCGGGCGCTGCAGGGCGCCGGCGTGGCCGTGCTCCCGCGCTACTTCATCGCTGACGACCTGAAGCGCGGTCGACTGCGGGTGCTGTTTCCCGGGACTCCGCTTGGGGTCGATGCGTTCCGGTTGGTGTGGCGGGCGGGGCACCCCCGAGAGCCTCAGCTTCGCGAACTCGCGGCGGAGCTTCGCGCCGCGCCGCTGCGCTGAACGTCAGGGGCCGCGCGTCGCTTCCTCAGGGGTCGGTGTACACGACGGTCAACTTCGGTCGACCAACGCTGGATTCCGACGCCGCGAACGCCGCGTAGTCTTTGACGGTGTCGCCGTTGGTGCCCACGGTGGGGCAGCCCACAATCATGGGCGTGATGTCGACGCGCTGAAGCCGGAACGAGACCCGCTTGGCAGCGTTGGTGAAGCCGGCGCGCGCGAAGCCATCGACCACCGCTGAATAGTCGCCCGCGATGCTGCCGGTGGTGAGCGTCTTCCCGACGCACTGGACGGTCAAGCCGCACGAGAAGCCGAAGCAGAGCGCTGGCGTGGAGAACGCGGTGTACCCGAAGGCCACGGTCGGATCGATTCCGAACACGTTGACGCCGCGGTACCCCGAGTACGGGCTCCCCGCGGTTCCTGTCTGCCGCATGGTGAGCGTGGCCGACAGGACCTCGAGGGCGGTTGCCGGAAGGTTCGGGGCGGCCAGATTGAAGGAGACGAGCGCTCGAACCTCGCGGGCGTTGGGCGTGGTGTTGGTCGCGTAGTCATCGCCGACCCGAAGCTCCGTCGTGTTGTTGGCGGAGTAGACGGCGATCTGGTCCCACCACCCGTCGTTGAAGCTGCCGGTCGAGTCTGCGTACAGGTCGACCGACTTCTGCTGGCGCACCTTGAACGAGAAGCTCTGCAGAGACGCCAGCGCGTTGCCGGCGAGGTCTTTCGCGCCGGTCCCGACCTGCCAGACGACGTTCTGCCCGTACGAGAGCTTGTACCCGGGCGGGAACGAGTAATTGAGCTGAGTGCCGGCGTCCCAGCTGAATGTCCCGTTCGCGAACGGCCATCCCGCCGGCTGAGCGATTGAAAATGCGGCCTGGGTCAGACCCTGATCCATCGGCTCTGAAAAGTTCACCGTAATGGTCGGAGACTGCGTCGTGCCCGCGGCGTTCGTGAGGGGAACCGTGCTGTTGATGGTCGGCGGCGTGGTGTCGGGGACGATTCCGGTGGTGAACGAAAACGTGAACGCGGCGGCGAGCGCATTTCCCGCGCCGTCCTTCGCGCCGGTGCCAATGGTCACCGTGTAGGTGGTGCTCGCGGCGAGCGCCTGGCCGTGATTGCAGGTGAACAGCATCCCGTTGGCGTCGGGGAGAATGCTGCACCCGCCGGGAATCGCCGGGCTCACCGTGAAAGACGTCGAGACCGTCGACGCGTTCATCGGCTCGGAGAACGAGACCGAAGGGCTGGTCGTCACCGAAATCCCAATCGCCCCCTGCGCGGGCGACGTGCCCACCACCTGGGGCGGCGTGGTGTCCGGCGGGGTCGCAGTCTTGAAGGTGAGGGTCTTGATGCCGGTGAGCGCATTGCCCGCGAGGTCCTTCCCGTCAATCTGCACCACGTAGTCGGTCTTGGGCGCGAAGGTGTCGAGCGGCATGTCGAACGTCGCGGTCTGACCGTCGCCAGACCACGACGGCGTGCCGAACAGAAACGGCGGCTGGCTGGTCAGCGAAACCGTGCTCTGCGCCATCGCCTCCGAGAACGTGAGGACGACCTTGAAGTCGACGGGCACATTCGGCGTGCCCGACTGCGGAGACGTCGCCGACAGCGTGGGCGGGACCTTGTCCGGCTCCTTCTCGGTGGTGAAGGTGAACGCCGCGTCGTCGCCCAACGCCACGCCGTCTTTCGAGCGGCCCGTCACTGTGACGGAGTACTGGGTGGAGTAGGCGAGCGCGGAGGTGGACTGCACCGTGAAGCTCAGGTTGTCGGCCTCCCACATCAAGCCGTTGAGCGCGACGGCCGGGGCGATGACGACCTTCACCGAGCCCGTGTCCATCTCGCGGGAGAACGTGATGGCGAGCAACGACGACGCGGCGACGTTGGTCGCCTGGTTCGCCGGCGAACTCGAGGTGATGGTCACCGGCGTCAGGGTGCCCAGACAATTGCCCGCTTCGACGCAGGCCTTCTGCCCCTGGTCGAAGTCGAGGCAGCCTGCGAACAGCACCAACGCGACCGTTCCGAAGAAGTTCTTCATCACCAGGCCCCCGTGAAACCAACCGTGTTGCCCGCCGGAGACATGGACAGCCCCGCGGAAATCATCTCGTCGCCGCCGAAGAAGTAGAGCCCGGCTGCCGCGACCAGCATGCCGACGCCCACGCCCACTCCGACGCCGCCCAGGGTCTGTGCCGTCTTGCCCGTGCCCGCGATGGCGGCCGCCTGGTCAGGCGTGAGCGGCGCGTTGGGGCTGCCGGGAGGCGCCGTGACGTCGCGCACCCGGGTCAGGTCCGAAAACGCGCCGCTGGCTTTGACGAACCCCACGGTGCCGGCCGTCGTGGAGGCCACGCCCAGCCCCAGCGGAATCCACAGCATCTTCTTCAGCGCGGACCACTTGTAGATGACGTCGGCCGTGTTGGGCGCGAGCGCCCGACCCAGCTTCACCGACAGCTGCGAGGCGAGCTGCTGCGCCAGGAGCGAGAACGTGCTCACCAACCGGTCATTGGTCTCGCTGGTGGCGCTGGCGGCGGCCAGCGGCTGGCCCGTGCCCGAGAGCACGCGCACGTCGATTTTGTATTCCTTGTCGAGCTTCGCCACCTGACCCACCAGCAGGCCGTCGACCCCGGTCGACTGGGAGACGCCGGCCTTGCACACGTCGTCGGGGCAGCCCATCAACTGCTGTTGCCGCTCGAAGCCGAGCAGGGCGGCCAGGTCAGCGGCGGTCGACACCTGCACGCCCTGGAACCCCAACTGCTGGGCCAGATTGCCCGTGTAGAAGGTCGTCATCTTCGACTCGATGCCGACCATGGTCAGGCCCGGCGCGGCGAGTTTGATGGGGTCGCCAGAACCGGCGAGCACAACTGAGGCAAGAATCGAAATCACGTGGCGCGACCCCTCGGCGAAAGAAGGCGCGCTGCTTACTTCAGTTCACCCCGGGGCGGGCTTCTTCCGCCTCGCCGTGCCACCAGCGCGTTTCGCGCCCCCCCGTGAGCGGTCGGCGCCTCGACTCAACCCCGCGGAGGGACAGGGACGTTGGTGTCAAACACTCGTGGTAAGTGTAAACTGCGAAATTAGTAACAACATGGAATCAACAGATCGTGGCCCAATGGTGTTCGTTCAACACCAACACCAGGGGGTACGGCGCATGACGACGACGACGGGTGAGGCGGTGGTCGAAGCGAACGCGGGAGGGGCGGTCGTGGAGCGGCGCAAGCACGCGCGAGTTCGGGCGCGCGGGCTGGTGTCCACGACGCGGCGGGTGGTGGGGGTGTTGGAGGACATCTCGCTGGGGGGCGCGCGTCTGGCCCTGGCGGGGAACACGGGGCTCGAGCCCGGCCGGTCCACGCTCCGCGTGACCCTCGACGCGGGGCAGGTCTTCGAGGCAGAGATCGAGTGTGTCTCCCAAACGGAGCTTCGCTCGAAGCGCTTTGCGGCTGTCCGGTTCTGCCGGCTCACGGCGTCGGCCGTGACGGCGATCTCGGCACTGTTTTGAATCGACTCAGACGGTTCTGGATGCGGCGTCGACCGTGGCGCAGGTCACTGGTTCCGGCGATGGCCAGCTACGGGAGACGCAGCGCGTACACTCGGCCCTGGGCGCTGAAGCCGGGGTTGACCACGTACACCAGGGCCACGGTGCCGTTGGTCCAAACTCCCATGACGTCTCCAGTCGGCAGACCGGTTGATGGAGCTTCGGTCAGGACGGGCGTGCCGGCGTTGATATTGCTGACGAAGTAGACCTTCCCATTGCTGAGTGAGAGCACGCCTTTCTCGCCCACCGAGGAGAACGAACGTATTTGTACGGAACTTCCGACTGCGGCCGACGCGAACCAGTCACCCGCGTCAGGCCGATAGATGCTGATTTCGTTCGCGAACGTCAGGGACAAGAGCGCGTTGCTGTCAGCCCGCCACGGCGTGGCGCCGATCACGTTTCCGCTGGGAAGCGCCGGGTCGCTGCAGCCAGCGTCGCAGTTCAGGTCGACCATGGTGCCGCCGACAGAGAGAACGGTCTGGGTGAGCGGCGACACATAGGCGCCGGACGAATAGCCGGTGGGGCGTCGAATCAACGGGCTCACGGCACCCATGACACCCGCGTCGTTCAGCTCGTTGAGAGAGGTTCGCCGCAGGCCGGGATAGACGCCCGCGCCATACCCGGAAGTGAAATACGCCCAGTCGCCCAGTGGCCAGAAGCCGTACACCTGCAGGTTGGGCTCGCCATTTGCGGTGACCTTGTCGATGGCCCCACCCGCGCGAGGCATGCGGTACAGGTTGTGTGAGTTGCTGCTGTTGCCCTCGTGAAAGAAGATCCCGGACCCGTAGGGCTTCAGTTCGCGCAGGGGGACTTGAAGCATCGGACTTGCGTTGGTGGAAACCTTGACGAACGGTCGCCCCTCGCTGGACAGATAGAGAGCATATTCTCGCTGATTGATGCCCGCGCCGACGCCGTCCGCCGCGACCAGGACGCCGCAGGAAACGACCGTCACCACGCCATTCTTGGCGTACGCGCCCAGGGGGAGCGCCGAATTGGTCCCTGCGTCGTTCTGGCCCAGCGGGGTCCAGGTTGAACTCGAGGTCACGCCGAACGTGACTGTCGCCGGGTCAATGCTCGAACTGACCCACGCCGGGCAGGGACCCGTGGCGATGCTGCCCCCACCTCCGGACCCTCCTGCCGCGCCTCCGCCAGCGCCGCCCGCTCCTCCGCCCGCCGAGCCACCACCCGTGCCTCCGACGCTCCCGGCGCCGGCACCCCCGCTACCTCCACCGCCGCCACTCGAAGTGCCGCCGCAGGCGGTGGTGCCCACTCCGGCCAGGAAGATCGTCATCGCCATCGCCGTCAGGAAGACCAGTTTCATAGTCGCCGCCTCACACGGGTGACGCGCTCATGTCAACAGACAACGATGACGATTGAGCCGGCTTAAATGTGGCCGTTCTTCACCAGGTCATCGACTGTGTCGTTCACGGTCTGTTCGATCGCTCGGAAGTCGAGGCCGAGGTCGCGTCGAATCCTGGAATTGTCGAAGTGCAGGGGGCGCCCGAGGTTGGTCCGGGCGAAGACCGCGTCCCCCTTTGGCACCACCAGCGTCGACGCCAGCACCAGCGCCGAGCCGAATCTTCCTTCCAGGCTCGCGCTGGGCAGCCATTGGTTCTTCGGGTTGTGGCTCCTCAGCATCGCCACCAGCTCGCGCATGCTCACGGTGACGTTGGCGCACAGGTAGCGGCCCTTCGCCTGGTCATTCTCCATCGCAAGCACGTGCGCCTTCGCCACGTCGCGTACGTCGACCATGGCCCAGCTGAACGCCACGATGCCGGGGAACTGCTTCTTGAAGATTTTGACGAACAGATCGACCGAGGTGTTGATGCCGTTCGACAGCGACGGGCCGGCCACCAGCGGGGGGTTCAGCGCCACCAGCCGAAAGCCGGGCTTGCTGTCCTGCACGAACTTCCAGGCCGCCCGCTCGGCCTGAGTCTTGGAGAAGTAATAGGGGTTCCGCTCGAGCGTGGACGTCTCGTTCCAGTCGTCTTCGGTGTAGCGGTGGGTCGGGTCGGGTGAGTCCGTCACCGCCGCCATGCTCGAGGTGAGCACCACCACCTTGAGGCTGGGGACTTTGGCCGCCGCGCGGAGCGCCTCCAGGGTTCCGTTCACCGCCGGGTCCACCAGGTCGCGCTGGGCGTCTTTCACCGTCAGCACGTAGGGGCTGGCGATGTGCATCAGCGCGTCGCAGGTCTGCATCGCCGCGTCGAAGCTGCCCGGCCGGTTGAGGTCGGCCGCGAAGAGCTCCAGCCGCTCCGCGGCGCCAGGCAGCGAGGTGAGATGAGAGACTGACTTCGCGTTCGCGGGGTCGCGCACCGTGCCTCGCACCGTGTGGCCGCCTTCGAGGAGCTGCTTCACCACGTGAGCGGCGATGAAGCCGTTCGCTCCCGTGACACACACGCGCTTGGGCATGGGGCCGTCCTTCGGTCAGCCGAGGTTGTGGAAGACGCGCTGCACGTCTTCGTCCTGCTCCATCGAGTCGACCAGCTTCAGCACCTCGGTCGCTTTGTCTTCGGGGAGTTGGAGGAGATCTTTCGCCACGTACTCCGACTCGACCGAGATCGGCGTCAGCCCCTTCTGTTCAATCGCGTGCTGGAGCTGCCCGAAGTCTTTGAAGGCGCAGCGAATGATGAGCTGCGGCTCGCCTTTTTCGCCCTGGCCTTCGCCCATTTCCTCGAGCCCGTGGTCAATCAACTCCAATTCGAGCGCTTCTTGATCAATCCCCTTCGGGTCGAGCCGAAACACGCCCATGTGGTTGAAGAGAAAACCGACGCTCCCGGTGCTGCCCATGTTGCCGCCGTTGTTCTTGAAGTGCATGCGCACGTTGGCGACGGTTCGCACCACGTTGTCCGTCGCGGTCTCCACCAGCACGGCGATGCCGTGGGGCGCGTAGCCTTCGTACAGCACGGTCTCGTAGGCCGCGGTGTCCTGGCCCAGCGCGCGCTTGATGGCGCTGTCGACCTTGTCCTTCGGCATGTTGGCGGCGCGGGCGTTCTGAATGGCCCGTCGCAAGGCCGGGTTGGTGTCGGGGTTTGAACCACCCGACTTCACCGCGATGGCGATGTCCTTGCTCACCCGGGTGAACAGTTTCGCCATCTTGTTCCACCGGGCGAACATGGTGGCTTTTCTGGTCTCGAAGATGCGTCCCATGAGGGCGCAGCCTCGACGCGCTGCAGGCAAAGAACAAGCGTCTTTTGAGGGAACCCGTAGATCGAAAACGCTGTCCGTGCGTTCGAGCAGGTCACAAACCTCTTCGGGGAGTTCTACACATGAAACGAATCTGGCTGGCCGCGATGGCCGTGGTGGGCGTGTGTCTTCTGGTCGCAACGGTCGTGGTGCAGCGGCGCGCCGCGGCGTCATCCGATGCGCTCGCGGGCGTGAATGCCGCCCATGCCGAGTTCAGCGAAGCGTTTGTTGGGGCCACGCCCCAGGAGGCCGTGGCGGCGAACAAGAAGACCATCTCCAACTTCGCCCCGAGGATCGGCGAGGCGTCCGGTGGGGCCGACAGTGAGGCCTGCTGCGGCAGTGCCCCGCCTCCTGCCACCCACGTTGCCCAGCCTGTGGCGGCGCCGCGTGCGGAGATGGCGATGAAGCGATCTCCCAACGCGACAACCCCGCTGGGCGCACTCCACGGCGGCGCCGCCCTGGGCTCCGCTGGCATGGCGGCTACCGGTCGCGGTGGCGGGGTTGGATATCTCGCGGCCAGTCCTGCGCTTCAGGCACGTGGAGGCCCGTCGTCACCGGTCGCGGCGGCCGACCGGCAGAGCACCAGCGAGGACTACAAGAACTACGGCGTGAACCCGGTGGTGGAGACTGCCAAAGATCACCTCTCCACCTTCTCGGTCGACGTGGACACCGCCGCGTACACCGTGGCCCGTCGAAAGATTCTCGAAGGCTCCCTGCCCCCGATGGACGCCATTCGCGTGGAGGAGTTCATGAACTACTTCCACTACGACTACCCCGAGCCCAAGGCCGGCGACGTCTTCTCCGTCACGATGGACGCGGCGCCCTCTCCCTACACCCGCGGCAAGCACGTGCTGCGCGTGGGACTGCAAGCCAGGCACCTGAGCGCGAGCGAACGGAAGCCCGCGCACCTCACCTTCCTCGTCGACGTCTCCGGGTCGATGCAGTCGCCCGACAAGCTGCCGCTGGCCAAGCGCGCGCTGCGCATGCTGGTCGACAACCTTCACGACGGCGACGTGGTCTCGATGGTGACGTACGCGGGCGGGGTCAAGGTCGCGCTGCCCCCGACGCCGATGGAGAAGAAGGCTCAGATTCACTCGGCGATTGAAGACCTGAACGCCGAAGGCAGCACGTCCATGGCCGGGGGCATTGAGCTTGCGTACAAGCTGGCGCATCGCACGCTCGACTCGAAGTCGAACTCGCGCGTCATCATCCTCTCCGACGGGGACGCCAACGTGGGCGCCACTTCGCACGAGGAGATTCTGAAGATGGTGGCCGGCTACACCAAGGAAGGCATCACCGTCACCACGCTCGGCTTCGGCATGGGCAACTACAAGGACACCTTGATGGAGCAGTTCGCCAACAAGGGCAACGGCAACCACTACTACATCGACTCGCTCGCCGAGGCGCACCGGGTGCTGGTGAAGGAGATGGGCAGCACCCTCGACGTGGTGGCGCAGGACGTGAAACTCCAGGTCGACTTCGACCCTGATCAGGTCAAGTCGTACCGCCTGATTGGCTACGAAAACCGCGACATCCGCGACGTCGACTTCCGCAACGACAAGGTCGACGCCGGCGAAATCGGCGCTGGCCACCGCGTGACCGCGCTCTACGAAGTGGAGCTGCGGCCGGGCGCGGGCGACAAGCTCGCCACGGTGCGCGTGCGCGCCAAGGCTCCGCGGGGCGTGAACGCTACTGAGCGCGCGTACCCGTTCTCGAAGTCGTCGCTCGCCGAGACGTTCGCTTCTGCCCACCGCGACCTGCGCTTCGCCACCGCAGCCATGGGCGCGGCGGAAATCTTCCGCCAGAGCCCGTTCGCCAAGCGCTGGAACTACACCGAGGTGGTGCAGATGGCGAAGGCCGCCAGCAACGTGACCGAGGCCGACCGCCAGGAGTTCATCGAGCTGCTCAACAAGGCCAACCGCATCGTTTCTTCGGTTGCCTTGCGGGACTGAGCGCACCATCACCAGCGTGTGCGCTGAGTTGTTTGAGGCCGACAAACCCTGAGGCGTCGCCCCACGCGCGACTGATTCGCGGCGGGACCTCGAGTGGGCCAGAATGGTGCGCGCCGTGAAACTGCCCCCGTTCGACAGCGCCCAGGCGGCAACGCGATTGGCCGACGCCATTCGCGGACCCACCAGCCGGCGCGACGGGCGGGAGATGGTGAAGGTGCTGAACGAGGCGAAGGCCCACGGGCAGCTGGGGGTGGTGCTGCGCGAGCTTCGCCACCTCGACGCCGCGCTGGTGAAGAAGCTCGTCACTGACATCGCCGATGCCGAACCGAACGCCGCGGCCCTGTGGGCGGTGTTTGGGGGAGCGGGTGCGTCGCCCAGCGCAGGTGGCGACGGGGTGGGCGAGCTCACCCGGCGCGTGTTGCAGGCCAGCCTGCCTTCGGCGTCGGACCACGGCGATTGGTTCTATGCCTCGACGCAAGAGGCGCCGCTCCACGTGTTCGGCGCCGCCATTCCCGCCATCGCCAGGCACGACACCTGGAATACAGAGCGGGGAAGTGGCGAGAAGTTCCTCGAAGGCCTGTACCGCTTCTACGACAAGTCGAAGCTGACTCAGCTGGCCGCTCGCGCCTTTCGCAAGGAGAACCCCGACACCCCGGAGTCGATTCAGGGGGCCCTCACCACGCCCCTGGCGAAGACGCCCACCGGCGAGTCCGCGTCGCTGGGCGACGTCACCGTGGTGGTGAACGGGCTGCTCAACCTCAACACCACGCCGGCCATGTTGTTTCGACTGGCGCGCTACTCGAGAGAGGCGCTGGTGGTGGCGAGCAGCAACCCGCACGGCGAAGACGGATTTCGGCTGCGGCCGCTGACGGAGGTGTGGGGGACGCCGGTGCCCGATGACTTGAAGGGCAAGCTGTGGGCGATTGGAGACTGGAGCCCCAACCTCATTCCGTGGACCGACGCGTCTGATGTGCTCCTCGCGCAGCTGGAGGCGATGAAGTCAGGCTTCCCGGAGCTGGCCGCCTCTGACGTCACGGTGCTCGGGTACAGCCAGGGCGCGCTCACCGCCGCGCTGACCAAGAAGCGGCTGGAAGACGCGGGTGTGACAGGGGTCATCGATCGCGTGGTCTCGGTCTCTGGCAGCCTGTCGGGCACCCCGTTCGCCGACGACGTCGATGACACCTCCGACATCGGTCGAGAGCATCCGGAGGCGGTTCGCGGCGTCTCCCAGGTGCTGGCGCGCATCGACTCCCAGACCGGGCGCCGGGCGATTCAAGAGAATGATCCCGAGTTCGTGGAGCGCGCGCGCGCTTCGCTGGGCCTCGGCCCCGAGTGCTTCGATGTCGCGTACGGAACGAAGGCGGACTTGAACGGCGCGGGCGTGGAGCCCTTCTTCAAGATGACGCGCTCGATGATGACGGGCGCGGCGCCCGCGGGCACGCCCGCCGACGGGGTGGTGTTCACGGTCAATCCAGGCGACGCGAAGTTCGTGGCGGTGGACTCGACGCCCAAGACGCACCTGTTCACCTGGAAAGACTGGAACACGGCCGACCGCCTCGCCGAGGCCGTGAGCGCCGCCGCGGCGAAGCGCTGAACACGCTCTGGAGCGTCAGGGTGCCGGCTGCTGAATGAAGAGCCCCGGTCCCGACGAGGCGAGCGAGGTCAGCATGCCCTTCATGTCGTGGTTCTGTTTGAAGGCCTCGCGCAGCGGCCGAATGGCGCACATGTCCACCAGCGTGGCCGGGCGCTCGAACGCTCGCGTGAACCACTTCTGCACGAGGCAGTCGTGGGCGGCGTTGCTGGCGGCCAGCGCCGCCGAGAGCTCGACGGCGTTCTTGAACGGGCCCGAGATGTCGGCCGCGGGGGGCTGATTGACCGCCGAGTCGATGGGCACTTTCACCTGCGTGCCGCTCACCGTGTACACGTCCTCGGTCTGCCACTGCCCCATGGCGCCCAGGTTCTCCGCGGTGAAGCCCAGGTTGTTGATGCGCGCGTGGCAGCTCTGGCACGAGGCGCCGGCGGTCTTGGCTTCCATCAACTGCCGGTTGGACAGGACGGCGGTGGTGCTGGTGTTGGTGGGGACCTTGTCGTCCACGTTGGGCGGTGGTGGCGGCAGGTCCTGGCAGAGCACGTCGCGGTAGAGCAGCACGCCCCGGCGAATCGGGCTCTGGCGTTCGTCGCTCGCCTCGTGGGTGAGGAAGGCTGCGCGGGTGAAGAGCCCGGCGCGTCGGGTGCTGTCGAGCGTGACGGGGCTGAAGGTCGTCTGCGCGGTGGGAACGCCCGCCACGCCGTAGAGCGACGCCAGCGGTCCGTTCACCGACGCGGTGGTGGTGGTGAAGAGTTCCTTGAAGGAGCTGCCGGCGCCGAAGAAGACCGATTCCATCAGTGACTCGGTCTCGGTTCGCATCGCCGCCCGGAGCGCCGGGCTGTCGTAAGGGAAGAGGGTGGCGTTCTTGGTGGCGGCGTCGAGCGACGGGTGCCGGACCGTGGGGTCCAGCTGCAGCCACCATGAGGTGAAGCGCTTGATGGCGGCGTGAGAGCGGGGGCTGGCGAGCAGCCGGGTGATTTCGGCCTGCACCCCCGCCGCATCATCCAGCGCGCCCTTCTCGGCCGCATCGAGCGCGACCGCGTCTGGGGTGGTGTTCCAGAAGAAGAGCGCCAGCCGCGTGGCTCGCTCCTGGCCGCTGAGGCGCAGAATGCCCGCGGGCAGGGTGGCGTCGGCGATGCCCTTTTCGACCACGTACAGCATCTGGGGCGCCTGAAAGATGACCTGGGCGGTGACGTCGAGGGCGTCCTTGAAGGTCACCGCGGGCGTCACGCCGGTGATGGCGCGAGCGGCGTCGTACACGCCGTAGAGCCACGTCTTCTCGTCGGCGTCGAGCGCGTGACGAAACGCCATGCGCGCGAGCGCGTCGATGAACCTTCGCGCGCAGGATTGATCATTCGCTCCGTTTCCGCCGACGACACAGCCCGAGGGTAGATAGGTGTAGTGCTTGCCGGCGGCCACGATGGTCTCAGCGGCCAGCTGGAACTTCGAGACCTCGGTCTCGGTGATGGCGCCGGTCGACTGCGGCTGCAGCGCGATGGAGAGCGCCGTGTTGGCCGTGAGGTCCTTCGCCGCCGAGGTGTACTGCTCGTTGCTGAGGCGCCGGAGCGCGGTGGTCGACGCCGCCACCGCGTTCACGCCGGCGCATTCGTCGACGGGCGGGGTGGGGGGCTGCGAGGGGTCCCCCGGCGGCATGGTGGGCGGGTGGTAGGGCGCGGTCGGGTCGACGGGCGTCACCGGGCTGGAGGGGGTCGACGGGTTCGAAGGGGAAGCCATCGACGGGTCGCCCGAGGGCGCGCCACCGCCCAGAATGCGCGCGTCGCAGGCGCACAGGCCAACACCCAGGAGCGCGGCGAAGAGGCTCCTCATGTGGTCAGCCCGCCCAGTGGACCGGTGACGTAGACGTGCGGCCCGCCGAAGGTGGTGTCGGGGTATCCGAAGACGTTGAGGAGCGTGGTGTAGAGGTTGTGAATCGACGCCTTGGTTGAGTACTGGAGGGTGTCCGGGTTGGTGGCGGCCCTGGTGTTGAAGTTGACGTAGCGGCCGGTGCGCAGTTTTCCCCCGCCTTTGCCAGCGAGCAGGATGGGCTGATCAGCCACAGCGTGGTCTCCACCGGTGGAGAACTCGCTCGTTTCGAGGATGACGGTGTTGTCGAGCATGTTGCCCGTGCCCTCGGGGGTGGCCTTGAGGCCCTGCATGAACCGCGCGAGCAGGCCCATGCGCCACTGCCGGTTGATGAGCATGGTGTCGTACCACTGCTGAAAATGGGCGGCGTCGACGCCCTTGGGGCCGACGTCGTGCACTGAATGGCCAATCGAATGCCCGATGTCGTAGGCGGCGGGGTACGTGGGCATCAGCCACTTGCCGTAGAAGTCGCCGATGTTGAGCGTGGCCACGTTGGTCAGGCCGCAGCGAAAGGCGGCGATCATGATGTCCACCATGACGGGCCCGGTGGTGCCGTTCCGGGCGTTGACGTCCATCGAGTAATAGTCGGAGTTCGCGCTCGAACCTGCCGCGGCGATGCTGGGCTTGGTGCACGCAGGCGAGGTGGGAATGGTCACCGAAGCGACCTGCTGCTCCAGCGCTCGAATGTGCGTCAGGTGCATGTCCACCGTCTGCTTATCGGCGGTGGTCATCTTGTTCTTGTAGGTGTCGAGCCCTTTGTGAACGCCGTCCAGCACGCTCTTCTTCAGCTCTCGCGCCCGCACGGCCACCGGGTCGGGCTGCGAAGTGGTCTGCACGTTGGCGAAGAGTGAGTTGAAGACCGTGGTGGGGTTGAAGTCGCCGTCGACCGGTTGGTTGTCACCTTTGAAGAACGGCGTGCCGTAGTTGTGCGCGGGCATGCAGAGGCTGACGATGGGAAACTTGGTGGGGAACCTGGTGGCGAGGCGCCCTGCCAACACGAAGTCGATGGAAGGCCCGTGCGAGGTCTGACCGTCGGGCCCCACTTGCGAGGCGTTGGCCGCTGTGAGCGCCGTGACGTTGGCCCACCCGTGGTCGCCGCCGTACGGGCTCTGGTCCATGCACGCCTTGTTGTCGATGCCGCGGGGCAGCAGCAGGTAGTCCTCGAGCCCCTTGAGCGGCTGCATGATGGGCCCCAGCACCAGCGCCTCCTGCTTCACCGCCGGGTCCCACGCGTCGCGGGTCTGGTTGGAGTCCGTCCCGTCGTGGCGTGAACCGTCTTTGGCGCTCGCGGAGATGGTGCCGCCGTGCTCGAAGAAGACGACGAATCGCTTCGCTTCCTGCGCCACCTGGGCTCGCGCCTGGTTCTGAAACTCGAGGAAGGGGAGCGTGATGGCCGCGCCGCCAAAGCCGCGCAGCATCAGGCGGCGTGAGAGCTGAGCGTCGGACTTCGAGCGCATGGGGCGGCTCCGGGCGGCGTGACAGACGAAGTACGCCTGAGATTCAAGTCGGGTGCCAGATGCTAACCGGTTGATCTGCCCCCCTGCACCCCCCATTGAGCCTTGCGGTTGTCGGAAGTCGACCACACCCACCGTGCACTCGACTGCTCAGGGGAACAGGCCCACATCGAAGGGTTCCTGCTATAGCGCCCGCTCGATGATTCTCGGGTACGCCAGGGCCACTTGGGAGTGGCGCGGCCAATCGGGGCGAGGGGCCGCGTGACGCCGGCGATGGAGATGATGCTCGAGGTTCGGGCGTCGCTGGTTGATCACGCGCTCGTGCTGGGCCTGGGCGCGGTGTTTCTGCTCGTGCTGGTGTGGGCAGAGCGCCGCCGTGAGCGGTTTACGCCACGCGTTCGGCGAGGGCTCTTCATCGCCGGGCTTTCGTTGGCGGTGGCGGGTGGGTGGGCGCTGGCGGCGCGAGTTTTGTGGCTGTGCGACGACGCGTACATCACCTTCCGGTACTCGCAGAACTTCGCGCAGGGGCACGGCCTGGTGTTCAACCCGGGCGAATGGGTCGAGGGGTACACGAACTTTCTCTGGGCGCTCTTCCTCGGCGTGGTGGGGCGCTTCGGTGGGTCCATTCCGCTGGTGGCGCTCTTCGGGAACCTCCTCTCGTTTGCGCTCGCGTTGTGGTGCGTGGCGCTCCTGGTGCGTCGGGCCACGCCGTTCGAGTCGAGCGCCCGCTTCGTCGACACCCGGCCGCTCTTTCCGCTCGCGGCCATGGCGCTGGGCGCGTCGGTGCCGTTCACCACCTTCGCGTCCTCGGGGCTGGAGACCATGCCCGCCGCAGCGCTGGTGCTGTGCGGGGTGATGCTGTCGTTCCCCACGCGGCGGCCGGTGGCTTCGGGCTTCGTCCTCTCACTGGCGACCCTGACGCGGCCGGATCACGTTCTCTTCGGCGTGGCGTTGGGGGCGGCCTTCGTGGTGGAGGACCTCTTGTGGCGGCGGGGGCCGTGGAAGGCGCGCATCCCCTGGCGCGATGGAATGCGCTTCGCCGCGCCGTTCGTGGTGCTCCTGGTGCCGTATTGGCTGTGGCGGTGGCACGCCTATGGCGATTTCTACCCCAACACCTACTACGCGAAGTCCGGCGGCGAGACGTACGTCGAGCAGGGGCTGACGTACGCGTTCCACTTCTTTGTCACCACCGGCGCGTGGTTGCTCCTCCCGGCGTTTCTGCTCTCGTTCGCGTTCAAGGCGCGAAGTCGCGCGGAGTCGCGGCTCAAGTGGTTCGCCTTGCTGAGCGCGTTGTTGGTGGTGCGGTACGTGGTGCGGGTGGGCGGCGACTTCATGCAGTATCGCTTCTTCATCACCCTGTTCGCGGTGCTCTGTGCCGCCACCGAAGTTCAGATTCGCGCCATTCGCCTCGAGCTGCGTCACCCCGTCTCGTCCCGGGCGTTGACCGCGCTCGCCTTGCTGTCGGCGCTGGCGGTGGCGGCGCCGGTGCGCATCATCAAGCCGTACGAGAAGCGCTGGCACCTGGCCGCGGAGGAGACCTTCTACCCGGTGAAGACGGTGTTCCCGCTGACGCTCGACACCGGGCTGTATTTCTGGGGGCAGACCCTGGCCCGCACGTTTCCCGATGGCGGCTTGAAGCCCAAGCTCGCGCACGGCTGCGTGGGAATGATCGCCTACTACTCGCACCTGCCGATCTTCGACACCTACGGGCTGACCAGCCGTCGGGTGGCCCATCGCCCCATCACGGTGCGCGGCCGCCCGGGGCACGAAAAGACGGCGGTGTTCGACGACTACTTCGAAGAGAACGCGGTGCTGATGGACGTGGCCCACTGGGGGCCGTGGTCCTCCAGGACCGCGGTCACCCTGCCGGGGGTGACGCTCTATTTCGTGCGGTGGGACCAGGCGACGGCCGACGTCATCCGGGCCGCGGGGGGCACGGTGCCCGACCTCGACGGTGACATCGCCCGCGCGGCGGAGGCGGCGTCGGTTCGCGAAGCGATGGGAGCGCTGGAGTTCTACCGGAAGTTCCTGGCGAAGGACCCGCGCGCGACGGAGCGGCTCCGAACGCTCGAGCGCCGGGTGGAGGAACTCATTCATCCGCCGCCGGGAACGGCGATGGACCCGGCGGAAGCGCTGCGCGTGGCCGAGTTTCTCGCCACGGGCGAGGCGCGCCCCAGCTTCGACGGCCTGGTCCGCTACACGATGGACGATGCCGCCTGGCCGTCGGGGGTGGTGGTGACGGGCGATGCGTTCGGCCTTCCCACCGAGCGGGAGCTCGAGCTGCAGCAGCCGGTGACGGGCAAGCAGGGCGAGCGGTTCGCGGACAGCTACCACGGCCAGGATGGCCCGAAGGGCCGGCTCGAGTTCACCGTGCCCGCGCCGACGGCCAACGCCACGCTCGACATCGGGGCCCTGGTGGCCGGGAGCGCCGACTGCGCGCACCTTTACTTCACGGCCCGGGTGAATGGCGTGGAGCGAGAACACTTCTGCGGCAAGCAAGACGAGACGCTTCGGCCGATCAGCTTTCAGGTGGAGGTGGCGGCGGGCGACCGGGTGGACCTGGTGGCGGTCGACGACTCAGATGGCGCGTGGGGGCATCTGTTGCTGGACGACGTTCAGGTTCGTTCGCGCCCGCGGTGAAGTGAGGGCGCGCGGGGCGGGCCTCGTGTACGCTGCGGCCTTTCGTGGGAGGGAGTTCAATGAGCGACCCCAGCAATCCGAGAAAGAGCGGCCTGCGCCCGAAGCTCCGGCCGGCCGAGACCCCCTCGGATTCCAAGGTGCGGCCGATGGACCTGCCGACGCGCCCCGCACCGGGCTTCATTCGCACGGAGATGATGGACGAGGCGCCCGCGGACACCCTCCGCAGGGACTCGCTCCACACCAAGCTCATCACCCGGTTCATGACCGAGCTCGTGTTGCTGTTGGGCCGCGACTATTCGGTCCGGGTTCGGGCCCCGCTGTGGGTTGACGTGGTGGACCCGCCGGTTCCCGAAATCGCGGTGATGACCCGCGCCGAAGAAGACGCCGCCTTTCCTCAGCCGCGCAGCGCGCTCTTCGTGCTCGACATCGTCGACGGCACGGTCGAGGTGAACCGCATCGTGCGCGCTCGACAGTTCGCCCGCGCCGGCGTGGCTGAATACTGTCTGGTCACGCTGGGCCGAAAACGGTTCGAGCTGCTCGCCACGCCCGATGTTCGAAAAGGGCTCTACCGCTCCAACACGCTCTTTCAGAAGAGCGACGTGTTCAAGTCGGCGGTGTTGCCGAAGCTGCAGGTGAAGCTGAGCAGCATGTTTGCCTGATCAGCTCGGTGTCGGTGCGCGCCCGTGCGATAACCGACGGGTGGACATCGTTCTCAGCACGCTGAACGCAAAATACATCCACGCCTCGTTCGGGTTGCGTTGTCTGCGCGCCAACCTGGGCGAACTGCGCTCGCGTTCGGTGCTGCGCGAGTTCACCATTCAGGAGCGGCCGGTCGACGTGGTGGAGGCGTTGCTCGCGCTTCAGCCGCGGGTGATTGGCCTCGGGGTCTACATCTGGAACGCGGCGGAGAGCCTGGCGGTGGTGCGCCTGCTCAAGCAGGTGGCGCCGCAGGTGAAGGTGGTGCTGGGGGGACCTGAGGTGTCGCACGAGTGCGAGGCTCAGGAGATTGTTCGGCTGGCCGACTGCGTGATCACCGGGGAAGGCGAGACGGCGTTCGCGACAGTGGCGGGCGCTCTTCTCGAAGGTCGGCCGGTGGCGCACATCGTTCCCGGCGGGCTCCCCGACCTTGGCGCGATGACCCTTCCGTACGACGAATACACCGACGACGACCTGAAGCGGCGCGTGGTCTACGTGGAGGCGTCGCGCGGCTGTCCGTTCAAGTGCGAGTTCTGCCTCTCCTCGCTCGACACGCGGGTGCGCGCGTTTCCACTGGAGGCGCTGCTGGCGGCGTTCGATGGCCTCCTCGCGCGTGGCGCCCGGCAGCTGAAGTTCGTCGACCGCACGTTCAACCTCTCGCCGAGGACGAGCCTGGCGATTCTCGACTTCATTCTCGAGCGCCAACACCTCGGCCTCTTCGCGCATTTTGAGATGATTCCCGACCGGCTCCCGGAGGCGCTGCGCGAGCGCCTGGCGAAGTTCGAGCCAGGTCGAATTCAGCTCGAAGTCGGGGTGCAGACCTTCGATGCCACCACCACCGAAGCCATCAGCCGGCCTCAGAACTACGAGGCGATTGAAGAGAATCTCCGCTGGCTGCACGCGCACACCGGCGCCCATGTTCACGCGGACTTGATCGTGGGGCTTCCGGGCGAGGACGTGGCGTCGTTTGCGAGGGGGTTCGACGCGCTGGTGAAGCTTGGTCCGCACGAGATTCAGGTTGGGATTCTGAAGCGCCTTCGAGGCACGCCCATCATCCGTCACGACCAGGCGCAAGCGGTGGTCTGGAGCGCGGAGCCGCCCTACGAGATTCTTCAGAACCGGCTCATTCCATTTTCAGAGATGCAGCGCTTGAAGCGCTTCGCGCGTGCGTGGGACCTGGTGGCGAATCGGGGGAACTTCGTCACCTCCACGCCGCTGTTGTGGGGCGAAGGGTCGGCGTTTCACGGCTTTCTGGAGTTCTCAGAATGGCTGGCGGCGCGGGCTTCGCTCGGGGGCATCGCGCTTCCGCGCCTCGCGGAGTTGGTGCTGGAGTTTCTCACCACCGTGCGCGGGCTGCCTGAAGCTGAAGCAGGGCCGGCGATGGCGCGGGACTTCGCCAAACCCGGGCGTCACATTCCCGGGGTGCTGCAGCCGTACGTGGCCGAGCTCCAACGGGTCGAGCGTGCGGCGGGTGTTCCGGCGAGGCAGCAACGGCATCAGGGGGCGTAGCGTCGGCCTGGCGCGCTGGCTGAGGCGCGGATGCGCGGACTGAACCACCAGCACGCGCGAAGGGCTTGTTCGCCTGTATGGGCGCGTGGCGACGAGCAAACTGCGGCTCGATGGTGCGCGCCGGGCGAGCCAGGGGCAGCACCCGAGCATCCGGCCGGGCACGAGGTTCCGTTCGGTGCGCGGGGGAGGGCTCGGGGGGCCTTCTCAAGACCGATGGTGGTTCAAAACGTCAACTTTACCAGCTAAAAGTAGACGTTTTAGACCACCCCTGTATTCGAGGGACTCCCACACCGCCTCGCCCTCGTTTCAGAGCCGCCTTCCTCTCGTTGAGGCGGAGGTGTGGGTGGCCAAGGCGCGCCAGCAGCACTCGAGGGCGCTGCGGTGGGTCCGGCGGAGTGTCGCCGGGCTGCAGCTCTCAACCCGCCGCGCTCGACGCATACCGGCCCGCGCTGCATCACGCGAGCACCGGCGCGCCAGATGATCTCGAGCCGGAGCGGCACGCCGCGCGCTCCCCGGGGCCCACGCTGTTCCTACGCCTGGGGAGGACTCCGGTTCATTCCTCAGCGTGGGAGGCCAACAAACTCAACGGCGCCGGCCTACCCGGCGTGCCCACTCCCGAGACTGTCGGAGAACTTCCGCTCACACTCGCGGATGTCGTCGTCGGACAGGGGGACGGGGCGTTCGTTCTCCTTGAACCCGCGGCCCACGTCGAAGTTTCCGCGGAAACACTCCACGTAACCGGGCGGCGGGTGACGATCGTGCGCCATCAACCGTTCGTCGTTGGACACCTTCACCGGGGTCCGCGCGATGACGTAGTCGTTGAGACCGGCGTCATCGATGACGGCCACGTTCGGGTACACCCAGCCAATCACCCCCACGCAGCCCTGGGTGGTGACGGGCCTCTTGTCCCAGGAGATGACAGACCCCTGCGCCCGCGTGGGCAGCCATGCCAGCTGCGACTCGTAGAAGATCTTGTGCTCCTGGTGCCGCATGCCCACGTGGTGGGGAATGAGCCACGACTGGAGGTTGTCGAACCACCAGACGGGAATTCGAATCACCGGGGGGAAGTAGTCCGCGATGGGAACGTACATGCGGTGCGTTTCGCCGCGGGTGTTCAGGTTGTGCGTGTGAAGCCAGTGCGTCCATTGAATCGGCCACGACAGCATCACGAAGGCCGCCAGGGCGAGTGCCACGGTCAACAGCTCTTTGAACAACTGCACCGCCAGCCAGACGGCGGAGAGGAAGAAGAGCGGAATCAGGTGTGAGAGGACGCGGTACTCGAAGTGATCACCGCCGATGATGAGGGTGTAGTACCCGGCGTGGGCCACCAGCACGCAGACCACCATGCTGGCGGGGCCGTGGGCGAAGAACGCGCGCAGCACGCCGCCTTTCTCCCGCGCGATGCAGACGCCCAGCCACGCCAGCGCCAACGCGCCCCAGACCCACACCGCGTACTCGAGAACGAACGAGCCGAGATAGCGAACGCCCGCGTCGGGCCAGGCTGCCACGTGCTTCGCGTAGTACGTGTTGGGAAACGGGGCGCCGTAGTACGCGAGGCGAAAGGCGAAGTGAGCGGTGAACACCAGGAGCGGGGCGAGCTCCTTCACCGCGGCCACCACAGACTTCTCGCGGCGCACCACCATCAGGCCGGCCAGGGCTACCGTGGCCACGATGGCCAACAGCCCGTCGGGCCGGGTGAGCGCCATCGCCACCGCGGCGCCGGTGACGCGCACCAGCCGCCGGTCGGAGGGCGCCTGGCGTCCGAGGCGCAAGGCCTCCGCCACCCAGAGAATGAGGGTGAAATTGAAGAGGGGTGTCTCCAACCCTGAGTTGAGCCAGGTGAAGAACGTGCGGTTGGTGAGGATGCCGACGAACGCGGCGGCCACCAGCCAGGGCCGGAATTTCTCGAAGCGCTCGGGCAATCGCATCTGTCGCCCGATGTCTGCCACCACCCACAGTTCGAGCAGGCCGAGCCCAAGCGAGATGATGGGGGCTGCCGTGGGGGGATCAACCCGGAGCACCTTCCACACCAGGGCGAGCAACATTACCCACGAGAAGCTGGTGTACCCCTCCACCGGGCGGAAAGGCGCTGGGTTCCAGGTGAGTCCGCGGCCGTCGAGCAGGTTGGCGACGTACCGGTACTCGATGTGCGCGTCGTCGGTGAGAAACCAGAAAGTCGACCACCCCGCCCAGGTGACGATGGCGACCACCGCGTACAACAGGACGCGGAGTTGGCGCTTCGCCGCGGGCGTCTCCTGGGCCACGAACGCGCGCCAGGCCGTGAGAACCTCGTTCATCTGAACCAACGCCCCGACCGAGTCACGGGCGGCCTCATAGCCGAACCCCGGGGAATCCACGAGTGACCGAGAACCTGCATCGCTTCGGCGGCTCGCTCGCGGCGTTGGGCGAGGGCGTCAGGCGCTCAGGAGCACTCGTTCGGTCGCAGACAGACCGAGGTCCCGTGACACGAGAGCAGCCCGCAGTTGGTGGAGACGCAGGCCAGCGGCACTGAAGGATCGCACGCCCCCGTGCAGCGGATTTGCCCGTCGACGCAGGTGCAGCCCACCAGCATGGCGTGACCCCGGCAGCTGCCCTGCGTGGTCGCCGACACCTGGCCGCCGTCGGGAAGGTAGAACCCGCCGCACCCCTGACCGTTGCCTTTGACGCACAACGCACCGTCGAACGAACCGCCGTCGAGCGCCGGGCCGGGACCTGCATCCTGGCCCGCGGGCGGGGTGGGGAGCGGGGCGGGCGCGGGCGCCGGGGCGGGCGGGTCGTCTGGGGGCGACCCCTGGGGTGTCTGGGGCGAGCTGGTCGGGGGGGCGCAGGTCAGTGGGTCGACGTGGGCCGCGTCGCACGGCGCGACGAGGCACGCCGTCGGAAGGAGACAGGCAGCGAGGAGCCAGAGGAAATGTGTTGTTTTCATGCGCCTTGGACCCACCTCGTCTCCGGGGTGAGACATGGGAGGCGCATTTTTTTTCTACGTGTCTTCGGCGAGGTCCTTCAGCAGCTCCAGGTTCTGCTGGAGTTCCAGCTCTTCCAGCAGCTCCAGGTTCTCAATCACCTCGCGGTCCTCGACCTTCGGTGGTGGCGGAGGCGGTGGCGGCCGAGGCGTTCCCCCATCGACCGAGAGGAGAAGCGCCACCACGAGCGAGGTCATCGGTGCCGCCTCTCGCGCAGCTTCTGACGAATCTCCTGTCGCTCCTCGCGGGACATCTTTCGCCAGCGCCGCATGTTCTCGCGCAGCTGCTCGCGCGCTTCGGGGTGGGCCTTCAGGTAGGCCCGCATGCGGTGCCGCATTTCCCGGCGGCGCTCGGGGTCCAGCTTGCGCAGCTCACGGACCTGCTCGCGCAGCTCCGCCTGTTCAGCCGCGGAGAGCGTGCGGAAGTTTCGAAAATTTTCGCGCAGGCGCTCCTTCTCTTCCGGGGGCAGCGCCTTGAAGCGCTCCAGGTTCTGCTTCACCCGGGCCTGTTCCTCCGGGGGCAACGCCTTGAACGCCTTCATGCGTTCTCGCAGCGCGGCTTTCTGCTCTTCCGGGAGCGCGTTGAAGCGCTCCTGCGCGGTGGCCCCGGCGGGTTCCGCGGCGGACGCGAGCTGGCTCAACAACCACGTCAAACAGAGGAGCGATTTCACGGCGTCACCTCCAGGGTGTGCAGCTCGAGCACGGCGTCCACGTCGTCGGAGCTCTCCAGGCCCACCAGGTCCAGGTCTTCGACATCGTCGTACTGTTCGGCGAGGGCCAGTTGGTCCACCGACTCCACGCCGTCGAAGCGGGACTCCGCCGACCGGTCGAACACGCCCACGGCGGCGGCCACGCCGAAGGCCGCCACGGCGCCGGCCGGAATCCACCGGGAGGGCGAGGCCAGCTCGCGCCACCAACTCCGCGGAGCGTCGAGCGACGTGAGCACAGCGCGCCGCAGGGCAGGCGAAGCGTCGGGGGTCTCGAGTGCCGTCAGCGCCTGCACCGTGCCCCGCAGCTTCTGGTGAAGCTCCCGGAGCGCGGCGTCGGACGCCAGCGCCGCTTCCACCCGCGCGGCCTCTTCGGGCGAGAGCGCGCCGTCGATGTACGCGGTGAGGTCTTCTTCAATCCGGCCAGTCATGATCCCGTCCTTCCCGCTCCGGCGGTGTTCAACGCTTCCACGGCGTTCATCATCTGGACGGTCGCGCGGTGAATCATGCTCTTCACCGCGGACTCGGTCGCTTCGAGCGCGAAGGCGATGTCCTTGTAGGACAGGCCTTCGAACCGGCACATGGAGAACGCGGCGCGCTCGCGTTCGTTCATCGCCATCAACGTGTTCTTCACCGTGCGCTCCAGGTCTCTGGCCAGGGCCGCGTGCTCCGGCGTAGGCGCGTGCGGTTCGGCCTCGTTGGGCGCCGCTTCGGCCGACGTCTCGGCGCGGTATTCGCCCCGGCGTGCTTCGTTGAGGCAGTGGTTGGTGGCCACGCGAAACATGAACGTCTTGAAGCGCGCGGTGGGTTGGTAGCGATGCGCGGACCGGTACAGCTTCACGAAAATCTCCTGCGCGAGTTCTTCCGCGCGTGCGGTGCTCCCCACGAAGCGGTACGCAAAGCGCACCACGCTCTTCTGGTGACGGTCGAACAACGTCGCGAACGCAGCCTGGTCGCCCCGGGCGACGCGCATGAACAGGGCCGCGTCTTCATCGCCGTCCGTCACAACGACTTGAACCCGTTGGGGAGGCAAAGGTTGCAGGGCTCCAACGCCGCGAAATTCCCCGCTACGGCACGGTGAGGCCGGTGGTCGCGATGCTGCACTGCGGGCACTTCTGCTTGATCGCGGCGTCCGAGAGGTCGGTCCACTTGGCGACGTCGACCAGGCGCTCCGGCGACATCACGGCGGTGAAGAAGTGCTCCCCGCGGTAGAGGATCGCGTAGGGCGGCTCCATCTCGAACTCGCCCACCTCGAGCCTGGGCGTGGAGGGGTCGTCACCCCAGACGAGCTTCGGCGTGTTGGAGGCGCGGGCGAAGACGTAGACGTACCCGGGCCGCTGCACGTTGGCGCGAAGGGTGATCTGCCCCCCCACCGTAATCTCGGGGGCCTCGGCCACCGGCTGCGTGGTGCCATCGGGCTTCACCGACAACACGGCCAGCCCGAGCTTGGGCGGCAAGGCGGGCGCGGGCTTGAGGCAGCCCTGCAGCAGCAGCACAGCCAGCACCGGCAAGGAGCGCACGTTCACGGTTGAACCTGGAAGAAGCGTTCGGGGACTTTTTCGTCGAGTGGGTCCTGATTCGAACGCAGGCAGAAGGCGAGGTATTCCTTCAGCACGTCGAGCGACTGCAGCAGCCCCGCGATGGTGTCCGGCCCATCGAGCTGGAACCAGACGGCCGCGCTCCCCGCGGCGCGCGAGTCTCCGGACAACAGCTTGAGCGCTTGAATGAACGCTTCCTGCCGCTTCGGGTTGGGGGCGCCGAAGAGCGTTTTCTCTTTCACGTGGTTGGCAATGTAGAAGCGCAGCAAACAGGCAAACGCGCGGCCCGAGCCGACCTTGAGAAATTCGGCCGGGAGTGTGTCGAGGTAGGTCGACAAGCGCTTCTTCTCGCCGCGGCCTTCGGTGGAGAAGGCGCCGGCCGGCGGTTGGCCCACGTCGGGGTTGCCCAGAATTCCCAGCGCCTTTTCGGTGTAGCGCCAGAAGCGCTCTTCTTCCGGCGTGGGTTCGACGCCTTCGAACGCGGGCGGCGCTGGAATCTCGACCAGCTCGGAGCCTTCGAGGACCTCGGGTTCTTCTTCGTCGTCGGGAGGCGCGGGTGGCGGTGGGAGCGGGGGTGGGCGCGCCGCGGCGGGCGAGGGCCTGCCGGCGCCGTCACTGGGCAGGTTGACGATTTGCAGCTCGCCCGTGTTGAGGGGCTCGATCTCGATGCTGGCCTCGAAGAATTCGTCGAGGTACGGCACGAGGTCCTTCCACAACGCCTTCAAGCCTTCGTCGCCGCCGATGAGCGTGCTCGACAGCTCGTCTGAGAAGTACGCGTCGCGAACCAGGCCCACGCGGCTGGCGAACTCCTGCTTGGCGCCGGCCACGCCCAGGCGGGCCAGCTCGAGGTAGTAGAGGCACAGCGCGAACTCGACGCGGTCATCGCCCTCGGGCGACAAGAGCTTCATCGCCTCGGCGAGCACGTCTTTTTCTGTTCGGGTGCGGAAGCACTGCTCCAGCGCGATGTCGAGCGGCGACATCGGGGGCGGAGGCGGGGGAATGGCCGCCGGAGGCGCCACGGGGGCGGGTGGGGGCGCTTCGTCCGCCTCGTCGAGGTCGATGTCGTCAGCCGCTTCCACCGACGGGGTGACCGCGGTCGGCGGCGCGTCGATGGGGGCCGTCGGCCCGGGAGTGGCCGGCTCGGGCGCGGCGGAGACCGGCGCGTTCGGCGGCGCAGCTTCAGGCGCGCTCGGTTGCAGCGACTTCTCGAAGGCGGCGATGAGCTCTCCGGCGCCTTTCCACAGCGGCTCGAGCGACGCGCTGCCGTGTGCGTGAGCGGAGCCGCTTCCATCGCGCCAGAAGGTCAGCAGGGTGCCGCAGATTTTGGGCAGGTCGTAGCGGGCCTCGGGGTCGCCCCGGCGCGCGCGTTCGAGATCAAACAGCGCCGCCGCCAGCTCAGCTTTGCGGCCGCTCAGCGCGCGCAGTGCGTCGGTCTCGGTGCGCAGCCGCTCGATGTCGCCCAGGGCAAAGGCGCATCGCGCGATCAACCCGTCCAGCTCCGGGTTGTGTTCCGCGAACTCTGAGGGAGACGACTCCGCCATGGACGTCGGGGTTCTACCTCAGCTTTCCGCGCGCTCGTGGGGAAACGTGGGAGCGAAAATCGAGCGGTCCGCAGCCAATGTGGTTCGATGCAGGCATGATGGGGGCTGCGTGACGCGGATCATCTGGACGGCAGCGGCCCTCGCGTTCTCCGGCTGTACCTGCGCGAGCTCGCCGCTCATCACTGAACAGTTTGCCTGCCGATTCACGGCCGAGTGCGCGCTGGGGTACGTCTGCGTCGACGACCAGTGTGTTCGCAACGGCTCCGGCGGGGGCGGCGGCGGCCTGGGAGAAGGCGGCGGGGTGGGCGGCCAGGGCGGCGACGGCGGCGGCGACGAAGACGCGGGCCTGGGCGGCGGTGGGGGCGGGGCCGGCGGTGGCGACGACGGCGGCGGCGGTCAGGGTGGGGGCGGCACGGTCGACAGTGGCGTTCCGGGCCTGAGGTTCGGCCCCCTGGTGAACGTGCCCGAGGGCGTGTGCCAGGTTCCGGCCCACCCGATGACGGTGGAATATCGCTCTGCCGCGGGCGTGAACGTGGCTGCGCCGTCGGACATTCCCCTCGTCTTCTCCAGTGCAACGCCGGGGCTGGTGTTCTTTGCGTGGAGTGATGCCGGGTGCGTGACCCCCATGCCGCTCGACGGTGGCTACCTGCTCCCGATGGGGAGCAAGAGCGTCCCGTTCTTCGCGCGCGCTCTCGACGCCGGCACGTATGACCTGACGGTCGCGTCCGACGCCCTGGCGGCGGACACCGCCTCCTTCGACGTCTGGAAGTCACCGCTGAAGTTGGCCTTCAATCCGTCGCCACCGCGTCCGCGCGTCGGCGATTGCCAGACCGTCTCTGTCGAGCTGCGCGACAACGACGGGGTGACGGTTCGAAAGTCGTGGGCCGATACCACCGTGTTCGCGTCGGGCGGGCCGGGGGTCGCCAACCTGCAGGTCTCCAGCACCCTGCTGTGCACCCCCGATGGCGGCACGGCCGCGAGCGATGGGGGCGTGGTTCCCGCGCTCCTGCTGCCCTTCGGTCAGTCGAGCGTGAGCTTCACCCTGAAAGACAAGAAGCTCGACACCAACAAGCTCTTCGCGTGGACGAACCTCACCCGCGTGAGTCCGGTCAATGTCGACGTCACGGTGCGGTCGCCCGCGCTGCGGGGCACCTGCGCGATTCTCCCGGCGCAGGCGTCGGTGGACTGCGCGATTCCTGCGCCAGGCCAGGTCGACCTCACCAACACCCTGCTCCTGTTCCAGGCGACGGGGCCGCAGAGCCAGCCGTCGGCGCTTCAGGTGCGCTGTGACCTGTTGGACGTGACGACCGTGCGCTGCTCGCGCTCCGGCGCCGGGTTCTCCAACCCGGTCAACATCGCCTGGCAGACGCTGGAGTGGTTCGACTTCGACGTTCAGCACAAGCAGACCGCGTGCCCCAACGGCGCCAAGCAGCTGCTGGTGCCTCTGACAGGGACCGTGCCGCTGGCGAGGTCGTTTCTGCTGTCGAGTCAGTCGCGCACGACCGCCAACTGGAGCGAAGGAGACTTCTTTTCCGGAAAGCTGATCAACAACAGCACGGTTCGCTACGACTCGGTGGGCACCTGCTCAGGACAGACCTTCAACACTCAGGTCGTCAGCGTTCCCGGCATCAGCGTGCAGCGAAACCAGATTGGCCCCATGGGTGCCGGCGAGAGCCTCACCTCGGCGGACGCCGGGTTTCCCAGCGGCACCTCGATTGCTGGCGCGCTCTGGCTCTTCTCGACGCAATGGGGGCCCGGAACCAACGACTGCAGCAAGTACCTCTGGTCCATTCCCTTCTTCCAACCGCAGCTGAGTTTTCTGCGGGAGTCCGGAGTCTGCTCCAACGCGCCCATTCCGGAGATTGCGTGGGAGCGCATCGACTTCGGCGCGCGGGCCAGCCACCAGTTTGCGCTCGGCACCATGCCCGCGGGCAGCACCTCGATGACTCTGGCGCTGCCCACCTTTGTCGACCCGGCGCGAACCATCGTCGTGACCTCAAATCAGACGCTCAACGGGCAAGGCGTGGGGGAACTCGCGCCCACCGACGGCGGCACTGACGCCAACGTGGGCGACGTGGTGGCGCTGCACCAGTTCACCTTCGATGGCGGCATGGTCTCGGGGGTCCAGTTGACGCGCGCCACGAGCAAGCTCGACGCCCGATGGTTCGTCTGGGTCACCACCTTCAACCTGCCACCATAGTGTTGCTTCGAATTGGCCCCCTGCAGGTGAGGCAGGCACAATCAGAATGCCGATGAGAAAAGCGCTGCTCTTCACGTTCTTCGCCAGTGTGTCGGGGTGCACCTGCACCTTGTCCACGCTGCTGGACGAGCCCTTCGCGTGTGAGACGAAGGACCAGTGCGCGAAAGGCTACGACTGCATCGAGCAGGTGTGTCGGCCCGAAGGCACGGTGGTGGACAGCGGCAAGCCCGACCCCGATGGCGGCCCGTTTCCCGAAGGCGAAGACGGCGGCCCCCCCGACGGCGGCGATGGGGGCGAGCTCGACGGCGGTGACGGCGGCGACGGCGGCGACCTCGACGGCGGGCCTCCCGACGCAGGCGACGCGGGGGAGGTGGACGCGGGGCCGGTCGACGCCGGCATCCCTGCGTTCGTGTTCGCGCCGTTCCCCGTGGTGCCGAGCGGCATCTGCCCGTCGCCGAAGTACCCATTGAGTGTGCAGTTGAAGGCCCCCGGCGGCGCGTCGTTCGTGGCTCCCGTCGACGTGCCCCTGCAATTCGCGGTCAGCCCGTCGACAGTGCAGTTGTTCGCCTGGCGCGATGCGGGCTGTGGCACGCCGGTCAGCTTGGACGGGGGGGTGGTGCTCCCGGCCGGCGCCAGCGCGGTCGACTTCTTCATGCTCTCAGGCGTCAACGGTGCCTACACCGTCTCGGTCGGTGCGCCCGACGTCGTCTCCGCGCAGGGGACGCTCAACGTCTTGAAGGCGCCGCTCCGTCTGGCCGCCACGCCCGGGTCGCCCAAACCGCGCGCGGGCGAGTGCACCAACATTCAAATCGACCTGTACGACAACAACATGGTGACGCCGAGGGCGCTGTGGTTCGACCACGCCATGACGCTGGTGCCGTCGTCGCCGGGGCTGGAGCTGTTCGCGGGCGCCGGGTGCACCGGGCCCTCGAACGTCACCGCGCTCCCGTTCAACGTGGGGCAAGGCAGCGCCACCTTCTCCATTCGCGACATTCACGGGCAGGCGGCCACCGTGGTGGTGCAGTCCAACCACAGCGCGATTCTGAATACCCAGGTGAACCTCTTTCCGTACCCGGCAGTGCGCCGCGGTCGCTGCACGCTCACCACCACCGCCTCACAGGTGGACTGCCCCATCAACCCACCTCAGAACGTCCTCAACAACACGGCGGTGTTCTTCCAGGCGACCGGGTTCCAGTCGACGAGCCAATCAGGCGAGGTGCGGTGCGACCTGCTCAACGTGTCGACGGTGCAGTGCACCCGGCGCGTGGCTGCGGCGTCGTTCGACGTGGAAATCGCGTGGCAGACGCTCGAGCTGCCCGACCTCACGGTGAGCCGCGGCGTGACGACGTGTCCCTCGTCGACGCTCGCCGTGCAGACGCTCCCGTCGGTCGCCAACCTCTCACGCTCCGTGCTGCTCTCCAGCATGCTGCGCGCAGCGGCCAACATCAGCGCGGGTGACTTCTACACCTCTCGTTTCTCCAACCCGTCCACGCTCGAGTTCCAGGGCACGGCGGCGTGCTCCAACCAGGAGTTCTCGTGGCAGGTGTTGGACTGGCCCGGCATCTCGACGACCCACGGGCAGTCGGGGCCGATCTCGAACGGGAGCATGGGCTTCAGCGTTGATGCCGGCGCCCCCAAATTGGATGGCGGGTTGCCCGCGTGGATTTATTCGCAACGCTGGGGCTCAGGCTCCAACAACACTGCGTGCAACATGAGCACCACGGGCGGGGCCAACGCCAACGCGAAGGAGCTGTCGGTGTTCCGCACGCCGCTCCTGGCAGAGTGTTTCACGGCCGACATTCCCGCCATCGCCTGGCAGCGCATTGAGTTCGGTGCGCGCGGCACCGTGCAGCAGATTGCCGCCGCGGTCGACGGGGGCGTGCTGGCGGGGCTGAGCCCGCAGCTGCCGGTGTTCACCGAGGCCAGTCGCACCCTCATCTTCTCTCCCAACCAGACGTTCGGTGGGCAGGGCATGGGGATTACGAGCTACTCCGACGCCGGCACGGTGTACGTGGGCGACGTGGTCGCGCTGATGGAGCCTGTCGTTGACGGTGGGATGGTGACGCAGCTCCGGTTCACCAAGGGTCGCGCGGCGTTGCAGGGCGCCTTCAACGCGTTCGTGGTGGAAGTGAATCCGACGCCCTGATCGCCCACCGCCGCCTCCACCTGTCGCGCCACTTTGACACCAGCCCGGGCGGCCTCGCCCGCAAGTCCGCGGACCTTCGAGCCCTGCGCGTGGCCTCGTTCTCGCAATACCCCCTGGCAGGAGCGTGAACGGGCGCAACTTGCATTGAACGCACATCCAAAGGAGGACGATGGCCGATTCGATGTGGCCGGGCACCATCCGGGGTGGCGCCCGGCCTTCTTTTTTTGCGCCGCAGCGACACGCGAAACGCGGCGGCAAACGCCGCGGTGGGTTGTTAGGAACGGGCTCTCAATTCTCAGCGAGGAGCCGTCCATGAAAATCGTGAAGACCGGTGAGCTGCCCTGGGCCGACGCCATGAAGAAGGGGCGCTACGGGCAGCGGCGGAAAGACCTGGGCGGCCAGAACATCGCCTGCGGGTTGTGGGAGCTCCCTCCGGGCAAGAAGTCATTCCCCATGCACCTGCACCACGTGACGGAAGAAGCGCTCTTCGTCATCTCCGGGAGCGCCGCGGTGCGCACTCCGGAAGGCACCACTCCGATTTCGGCGGGAGACTTCGTCTCGTTTCCCCCGGGCGGACCCGCGCACCAACTGGTGAACGAGGGCACGGAGCCGCTCGTCTACCTGGCCATCGGCGCCTCCAAGGGCGTTGACATCGTGGAGTACCCGGAGTCAGGAAAAATCGCCGCCGCCGTGGGCGCCCCTGGTTCCGGCAAGCGCTTCATCTTCAAGAAGGACACGCAGGTCGAGTACTTCACCGGAGACCCTGACGCGGAGGGGTGAACGTCAGGGCAACGTCTCGCGCAGCACGGTCGTCTTCCCCGGTTCAATCTGAACCACGAGCTGCTTTTCCCCGCCGGGGCCGACGAGCTTCACGCGGTGCTGTCCTTCCCACAAATCTCTCGCCGCCAGTGGCGTCTGCCCCGCGGGCGCGTCGTCGATGAACACGTCGGCCCACGGCTTGACCGTGATGTTCAATTTGCCTTTGCCGAATTCGAAGGCCCAGGTCGCGGTCTTTCCCGCTTCAACCACCAGGCGCTGCGTCTTGAGCAACCCCAGCGAGGGGTTGGCCACCTTCAGCAGATGACTGCCGGGCGCGACTTTGAACTTCGAGAGGGGGAGGGCACCGCGGGGCTGACCGTCAATCCACAGGTTGGCGGGCGCATTGGCCGTCACGGAGAGCACGCCCGGTTCAACGCGCTCTTTGGTCTTCGGCCGTGAGTGAGGCGTGGCCGTCGGCAGCGGGTCCACCGTGGCCGGCGTGCCGGCGTCGAGGGGCGAGGGGTCGGCGGGCGCGCTCTCCCCTGCGTCGACCGTCGGTCCCGTGGCCACCGGAAGGGTGGCCCCCGCGTCAACCTCGAGCGTGGCGACGGGGGGGCCGCTCGGGGCGACAGGCGAACGTTCTCCCGCCCCGGACGAGATGATGGCCCACGTTACCGTGGCGCCGACGACCACCGCGCCCGCGACGGCCAGCGGGAGCCGTGCCGTCCTTCGGACGTGGGTGACGGCGGCGTGGTCCGGACCGCTGCGGGCCCGGTCGAGGCGGGTGGGGCCGACGTCGAAGTCTCCTCCGCCCGGGGTGCCCGCGTTCACTTCGGTGGTCGCGCCGACCTCGCGCAATTGCTCCGTGCCGCCTGAAACCGGGGGAGGCGCCGTGTGTTGGCCGCGGCGCAGGCGGGACTGCGCGCGCTCCTCGCCGAACAACGTCCGGAGGAACTGTGACAGCTGCACCGTCTGAGGCACGTAGGTGCGGTCGGCGAGAAATCGCTCCAGCGCGGCCCGCAGCTCCTCGGCGGTGGCGAAGCGCTTGTCCGGGTCTCGCTCCAGCGCGCGCAGGGTGGCGGCGTCGAGCTCCGGCGGAATGCCCGGTCGTTTCTCGCTCGGCGGAACAATCGGCGCCTGCAGCACCTTGGCCGCCACTTCGTCCGACCGGTCGCCATCAAACAGGCGCGCGCCCGTCAGCATCTCGTACAGGGTGACGCCCAGTGCCCACACATCGGCCCGACGGTCGACGGGCTGTCCCTTGTACATCTCCGGGGCCACGTACCCGGCCTTGCCCTTGATGGTGCCCGCCTGCGTCACCGTGCTGTGCAGCCGCTCCTCGGCGCGCGCGATGCCGAAGTCGAGCACCTTCACCGCACCCTGGTAGGTGACGACCAGGTTGGACGGGGAGACGTCGCGGTGCACGATGCCCAGGCGCCGCCCCGAGTCATCGACGTACTCGTGCGCGTAGTGCAGCGCCTCGGCGGCGCTGGCGATGATTTTGGCCGCCACTTCGACCGGAATCTCCAGGCCCCTGGTCTTGGCCTGCCGGGAAATCGACAGCACGTCCTCTCCGGCGAGGTACTCCATGGCGAGGAAGTAGTCGTCGCCCTCACGGCCGAGGTCGAACACCTGCGTGATGCCCGGGTGGTGAAGCTGCGCGGAGATGCGCGCTTCATCGAGAAACATGCGGACGAAGCCTTCGTCCACCGCCAGGTGCGGCAGCACCCGCTTCACCACGCACGTTCGCTCGAACCCGGCTGCGCCCTGCACTTTGGCCAGGTGCAGCTCGGCCATGCCCCCGAGCGCGATGCGCTCCAGCAGCAGGTATCGACCGAAGGGAACCGGCGCGGCCATGAAGGCAGGCGTAACACACGCGTGGCACCCGTGGCCTTAGGTGTAGCATGGGGGCGATGACCGTCCTCTCCCTCCTGGCGGTGGCGCTGCTCGGCGCGAGCGATGCCGAAGTGCGCGCGGCCGACGAGGCGTGGGCGCTGGGCCAGTACGAAGACGTCTTGCCCCACCTCGCCACCGCGCTCACCCGCCCGCTCAACCGGGAGGACCGCGCCCGGGCGTATGAGCTGATGGCGATGACCCACGCTGCGTTCGGGAAGTCTCCTGCGGCCATTGAGGCCTTTCGCGGGCTCTTGGCGCTCAAGCCCGACTACCGCACCCCGGCTGACGCCAGCCCCAAGCTGGCTGGGCTGCTCGAAGCGGCGCGGCGCGCGGGCCCGGCCTCCGTCCCCGGGGCCAGCGAACCGCTCACGCTCACGCCCTCGCCGGAGCCGAACGCGGGCCCCGTGACGCCCGCGGCGGAGCTGACTGCGGGGAGCTCCTCGAGCGCCTGGTGGTGGGTGGTGGGCGCGGCCGCGGCGGTGGTGACCGCCGGTGCGGTGACGACGGTGGTGCTGGTCACCAACCCCGCCGTTCCTTCCGGAACGCTCGGGCGCCGGAGCCTCAAATGAGGCGCGCGCTCATGGTCGCGGCGATGCTGGCGTTCAGCTCGTGCGGCCCCGCTGCCGGGTTGTGGTTGACCGTGGAGGCGCCGCTCCTCGTCCCCAGTCAGTGCGACGGGCTGGTGGTGAAGATTCTTCGCGGCCCGGGCGGAGCGGTGGCGTTCGAAGAGTCCTTCCCGCTCTCGGCGTCGACCGCGTTCCCGGTCAGCGTCTCATTCGACGAGCCGAAGAAAGACGCGCTCACGACGCCGCTGTCGGTGACCGTGCGCGCGACCCTGGGCGGCCAGTTGGCGGCGCCCTGGGCCGAACGCACCGACGTGGTGACGCTCACCTCGGGTCGGGTCCAGGAGCTCCGCGTGGCGCTCGCCGCGCCGTAACGACATGTCCAACGACGAACTCTTCCCTCGAGGTACCGAGCCCCTGACGCCCTCCGCGGAGCGGCCGCAGGCCTTGAAGCTGGTGGTGGTGGCGGGGCCGGGTTTTGGGCGCGAGCTCAAGGTGGGTGCCGGCACCTACCAGGTGGGAAAAGATGAGGCCTGTGAGCTCTCGCTCCCCGACGGCGCGATTTCGCGGGTGCACCTCACGGTCAGTGCGCTGCCGGCCGCCCTGAAGATTTCGGACAACAAGTCGACCAACGGCTCATTCGTGGAGGGCGCGCGCTTCACTGTGGTGGAGGCGAAGGCGGGCACCACCATTCGCATCGGGCGTTCGGCGCTGAAGGTGGTGCCGCTGGGCGACGACTCGTCGGCCAAAGAGCGGGGCGACCGGTTCGGGGACCTGCTGGGCAAGAGCCCCGCCATGCACGTGCTCTTTGGCCAACTGGAGAAGCTGTCCAAGAACGAGGCGCCGGTCCTCATTCGTGGCGAGACCGGCAGCGGGAAGGAGCTGTGCGCGCGCGCCATTCACACCCAGGGGCCCCGGGCGGACAAGCCGTTCGTGGTGTGTGACCTGGCCGGCGTCTCGCGCGAGCTCGTGGAGTCGGACCTGTTTGGGCATCGCAAGGGGTCGTTCACCGGCGCGACCGCCGATCGGCTGGGGGTGTTTGAGCAGGCCGACCACGGCACGCTCTTTCTGGACGAGGTGGCCGAAGTCCCGATGGACCTGCAGCCGCGCCTGCTTCGGGTGCTGGAGCGAAAAGAGATCAAGCCCGTGGGCGGCGATGCCTTTCGCCCGGTCGACGTGCGCATCGTGGCTGCCACGCACAAAGACCTCGAAGCCGAAGTGAAGGCCGGTCGATTCCGCGAAGACCTGTACTTCCGCCTGGCGGTGGTGACGGTCGAGTTGCCCCCGCTGCGGGAGCGCATCGAAGACGTCTCGCTGCTCGTCGATGAGATGTTGCTCAAGATGGGGCTGTCGCCCGCGCTGGTCTCCAGCGCGACGCGCGAGAAGCTGAAGGCCTACCGGTGGCCCGGCAACGTGCGCGAGCTCCGCAACGCGGTGGAGCGGGTGGTGAGCTTCGGCGACGTGCAGATGCAGAAGGCCGGTGAGGTGAAGCTCAGCGCTCGCGTGCCCTTCAAGGAAGCCAAAGAGGAGTTGGTGAACGCGTTTGAGAAGGACTACCTGGTCGAGCTGTACCGGGCGTGCGAGGGCAACATCTCCCGCGCGTCGCGCGAGGCGGGCATCGACCGCGTGCACCTGCGAAAGCTGTTCCGGAAGCACGGCATCGTGAGCGACGCAGAAGGCGCATGACGTCGCCGCAGCGCTACATTCACGGGTCGACAGACGAGCGCGAGGTGACCCGCCTGGAAACCCAGGCCGCCTTCTGCGCGCCGTGGATTTTCGCGGGCGTCGACGTGCCCGCCGGCTCGCGGGTGTTGGACCTGGGGTGCGGGACCGGCGCGATGGCGGCTGGGCTCCTCCGCCGGTACCCCGGGGTGGCCGTGACTGGCGTCGATCTCTCGGAGTCCCAGCTGCAGGTCGCGGCGCGGCGGCCCGAACGGCTCGTCCTCTGCCGCGCTGACGGCACCGCCTTGCCGTTTCCTCACGACACATTCGACGTGGTGCACGCGAGCTGGCTGCTCGAGCACGTGGCGTCGCCGGTGGCGGTGCTGAGGGAGGTTCGGCGGGTGCTTCGCTCCGGCGGCTTCGCGCTCTTCACGGAGGTGAACAACGCGTCGCTGGCGGTGCGTCCGGAGCGGCCGGAATTGAAGCGGGTGTGGGCCGCGCTCAACGACGCACAGACAGCGCGAGGGGGAGACCCGTTCATCGGGCCTCGCCTTGAGTCGCTGGCAGGGGAGGCCGGCTTTGGACGGGTGCGCTCGACCGAGCTCAAGCACGTGGGGGAGGCGAGCGACCCGGGGTTCTTCGCGGCGTTCGTGCGGGAGTTCGCCGAAATTTTCGAGAGCGTGGAGGAAGCGCTCCCCGCCCTGCACCGCGAGATTGAAATCTCCGCCGCGCACCTGCGCTCGCTTCTCCACACGCCCGACGCGCGCCTTTCGTACACGCCGTGGAGGCTTCAGGCCTGGAAGTAATCGTGTACGGTCTCGCCCAGATGCGGACCGCCCGACTCGCCGCTGTCGCTGCCGTCACGTTCGGGGTGGCCACCTCGAGCTGCGAGTCCGACGGCACGAGCCTCGACGGCGGCAGCGGGCGGCTGGTGTTCGCGCCCGTCGACGCTCAGGCGTTTTCCGGCAACGTGTGGGTGTCGCCCACAGAGCAGCGGGTCCTGCCCATCATCGCGCTGCATGATCAGAAAGGCCTGTGCGGGGTGCTTTCCAGCGGCGCAGTTCCCGCGGGAGCCAGGTCACTGTGGCTGGTGCTGCTCCCTAATTCGACCAGCACCCTCCAAGACCTCACGCCGGGCACGTACGAAGTGGCGGGAGGCGCGAGCGCGCTGGGCACCTGCCTCTCCGCGCCCGCCTGCAAGAACTTCGCGCACGCGGTGAACTTTGAATGGCGGACCTGCCCCGCGACGGGCCAGGTGACGCTGGGGACGCAGAACATCGCCACCTCGGGCACGGTGACCGTGGAGTCCGTCACCAGCACCCGCATCAAGGGGAAGCTGACGCTGCTCTTCGGGCCCGATGGCATCACCGGCGGTTTTGACTCGCCACGGTGCGGGGCCACGCCGAGTTTCCCGAGCTGCGGTCCGTAGACCCGAATCAGGCTCGTGCCTTTCGAATCGCGCGCGGCACGGGCCGCGGGTTCCGGTTCGTCAACTGCGGGTTGAATCGCGTTGACAGGTTGAGGGCGTTGCCGCGCGCCACTGCACCCGGCTCCTTGAATATTCACAGGATGCGTGCGCCGCAGCGACTGGCCGACGCGTTGCATAAGGCCGGGCATGCTCCGTTCGCTCTCACTCGGACTGGCGGTTGTCGCGCTGAACTGCGCGGGTGACTTTCGTGACCCCGGTCCAAACCCTGAAACCGGGCCCGGCTCCGACGCTGTACCTTCCGCCGGCGGCGCGAACGGGTCCCCGGGGGCAGGTTCAACTGGAGGTGGTGCCGGCACCGCGGGCCCCTCCGGCTCGGGCGGCGGCAACAGCGAAGGCGCTGGAGGGGGGACACCCGCGGCGTTGGTCCCCCCGACGTGCGTCGCGACGCAAGCCGGCTCATCGGCGTTTCGGCGTCTGACCCACGCCGAGTACGACAACACCATTCGCGACGTCCTCGGCGACACCACCAGCGAAGCCTCGAACTTTTCCCGAGACGCGCTGCCGACCGATTCACCGTTTCGCACCAACGTCGTTGAGGCCGCCTCGCCACAACACATTCGCGAGTACCGGGAGGCCGCTGAGCACATCGCCCAACGTGTCAGCACCACGAGGCTGAACGCGCTCGCCCCATGCGCCGCGGGAACGGCCCAGGCCACCTGCGCCGCAAACTTCGTGCGCGACATCGGGCGAAAGCTCTTTCGTCGGCCGCTCACAGCGCCCGAGCGGGCCACGTTTGAAGCGCTCTACGCCAAAGCCCGTTCGCCACTCCTCAGCTACGACCACGCGGGCGGCATTCGCGTCGTGCTGTCGGGCTTGTTGCAGTCCCCGAACTTCCTCTACCACGTCGTCCGTGGCACGCCCGCCGGCGGCGCGGCGCTCCTGCTCACGCCTCACGAATTGGCTGAGCGCCTGTCGTACTTTCTGACCGGAGCACCGCCGGATGACCTGCTCGCCGCCGCGGCAGACACCGGCGCCATCACCCAGGACGCCACCCTCGAACAGCACGCGCGGCGACTGTTGAAAGTCCCCGGCGCTCGCACCCGGGTGAAAGCATTCGTCCGGCAGTGGTTTGAAATCGATGGTCCCCCGGGTCGACCGGGCCTTGAAGACATTTCCAAGGACGCGGTGGTCTTCCCCGCGTTCACGCCTGCGCTTCGCGCCGCGATGGCGGATGAGACCGAGCGCTTCATTGAAGACGTGTTCTTCGTCGGAGACGGCCGGCTCAGCACGGTGCTCACCTCTTCGGAGTCGTTCGTGAACAGCGATACCGCAGCGCTGTACGGCCTGGTCGGAACCTTCAGCGCGACCGCCAGGAAGACGTCACTCAATGCATCGCAGCGCAAAGGCATTCTTTCTCACGGGTCCTTTCTCGCGGTGCATGCCACCCAGAGCAGCACGTCACCCGTCCATCGCGGCAAGTTCGTGCGCGAGCGGTTGCTGTGCGGCCACCTGCCTGCTCCGCCCGAGGGCATCACACCGCCAGTGCCGGACCCCACCAAGACGGTGCGCGAGCTGTTTAACGCGCACGCCAGCCAACCCGGGTGTTCAGGTTGCCATCAACTGATGGACCCCATCGGACTCGGCATGGAGGGTTACGACGGCATCGGCCGGCGCCGCGAAACCGAAGCAGGAAAGCCCGTCAATGAGTCCGGTGAGGTGGTCTTCGCGGGAAGTGCCTCCGGACCGTTCGTGGGGCTGACCGCGCTGGCGGAGCGCCTTGGCCACAGCCCTGAAGTGAAGGCGTGCGCCGCGCGACAGGCGCTGGTGTTCGCGCTCGGGCGAGGTGAGGAGGCGGCCGACGCTTGCGCGGCCTCTCACCTCTCGTACGCCTTCGCCACGGACGACTCGTTGCCAGGGCTGTTCATCTCGATCGCCCGGAGTCATGCGTTTCGGCACGTCGTGGCGCCGACGCTGGGGAGCTGCCCATGAAGAAGGCACGTTGGTCGCGACGAGACTTCTCGCGGTTCCTGGGGCTGGGGGCGTTGTGCGCGCCGTTTCTGTCGACGCTGCGCGCTGAGGCACAGACGTCCCCCGTAAAGCGCATCGTCTTCTTCACCACGCCAAACGGCACAGTGATGGACGAGTTCTTTCCGGACGCGTCGGGCGCCTATCGGCGAATTCTGGCGCCGCTCGCGGCCCACAAACCCCGGCTGCAGGTGATTCGCGGGGTCGATCTGAAGAGCGCGCTCAAGACGCCGATTCCGAAAGACCACATCCCCGACTACTTCAACATGCTCACCGCCATTCAACCGACGAGCAAGGACGGCGGCGCGGGCGAGTCGAGTTACCTCGCTGGAGGGCCCAGCATTGATCAACATATTGCGACCGCGCTGGTGGGTAAGACGAAGTACAAATCCATTCACCTCGGCGTGAAGAGTCTGTCTGGCTACATGGACCGCATCAGCTTCACGGGTCCGGGCGCGCCGGTGGCGCCGGTCAACGACCCGGCCGCGGCCTTCAACACGTACTTCAGCACGCTGGTCGTCCCTCCGGCGCAGGCGGACCTGCAGCGTCAAGAACGCCAGTCAATTCTCGATACGGCGCGCGCTGACCTCAACGCGTTGCGCTGCACCGTGGGCACGCCGGAACGCGCAGCGCTTGATGCACACCTGGAAGGGCTGCGCGAACTCGAGCGCGAACTGCAGAACTCGATGGTCCCCGGTGCGACGTGCAAGGCGCCGACGCCGGGCGGAGCGCTCGACTACAAGGCCGATGCGAATTTTCCCGAGGTCGGCAAGCGCCAGATGGACATCATCGCCGCCGCGATCGGCTGCGACCTCTCGCGAGTCTTTACGCTCCAGTGGGGCGCAGGTTCCTCCAACATCACGCACGCCTGGGCGAGCGTGGCGAATGGGCACCACGAGATTTCTCACGCTTCGCTCAACGGCATCACGGCGGCCGACCAGAAGGAATGGTTGACCAGAATCGACACCTGGTACGCCACGCAGCTCAAGTACCTGCTCGATAGATTGGAGTTGATAAAGGAAGGCACAGCCTCCGCGCTCGACAACACCGTGGTGGTCTGGTGCCACGAACAGGCCGACGGCTCGAAACACCAGCGGACTGATCACCCCTATCTGCTGGCCGGAAGCTGCGCCGGCGCGCTGAAACTTGGCGCGCCTCGGAGCATGAACGGTCAGCCGCACGGCCGAATGCTCACCACGCTCGCCACAGCGATGGGCGTGCCGACCCCCAGCTTTGGCGACTCCAGCCTGGCGTCGAATCCCTTCACTGACCTGCTGACGTAGCGCCGGCAGGTCGGTGCGGCCCGTCTCATCGGGGGGCTTTGACTCTCCCGGGGGCGAGGTGCGCCGAGGTTCTGGAATTGCGGTCCGTCGCCGGCGGCGCAGGGTCAGTAGGCGTAGTGCGGGCTGAGCAGTTCAATGGCGACCCAGATGAACAAGCCCGCAAGCACCGTCCCTCCGCCCACCAGGCTGCTGACGAGCGCGATGGTCTTGCCCCGGCTGTAGCGACTGACTTCCACGCGCTCCAGGTCGCTCGCGGCGATGGCGAACGGTTCGCCCGCCACGGTGGTGCCAGAAATCTCGTCTGCGTTGACCGAGAGCGAGGTGAACTTTCGGGCGAGCGTGAACCCGGTCACTGGAACGAACGTCAATTCGGTGGCCGAGCCAAAGTCGAACTGCGCATCGCTCCCCGTGAGCAGGGAGAACTTCCGGGGCGTCGGCGAGGTGGTTCGCACCAGCGGAATGGTCGCGCCTTCGGGGGTGTCGCCGACCAGCACCTCGACGTTCTCCGCGGGCTGGGCGGTGTTGAACCCGTCCAGCGCGGCCAACTCGGCGCGCGAGACGACGTGGGTGGTGTAGCAGCCCGAGCAGAGTGTGAGCAGCGCGCCGAACCCGATGCGTTTCATGTTCCCAACCTCTCGCCGGCCGCGCGGGGCACCGTAGCACGGCCCCGCCTGTCACAGAGGCGAGTGCCGGACAGGTTTGCTCGATGCTTGCTGTCTGTAGGCAACGACATTCCCATGGCCCAAGGCGCCACCCGCATGTGGCAGCGAGGTCCACCCGGCGTCCCAAAAAAGCGGCAACCGCTCAAAATGCGTGGTGAGCCGCTCTGGCCTCTCACGTGCAGTGGGACGTCGTATGAACCCTCACCCCGTGGGTCGTCGACTGCAGGTCCGTTGCCTCGCCGCAGGTTCCCCCTTCCGCTTCATACCGTCAGGTCGCCAAGCGCTCATCCGGCCCGGCTTCTTCGCCGCACTCCTGGCGCTTGCGGCCTGCGACGGAAGCATGGCGAGCATTGATGAGGAGTCCGCAGACGCCGCCAACAGCGAGCTTCGGCGCCGCTGCCGAATCAACCCTGCACTCTGTCAGCCGGGCGTGGACGCTGGGACCGGCGGCTCCGGAGGAATGGCGGGTTCAGATGCGGGCTCCGGTGGCGGCAATGTCGGAGGTGGTTCGGGTGGCGGCGCTGTTGGAGGTGGCTCGGGCGGCGGCGCTGTCGGCGGTGGCTCGGGTGGAGGCGCTGTCGGCGGTGGCTCGGGTGGAGGCGCTGTCGGAGGCGGTTCGGGTGGCGGCGCTGTCGGAGGTGGCTCGGGCGGCGGTGCTGTCGGAGGTGGCTCGGGCGGCGGCGCTGTCGGAGGTGGTTCGGGTGGCGGCGCTGTCGGAGGCGGCTCGGGTGGCGGCGCTGTCGGAGGCGGCTCGGGCGGTTCGACGGGCGGAGGTTCCGGCGGTTCCGGAGGCGGAGGCAGTGTGCTGTTTGCCACTGGACTCGACTCCAGCGGCAAGACCATTCCGGCCAACAACTACCCCGTCCCCGCCGGTGCCATCTTCATGTCGCCCACGGGCAACGATGCGAACGCCGGCACGCAAAGCGCCCCTGTGAAGACGTTGAACCGGGCCGTCGCGCTGGTGCCCGCTGCCGGGGGAACCATCGTGCTGCGCGGGGGGGTGTACAGAGACCGCTACAGCAACGCCGACGGGACGGTGAGGCACATCAACAAGTCGGTCACCTTGCAGGCCTACCCAGGTGAAAAACCGTGGTTCGATGGAACCGACCTGATCACCACGGGCTGGGCGCCGGCGGGCTCAGTGTGGGTTCGCGATTGGTCGACGCCGCAATTCTGTGGTGGCACCTACGACGTACCGGTCAACGGGCTCTCACCGGTGTCGCCACAGCTCACCCAGAACTCACCGTGCTCCTACGCTGACAGCATCGCTGACCCGGCCCACCCCGTGGCTGGCGACCCGCAGTTGGCATTCATCAACGACGAACAGCTCACCCAGAAGGGAACGCTCGCAGAGGTCACGGCCGGCTCGAAGTCGTTCTATTACGACTGGTACGCCAAGAAGATCTACGTGAGCGAGAACCCGTCGACCAACCCCATCGCGCTCGCGACCCGCGCAGACTTGCTGGTGTTCGGTGGGGCGTACGACTTCGGCGTGAAAGGCGTGGGCTTTCGGCGATTCGCTTCGTCGATACTCGGAGCCAGCGTCATCTTCGCCGGCCTCGGCGGAGCGAGCACGCTGAATGCCGGGAGCCTGACCGTCGAGAACAGCGTCTTTACGGAGAACGCCGGCGTCGCGCTTTCGATCTCGGGCCCCAAGACCAGCACGGCAGTGACCAGGTCAGTGTTCGCGTTCAATCACTACACGCCGCTGCAGGGTAACGGCTTCGCCAACTCCAACCCGGGGGTCCCGAACGCGATGCTGATCGAAGACAACGTCTTCAACGGCAACAACGCCGGCCAGGCGGACACCAAGTGCACCGCGTCGTGTGGTGCCGCGGCGGTGAAGCTCTGCCACATGACCGGCTTCGTCACGCGCCGCAATGTGTTCGAGAACACGCTGGGGAAGGCGCCGGGGTTCTGGTGCGACATGGACTGCTCGAAGGGGGTGATCGTCGGCAACATCTCCCGCAACAACGGCGGTCACGGCCTCTTCTACGAAATCTCCAACACCGGAATCATCGCCAACAACCTCGTGTACAACAATCAGGGAAGCGGCATCACCGTGTGCGCCGCCAACACCAAGGTCTACAACAACACCGTCGTCAACACGCCCGGCCCGAACGTGCAGGCCATCTGGCTCTGGGACGACAAGCGCGTGGCCCCGGACAAGGGCGCGACCTGGCCGTACGTCAACCCGCGCGTCGACCTGGGACCGAACACCAACAACGTCGAGTTCGCGAACAACCTCATCGTGGCGCAGCAGCCGACCGGTGCCCGACTGATGAACTTCGCCGACGGGAGCAACGTGGCGCCGAACACCCAATCGAACGAGTACTTCTCCGTGCTCGACAACAACATCTACTACACGCTCACCAACCAGAACCTGTACATGTGGGGCGACACCGACGCGATCAAGACCACCTCCGCTCTCCGCACCGTGTCTGGTCAGAACTGGGAGAACAACACGGTCCAGGTGGTCGGCACCGGTGACCCCTTCGTCAGTCGGGCGGGCCTCGACTTCACGTTGCGCACCGACAGCCAGGCGTACCTCTTGCCCGGTCGCGCGCTGCCGGCCGACGTCGCGGCAGCTACCGGCTTGACCGGAGCCGTGCACCGAGGCGCCTCCATTCACTGACGTGACGTGGCTTCGTCTCTGAGGACGGGCGAGTGAACTCGCTCGAGCGCGGGAACGGGTGCTATCGCACGAGCGCTCCCGCCGCGACGTGAGCGCGTCGAGTTCGGTGAGCGTGACGTCGTCGAGCGGCGGCGGATGTTCCAGTCGTTGCTCGGCCGCCGTGACCCCCGGTCCCATTCGAAGGCGCTGTGTCGCGGGCGGCGCGGCGAACGACGGGCGCTCGACCGTCCTCCCCGGTCGCGGCGCGTGCTGTCAGGGCAGCGTGTAGCGCACGCGGACTTCCACGGAGTCCGTGGCCAGTTTTACCGGGAGCTGCGGCGCGTTCGGACTGCGCGGAGCGACCCGAAACACCATCGGCTGCCGCTTCCACTGCGCGTCGACCGCCGGCGGGCTGGTGAAGTTCATCGTCAGCTGGCCCGGCGAGGTATCGGTGGCGGTGTTGCTGCTGGCGGTGCTCCAGGCCACGCCGTTCCACTGCTGCACGTTGGCGCCCGAACTCCCGACGCCTGAAGCGCCGCTCCAGAACTCGACGTCGATTCGGTTCACCGTGGCTCCTGCCGGAAGCACGGCCGCCGTTCCGTCGACCGAGAACTCGTGAACTGGAACGACGGCCGGGGGCGAGCCGTAGTCGGTGATCGCGCCGGGCGATTGGTAGCTCAGGTACGACCCGCGCGCGCGATCGACCGTGTACGAATTCCCCACGCCGGGAAAACCAATGAAACCTGCGACCGACAGGTAGTGCGCAGGAAGGCCGAGAATGGGGGCCAGCAGCGTGTAGGAGTCGCCCATCTCCGCCCACCACTGCGTGCCTTCGCCGTCGTCAAGCGCTCCTACCGGAACGACGACTTTCTTCCGGTCGGCGTCGTACACCACTGCCGGCAACGTGATGCATGGGCCAAAATTCGAATACGGGCTGGTGTGATCCGCCCATGCGCCGGCGCTGATCGCGCCATACACGTTGGAGCAGCTCTGCGACGTACCGTTCGTGAAATGGTACCCGCTGATCAACCAGTGTTCGTGCGTCGACTCGTTGTACGCGCCGGCCATATTCGAAGACGTAGCGACCTGTGGCGGCACTGTTCCAGCCGACACCCAGCTCGCTCCGTTCCATTTCACCGCGGGAATGCCGGCGTCATTCGCTCCCCCCACCATGACCAGCGCGTTGTCGTCGCTGTTCCAGACGATGTTCGGCCCCAGTCGTGCGCTTGCCGTGCTTCCCGCGCTGGTGAGCCGCGTCCACGCCGTACCGTTCCAGGACCAGGTGTCGTCAAACACGGTGTCGTACTCGTTGCCCCAGATTCGCTGCGTTGGCCCGCCCCCCGTGAGCAGCGTGCGGTGACCGACCGGGTCGTACGCCATCGCGTGAAAGGCGCGGTCGGCTGGCGTGGGCAACGTCCAGTCCGTCTTGTTGACCCAGGTGGTTCGGTCCCATTCCCAGGTCTCACCTTCACCAAACAACACCACGCGGTCGCGATCCGGGTCGTAGCTCACCACGGCGTTGAAGGACGGAGGTTGGAAGCGCGAGCTTCGAAGGCGGTGAAGGCCGTCTGCGCCCCACCCGAAGCTGAGCGCTTCGCCCGGGTAGGGGTGCCACCGCACCAACTTCAGACGTGTGTCGTAGGCGAGGTTGCCGCCCATCGGAAAAGCGTTGCTCACCCAGGGCGTGACCTCGGTCCACACCGTGTCGTTCAATTCATACAGGTGCGGCAGGTAGCCCGCGCGATGTCGTGCCATCAAGACGTAGACGCCACGGTTCTCGTCGAACGCGCCCTGCTTGTCGGCCGAGGTCATGTTCACCGGCGCGTTGGTGGTCAACCGCTCGGTCCAGGTGGACCCGTCCCACTCCCAGACGTCGTTGCTCGATGGGCTGGTATCGTCCCCGCCACCGGAGAACATCACCACCACATGCTTCACCGTGTCGTAGTGCAGGAGCGGTTCTCCGTAGCGATCTCGTGGTGCCGGGCCGCTCAGCGTCGGCATCGCCCACGACGCTCCATCCCATTCCCAGGTCTGTTGGTTGCCGGAGAGGTACATCACCACGCGGTTTCGAACGCGGTCGTACGCGAGCGAACAGCGATCGCGCACCTGAAACGGAACCGGGGTCGACGTCCAATTCGTGCCGTTCCATGCTCCGGTCCCCGCATTGCCGTTCGAATCGTCGCGGTACAAAGCGACCAGGCCCAACGGGCCGGCCCACGTGAGGCAGCGTATGCGTGGGGGCGTCCCGGCGTTGTTCAGATGGCCAATTTCTTTTCCGCGCGCGAACAGCTCTTTTCCGTTTTCCGGCACGCTGAGCAGTCTCTGATTGGTGAAATCGTACGCTGACATCTGCGTCTCGGTGGTCAGCGTGTCACGGCCGCGAAGTGTGCCGTGGTACTCCCAGGTGTTTCCGTCCCACTCCCAGACGAGCTGACTGCAAATGAGCACGGTCTTCTTGCGGACCTCGTCGAAGTCTCCAGTGGTCGGACTCCACGCTTGAATGCTGGTGACCCCCGGTACCGTCGGGCAATACGGCGCGGAGAAACCGCTGGCCACGCGAGTCCAGGTGGTGCCCGACAGCTCCCACGTATCCTCGGAGTCAACCCAGAAGCCGTTGCGCTGAACGGCGCCTCCCGCCAGCACGATTCGATTTCGAAACGAATCAAAGGTCAGAACGGGAACGCCGCGTCCGGGAGGTCGGGTGCTCCCTACCGCGAGTTCCTGCCAGTTGGTGCCGTTCCATTCCCAGGTGTCGTCAAGTGGGGCGGCCACGAGATCTCCGCCTCCGAAGAGAACGACCTTGTTTCGCTGTGGGTCCCACACCATGGCGTGTCCTGCGCGGGGCGAGGGTGAGGTCATCGGTGACCGCTGGGTCCACGAACTCCCGTTGAACACCCAGGTGTCGTTCAAAGGTTGGGTACCCACGCCACCGAACAGCAGGGCCACCTGGTTGACCCCGTCCCATGCGAGGCCCGCCCCGCCTCGAGACGGCGGCGAGTTGGTGGTGGGCAACACCTGGAGGCGAACACCGTTCCACGTGAGGACGTCGAATTCGCTCCGGTTGTTCTGATTCAAGAAGACGGTTCGCTGCAGCGTTCGGTCGAAATACCCCTGGAACGAAGCCGTGGCGATTCTCGGAAACTCACTCGCCGGAATCAGATGCGATTGAAGTTGAGACCCGGTCCAGCTGCCGATGAATGCCGTGGGCGGTACGTTGTCCAGTCTCGGGAGCAGGACCAGCTCCTTGTCGTACGGGTCCCACACTTCGAGCGATGACCAATCGAACGCGTCGATGTGGGCTCCCGCTGGCTCCATCACTACGTAGTTGCCCGAACTCAACACCCGCGCGCCGTCGTTGAGTTCTCCCGCGTCGACGACTTCCCGGGGGAGGCTGCCCAGCCGCTCACGCAGCGTCTCCGAAATCGCGGTGCGAAGTTCGTTCGGGTTGGAGCGGGGGTTTCCCAACTTTCGCTTGCCGACCGTCGCCACCCACTCGCCGTGCGTAAAGCCGGTCGCCAGGGTGCTGTCGCGGTTGCAGGCAGCGTCGAATTGCGTGGCGTAGACCGTGAGGAGATCGGTGGGCCGCAATTTGGTCTGGGCCACGGCGCCGCTCGAGGTGGCGACGGCCGTGCCGAGAAACTCCGCCGTGTTGGTGTTGGCGGCGTCGTAGAAGAACAGCGTCGCTCCGGGTTCGAACACACCCGCGTCCGCCCACACGGCCAGACTGGTCGCCCCCTGTGTGGCGTTTGAGCCCCATGGAATGCGCGTCACCAGTGCCTCACTCAACCTCGCGGCCGAGGGAATCACGGGCGCCACGGTGTCGATGGGCACCGCGAGGGGCGAAGGGCTGCCTTCGGCGTGCAGCGTGGTCGTGCGCGCGTTGCCCACCACGTCAACGGCGCGAACAGAAATCAGCTGTGGCCCGTTCGGGAGCGTGTCGGTTCCGACCAACTCGAACCGAAACTGGGTTCCCGCGTCGTTCGTTCGACTGAGGCCCGCGTCCGCCAGCCAGACCGTGGGCGGAGCCTCGAGCGGTTCGTTGACAGTGAAGAACGCACGGAGTTTTGCGCCGGTCGTGAGCGCGCTCACCTGGGCCAGCGGACACCCGGCGGGTGGCACGAGTTCGATGAGAGGGTCGCCCAGAATGTCGGGGGGAGTGAAGTCGAGGACCACCGACTCCGAGTGCCGCGCGCTGTTCCTGGCCAGGTCTACCGCGGTGAGGTCGATGGTCGCGGGCCCTTCGGCGTCGGTGTCTCGCACGTCGAACTGGACCTGCGTCACGCCCGCGTCCAACGACACACAGCGAAACGCGAAGCACACTTCCACCGTGTCGGCGCCGCCATCGACGCCGATGGGCACGGTGACCGTGCTGTGGCCGCTCTGGGTCGAAAAGTGACGCCCGCTCAAACCGAACGGCTCAATCGTGGGGGCGAGGCTGTCGACCGAGAGGGTGCCAAGCGCTGTCTGCGTGGGAAGCGCCGCGTTTCCCGCCAGGTCGGTCATGGCGTCAAGGGCGACGTCCCACTCACCGTTGGGTGCGTCCAACGGAATCACGACCGAGTAGGTGTTGATGTTGGCCGTCTCCTGGTCGGCGGTGAACGACCCCAGGGTGGCGTTCGTGCCTCGCAACCGCCCGGTGAACTGCGCCCCGGGCGCGACCGGTTCGCTCAGCACCGCGGTGACGTTGATGACACCGCCTGGCTTCACCACGCGCGGAACGATGGCGCTCCTGTCGAGCAGAACCCGCGGAGGCGTGTTGTCGATCGCAAATACCCCCTGGGTGCTGGCGCCGTTGAGCTGAAAGCCGTCGCGGTCGATGGCGTCGACGAAGAGCGCGTAGAGCCCTTCGGGGTCGGCACTGGTCGCGACCATCCCGAACACGAAATCCTGGCTGTCGTCGGCCGCCAGTTCGAGCGTGAGGTCTTTTCGGCGCAGCCCGACGTTGATGAAGAGGGCCGGTGGTTTGACCAGCGGCTTCGAAGAGCGCACGTCGATGGACAGGTGATCGCCGAGCTTTACGGCGGCGCGGCGCGGCGTGGCGGTGAGCATCGGGCTGAGCCCCACCGAGCCCTTCTTCACGCACACCCCCACGTCCGTGTTGCACTCCATGCCCGAGGGGCACGACGGGGATTCCGCGCTACAGATGACGACTTTGCCTTTGGCGGGCGCGGCGTCGAACTGACAGCCCGTGGCGCAGGCGCCCAACGCCAGCGAGGTCCAGAGCGCACGAGCGAGTCGACCGAGCATGGCGGGAGAGGGTAGCAGAGGTGGGTTGAAACCTGGCGTTCCAGCAGCGTCGGGGCACCGTCGCCCGGCCCCGCCCATCGTCAGGCGCCGCGCTTCGAGCGCACCGCCCGTCCCCAGGCCCAGAGCGCGAGGGCCGAGAGCAAGGGGCCCCCCGCGGCTGCGCAGCCGGCGTGGGGCTGAGGGGCGCGGCACTCGTTCGATTGGCACGTCATCGCGCGCTCACAATCGCCATCGGCCGCGCAGGCGCGAGAGCAGAACGAGAAGCCTTTCTTGTCAATCAGACAGAGGTGCCCGGGGCAGGCGGCGGCGTCGCTGCACACGTCGCCATCGGTGAGGCAATCGGGGTCCGCCACGGCGCAGCTCCTGGTGCTGCAGACGCCGTCCATGGGGCAGTGGTCCACGCAGTCGGGATCGGGCGTGGGGCACGCCGCGATGGAACACACGCCGTTGGCGCCGCAGTCGTTGGGGCAATCGGGGTCCGGCGTCGCGCACGCCACCTTGGAGCACACCCCGTTGGCGCCGCAGTCCGTGGGGCAGTCGGGGTCGACCGTGCTGCAACCCGAGGCACAACGCCCGTCACCGCTGCACGAGGGCGGGTCGTTCGCGGCGATGAACCCGTCGATGAAGGGCAAGCGCGCGTCGACGCGAATGTCCGTTCCCGAGCCGCACTGCGCCGAGCGCGTCAGTGAATGAATGCCGGCCACGCGCTCCTGCTGGTCGCTGCCCTTCCAGAACGCCGCTCCTCCGGAATCGCCGCCACAGATGCCGGTCGTGCCGGCGTCTCCAAACTCGAACTCGTCGCTCACCACCGCGGAGACAGCCACCTGCGCGCTCCGGCGGGTGCCGCTGTTGTCCGTGCCCGAGGCGCTGGTGCGCCCGTACCCCACGATGCGCACCTGCTGCCCGAGAAAGTTCGACGGCAGCGCCCGCGCCAGCTCCGGCACCGTCACCCCACTGGGCGCGGCGGCGAGGAGCAGCGCCGCGAGGTCGAAGTGGCTCATGCTGTCCGCGGGATTCCACTGCGGGTGGCGAGAGACCTGCGTCACGTCGGTGAAGTCAGACAGCTTGAGCGAGGAGTCGTTCGCCTTGTTGGTGGCCTTGACCGTCACGCTGGTGGCGCTCTTCAAGACGGGCTCCACGCAGTGCGCCGCGGTCAGCAGCACGCGGGGCGACACCAGGACCGCGCTGCAGATGCCGGCGGCGCCGTTGTCGAAGCGGAGGTCGAGCAGGAAGACCGAGGTGGTCGCCGTGTCCGCCGCGCCCGCGACGATGGCGTCAACACTCACGGCCGGTGGAGCAAGCGCCTCGCTCGACGGAGCGCAGGCGCAGCACAACCCCACCAGCACCGTCGCAAATCGCCGCACGCACCGAGTTTAGCGTTGACCCGGTTTTTCCTCTGCGCCAAAAGCCGCGCCTCATCTTTTCCGGGGGCCGAACATGAAGCTGGTCTTGAAGATTGTGGGAGGACTGCTGGTCCTCCTGGTGGTGGCGGGCGTGGGCTACAACGCGATGTTGACCTCGCAGTTCGAAAAGAACGTTCAGCCGAACGCCCCGCTCCCCAACATCACCGCCAGCAAAGACGAAGAAGTCATCAAGCGGGGCGAGTACCTGGTGAACGTCGTGGCGCACTGCTCGGTGTGTCACCAGGAAGGAAAACTTGAGGACCGGAAGATCGGGTTCAAGAGCGACTTCTCCGGCGGGTACACCTGGGACATTCCCATGTTCGGGAAGTTCTATTCGCGCAACATCACCCAGGACCCCGAGACCGGCCTCGGCAAGTGGAGCGACGGCGAGATTGCTCGCGCCATTCGGCACTCGGTAGGACGAGACGGAAAATTCCTCGGGTTCATGAGCTTCGCCACCGGGTCGTTCTCGGACGAAGACCTGACCGCCATCATCTCGTACCTGCGAACCATTCCTCCGGTGAAGAAGGTGATTCCGCCCGAAGAGTATCGCCTGTTCGTGAAGCTGCTGTTCAAGGACTGGAAGCCCCGCGAGCTCGTCGCGCCGGCCTACGTGCCGCCGGGCGGAGGCGTGAGCGTGGAGCGCGGCCGCTACCTCGCCGAAGGTCCGGCCGTCTGCTCTGGCTGCCACACGCCGCTCGACATGATGACCATGCAGACGACCGGCCCGAAGTTCTCGGGCGCGGCCGAGGCCGAACCTGACCACCTCGACGAGCAGTACGAGATTATTCCGCCCAACCTCACGCCGGACAAAGAGACGGGGCACATCACCACCTGGGACGAAGAGCAGTTCGTCGCGCGCTTCAAGGCGGGGCCCGTCTTCAAGGGCAGCAAGATGCCGTGGGAGAACTTCGCCGGACTGACGGACGACGACGTGCGCAGCATCTACCGGTTTCTGAAATCGCTCCCGCCGGCGAAGCACGAGGTCGGGCCCACGCGTCGCAAAGCCGGTTGGAAGCCTGAGAAAAAGACGTAAAACGCTCCGCCGTGGAGCCGATCAAGGAACCATCGCTACTGGCCTGGGTTCACCCGGCCATCGGGACGGCCGGCCTGGTGCTGGCGTTTGTGCTGCTCCGCCAGGGGCTCGCGCAGCGCCGCCAACGCCTGGTGGGAACTCCGGCGCCGCCGGGCACGTTGAAGCGCCACTCGCGCCTCGGGCCGTGGGCGGTGGCGGTGCTGGTGGGCGCCGCCCTGGGCGGGCCCGCCTCGTCGGTCCTCTTCCGCGGGTGGCAACCCTTCGCCTCGGCGCACGGCAAGCTGGGCCTGCTCTGCGCCGCCGCGTTCGCCGCCATGTGGTGGCTGGGGCGGCGGTTGCTCGCCGGTGAGAAGCGGTGGGCGGGCCTGCACGGCGTGCTCGGGCTGGTGACGATGTTCGCGGGCGCAATCGTGGCGCTGCTCGGCATCTCGATGCTGCCGTAGCGCGCTGTTGCGACAAGGTCGATTCGCCGGAGTGAGACCGAGGTTCCTCCTCGTTCGGAGGCTGGGGTATGACGAAGCCATGGCGGATGACGATTTCGACCGACGGCCGTGGTTGCGTCGGCACCCCAGCTACGGTCCCGATTGGGACCAGGCGATTGAGTTCGGCGTTGACGTTTCGATGATTGAAAGCAACCTGGCGATGACCTTCGAGGAGCGGTTCCGTGAGTCCGTGCGGCTCACGCGCTTCGCGAAGACGCTCGAGGCGGCGACGGAAAAGCTCCATGCCTCAAGAGAATGACGCGCTCCTGCGGGCCCTGGTTCAGGCGAAAGTTGAGTTCGTCCTGGTTGGCGGCGTGGCGTCCAACCTTCATGGCTCGTCACAACTGACGAAGGATCTCGACGTGGTGGCTCCGCTGACAGTTGAGAACTGCCACCGTATTTTGAACGCGCTCGGAGCCCTGAGTCCGAGGTTCTATCAGGCCGCAGGCAAGCCACTTGTTCAACGAACCGCGGAGCAACTCGCCGCCTTCAAGAACCTTTACTTCGAGACGACGCTGGGACGGATTGACTTGTTGGGCTCGCTGCCGCCTGTCGGCGATTTCGAGCGAGTGGCGAGTCGCGCGCTCGAGGTGGTGCTGGGCGATTTCTCCTGCCGCCTGGTGGCCCTCGATGACCTGATTGAGGTCAAGGCGTTCGTTGGTCGTCCGAAGGACAAGCTCGTCGAGATTGAACTGCGAGCGATTCGTGACCGTCTCCGACGGCCAGGGTGACTCGAGCCCATCCCGCGCACCGGTGAGGCACCGAGAGCCCTGACGGTCCGCGGCAACGGTCAGACGCCCGCGCCGGAGGACGATGCTCAGGCTGTGCAGGTGCTTGCACGCCACCCTGGGGACCCGCCGGGTAACCCCCCACAAC
>CAZFXD010000003.1:0-45130 GCA_964522795.1 uncultured Myxococcaceae bacterium
GCCACCACGGTTGCGCCGGTCGCGAGCGCTCCCGCGCCCGCCGCCGGTCCCGCGAGCGCGCCGACGGCGGCCGCTCCAGCCGGAACCGGCGCGAAAGAGGGAGGCGACGCATCATGATTGAGTCGGGCGGCTTTCTCCTGGTGGCGCTGGCGACGTTCGTGTCCGCCGTGTGCACCGTGCGGAGCGAGAACATGATTCGCGCCGTCCTCTGGTTGGCGCTGACCCTGCTGGGGACGGCCGTCATCTACGCGATGCTGGGCGCAGCCTTCCTCGCCGGCGTGCAGGTGCTCACGTACATCGGCGGCGTCGTCACCCTGCTCATCTTCGGCGTGATGGTGACCCGGCGACACGAGGGGGCCGAGGTTCCCGCGGGGCACGTCTTCCCTGAGCGTGGGCTGCTGGTCTCGGGCGGCTTGTTCCTCGTCCTCGCGCTCGCCACCCTGAAGACCGACCTGCCCACGGCGGCGCCCAGCGTTCGCTCGACCGCGCAGCTCGGCAAGTCGCTGCTGGGCGAGCACCTGATCGCGTTTGAAGCCGCGTCGCTGCTCCTGCTGGCCGCGATTGTGGGGGCGGTGGTGATCGCCCGCCGACGCGACCCGGACCCACAGACGGGACGAGAGCCGAGCGCGCTCCCGCTGCCGACCGCGGCGACGGAGGTGCGGCCATGACGATGCAGACCTGCCTGCTCCTCGCCATCGCCATGTTCTGTGTCGGCCTCTACGGCCTGCTGACCCGCCGGCACGCGGTGGCCATGCTGCTCGCGATTGAGTTGATGGCGAACGCCGCCAACCTGGCGTTCGCCGCGTTTGGGTACTTCATGGCCGGGGCAGGGCAGACCTTCGTCCTGTTCTCTCTCGCCATCACCGTGGCCGAGGTCGCGATTGGGCTCGCGTTGGTGCTCCTGTTGTACCGGCGGCACGGAGACACCGTGCTCGATCTCGCCAGCGAGGCCAAAGAATGAGTCCGCTCGCGCTCGCCCTCGTCGCTCTCTTCGCGCCCCTGGCTGCGGCGGCGCTGCTGGTGGTGCTCCCGTGGGTTCGCTACCGCGGCATGCCTGCCGCCGTGGTGACCCTGGCGGGCTCCGTGGCGTCGACCGTCGCGGCGGCGTCACTGCTGTGGTCGCGAACCACCGGCGCGGCGGATGTGCGCGCGGTCATCCCCTGGCTGCAGGAGGCCGGCCGCCCCATCGCCGAGGTGGGCGTGCTCATCGACGGGGTCTCCGCCCCCATGTTGGTGGTGGTGACGGTGGTGGCGCTGTGCGTCCAGGTCTTCTCGCTCGGCTACATGGCGAGCGAGCCGCCGAAAGCGTTCGGCCGGTACTTCACCCAGCACGCGCTCTTCCTCTTCGCCATGAACCTGCTGGTGGTGGCCCCGAACCTGCTGCAGCTCTTCGCGGGGTGGGAGCTCGTCGGCCTCTCCAGCTACCTGCTGATCGGTTTCTATTTCGCCAAGCCCTCGGCTGCCAAAGCCGCGGTGAAGGCGTTCTGGATGACGAAGTTCGCCGACATGGGCTTCTTCTTCGGGCTGCTCATTCTCTTCGTCGCCAGCGGCTCCTTCGCGTGGACCGCCAATGTCACCACCCCCATCGCCGTCGCCGTGACCGCGATGCTCTTCTTCGCCGTGGTGGGGAAGTCCGCCCAGTTCCCGCTCCACATCTGGCTCCCCGACGCGATGGAGGGCCCCACGCCAGTCTCCGCGCTTCTTCACGCGGCGACCATGGTGGCGGCCGGCGTCTTTCTGGTGGTGCGTGCGGACCCGCTCTTCGCGCAGGCCGCGGCGACGCGCGACGTGATGTTGTGGGTGGGCTCGGTGACGGCGCTCTTCGCGGCAGGTCTGGCGCTGGTCCAGACGGACCTCAAGAAGGTGCTGGCGTTCTCCACCTGTTCGCAGCTCGGCTACATGGTGGCGGCGCTGGGCGCGGGTTCGGCCTTCGCCGGGTTCTTCCACCTGGGGACGCACGCCTTCTTCAAGGCGCTGCTCTTCCTCGCGGCCGGCAGCGTCATTCACGCCGTGCACTCCAACAGCATGAACGACATGGGCGGGCTACGAAAGAAGCTGCCGCTCACCACCGCGGTGTTCGTGATTGGCGCCCTCTCACTCGCGGGCGTCCCGGGGTTCGCCGGCTTCTTCAGCAAGGACCTGGTGCTGGGCGCGCTGGAGGGGCGGTTTGCCTGGGTGCCCTTCGCCATGCTCCTCTTCTCGGCCTTCCTCACCGCGCTCTACATGGGCCGGGTGGTGCTGAAGGTGTTCTTCGGCGAGGCCACCGAGAAGGCGGCGCACGCCCACGAGGGCGGGTGGTCGATGACGCTGCCGCTGGTGCTCCTCGCCGTGCCGGCGCTCCTCTCCGGGTTCCTGGGCGGTTTCCTCGCGGAGTCCACCCACGCTGAGTACCACCTGCACTTTGGGCTCACGCCCGCCCTGGCCTCCACCATGGCCCTCGCGGGGCTGGTGGCCGCCGCGCTCATCTACGGCCGCGGAAAGTCGGCGCCGCTGACGGGGCTGCTCACGCGCCTCGACAACGCCAGCGCGGTCGACCGCGGGTTCGAGGTCGGCTACCGCGTCGGCCTGATGGGCCTCGCGCACGTGCTGGCCTGGTTTGACCGCTACGTGATCGACGGGCTCATCAACCTGCTCGGGTACGGCACCCTCGAAGGTGGCGCGCGGGTTCGGCGGCTGCAGACGGGGCGCATTCAGGACTACGTGCTGGCGGTGGCGGTGGGCGTGCTCATCCTGGTGGCGTTCGGAGGTTCTCGATGAGCCACCTGCTCCCCATCGTGGTTGGGGCCCCGGCCGTCGCGGCCGCGCTGCTCCTGCTCATCCCCGCGTCGCAGAAAACGCTCGTACGGGTGGTGAGCCTCGGAGGCTCCGTCGTCTCTCTCATCGGCTCGGTGATGGTGGCCCTGGCGTACTTCGAGTCGCCGGGGGGCCTTCAGTTGGCTGAGAGCTTCCCGCTCGTGCCCTCGCTGGGCATCACGCTCAAGTTCGCGGTGGACGGGTGGGGCGTGGCGCTGCTGTTGCTCACCGGGCTCATCATCGTCACCGGCGTGTTCGCCAGTTGGACGGTAGAGAAGCGCGACAAGGAGTTCTTCATTCTCCTGCTCGTGTTGGTCTCCGGCGTCTTCGGCGTGTTTGTCTCGCAGGACCTCTTCGTCTTCTTCCTCTTCTACGAAATCGCCGTGCTCCCGATGTACCTGCTGATCGGCATCTGGGGCGCGAGCCACGTGGTGCCGGCCAGGGGCCCCTTCGGTTTCGCGTGGAAGCGGTTCGCGGTGGGCGGCAAAGAGTACGCCGCGATGAAGCTGACCCTGATGTTGCTCGTCGGCTCCGCCGCGATTCTGGTCGCCATGTTCGCGCTGTGGAACGCGTCAGGCGCGCGAACGTTCGACCTGCAGGTCCTGCAGGCGACGAAGTTTCCCCTCGCCACGCAGCACCTCGTCTTCCCGCTGGTCTGGCTCGGGTTCGGGACGCTCGCCGGCGTCTTCCCGTTTCACACCTGGTCGCCTGACGGGCACGCCTCGGCCCCCACCGCGGTCTCCATGCTCCACGCCGGCGTGTTGATGAAGCTCGGCGCCTTCGGCGTGATGCGCATCGGCATGGTGCTGGCGCCTGATGCGGCCGCCCAATGGGCGCCGGTGGTGGGCACGGTAGCCGTCATCAACATTCTGTACGGCGCGTGGTGCGCGGCGAGCCAGAGCGACCTCAAGTACATCGTGGCCTACTCGTCGGTCAGCCACATGGGCGTGGTGATGCTTGGCGCGGCCACCATGACGGGCACCGGCTGGAACGGCGCGGTGTACCAGATGTTCGCGCACGGCATCATGACGGGTCTGTTCTTCGCCCTGGTCGGCCTCGTCTACGAGCGAGCCCACACCCGCGCGGTGGCGAAGATGGGCGGCTTTGCCCACAACATGCCGGCCATCGCGGCGTTCTTCACGCTCGCCTGCCTCTCGTCGCTCGGCCTCCCCGGAACCGCGGGGTTCGTGGCGGAGTTCATGGTGTTCCTGGGCGCGGCGAAGAGCGCCTCGCCCTGGTGGACGATTCCGGGTGTGCTCGGCGCGTTCATCACCGCCGTCTACGTGCTGCGGGCCTGCAAGAACATCTTCTGGGGGCCGCCGCCGCAGGGTGAGTTCGCCCACCTCACCGACGCGCACCGCACCGAGTGGCTGGCGCCCATCGTCCTCGGCACGGCGCTGGTGGTGTTCGGGTTCTGGCCCCGGGTGCTGCTCGACTTCATCGACGGGACCAGCGTCGAGTTCCTCAAGCGGCTGCCCTTGTTGGCGCAGGCGGGGCTCCCATGAGCGCGTGGATGCATCTGTTCGCGCTGGACCTGGCGGTGGCCGCGTTGGCCGGCCTGGTCCTGCTTGGCGACTCGTTGCTCAAGGTGCCCGGCCGCGTCTGGGGGTACTTCGTCACCGCGGGGCTGCTCTCCGTGCTCATCGCCACCTGGACCGTGGACGTGGCGGGCGTCTCCCCCGGGGGCGCGTACGTGGGCGACGCGTGGACGCTCTTCTTCAAGCGCGTCTTCCTGGTGGCGGGAGCCCTGGGGACCCTGGGCGCGATTGACTGGTTGGAGGCCGCCACCCCGCGGCGTCAGGCCGAGTACTACGTCCTCATCCTCTTCAGTCTGGTGGGGATGATGGTGCTGCCCGGCGCCCGCGATTGGATTCTGCTGGTCGTGGCGTTTGAGCTGATGGGGTTGCCGCTCGCCGCGCTCGCCGCCTGGGCCAAGCATGATGACCCGCGCCCCTCGAAGGAGCCCAGGCTCGCCGCGGAAGCGGGCCTCAAGCTCTTCGTCACCAGCGCCGCGAGCACCGCGGTCACCCTGTTCGGCGTGGCGCTCGTCACCGGTCTCACCGGAACGACCCACATCGCCGCCCCGGCCAACGTCGTCGTCTCTCCGCTCCTCTCTGTCGGGCTGCTGATGGTGCTTGGCGGCTTCGGCTTCAAGGTGGGCGCGGCGCCGTTCCACCTGTGGATTCCTGACACCTATCAGGGGGGCCCGACGCCGTTCGTCGCGTTCCTCTCCGTGGCGCCGAAGGCCGGTGGCCTCGCCGCGCTCTCGGTGGTGCTGCTCTCCGGGTGGGGGGCGCAGGCGGGCCTGTGGGCGCCGGCGCTGGGTGTCATCTCGGCGGCCAGCATGCTGATCGGAAACTTCTTCGCCTTGCCGCAGCACGACGTGCGTCGCCTGCTGGGGTTCTCGGGCGTGGCGCAGATTGGGTACGTGCTCATCGCCCTCGTGGCGCACACCACGCAGGGCCTGGCGATGATGCTCTTCTTCATCACCACCTACGTCTTCACCAACCTGGGCGTGTTCTTCGTGGCCCACGCGGCAGGGACCCAGGCTGAGGGCTTCTCGCTCGACGTCTTGAGCGGCTTGTCGCGCCGCGCCCCGGCGCTGGGCGCCGCGCTGCTCGTCTTCCTGCTCTCCCTGGCCGGAATTCCGTTCGTGGTGGGCGTCTGGGCGAAGCTGTTCGTGTTTCTGGCGGCGTGGCGCGCTGGGCTGGAGTGGCTGGTGCTGAGCGGCGTGGCCCTGGCCGTGGTGGGGCTCTTCTATTACCTGATGGTGGCCCGCTCGACGTTCATGAGTGAAGGCAGCTCGCCTCAAAAAGTCCGTGTGGGGCTCCCGCTGGGCGTCGCCATCGCTGTCTGCCTGTTGGCCGTGGTGGGGCTGGGGTTGTGGCCGTCACCCCTGGTGGACGAAGCCACCACCGCCGCCGGAGCGCTCTGGGCGGGGCACTGACGAGAACGAGCACGGGGAGGTCGTATGAAGCTCACCAACAGCGACATTCGACGCATCATTCTCAACGAACACGGCGAGCTGCGGCGGCGACTGCGGTTTGTGGAAGACACGCTGGACGCTCTGGCGAAGGGTGAAGCGCAGGCGCGGGCCGACGCCACCGAGCGCCTCAACCACTTCTATGACTCGTTCCTCAAACACATCGCGCACGAGGAGCGGATTCTGGAGCCCGTGCTGCACGAGCTGACGGCGTGGGGGCCGGTGACGACCGCCGGCATGGACGAAGATCACAAGCACCAGCGCGCCGAAATCGAGCGCCTCCGCATGCTCAAGCCCGAGCTTAACGAGGAGAAGTTCATTCACGACGTGCGGGCCTTTGTCGCGGAGCTGTACACGGACATGGCCGAGGAAGAGCGCACCTGCCTCGACCCGCGCATTCTCCGCGACGACGTGATCGTCATCGACGGCATGAGCGGCTAGACCGATTTCGCCCTGACATGATCTCGTTGGGCCTGGTCTTTTCGCCGATGCCTTTGTCGCTCCGCGCTCGCGTGCCCACCAGCACGCTCGGTGGTCGCTTCGCGGCCTCGACGAAAAATCCGTCGCCGACCTGAGACCATCTCAAGGCGAAAGCGGTCTCGCGCCGCCCGCTCACGTCAACGGCTGAAGGTCTTGCTCGCACTGCGACCTACAGCAAACGGCAGTGCCCAGGCCTTCCAGAAGAGTCCTTGGTGGTTAGCGCGGCGTGACGCGTCGCGCATGACAACGTGGCAGAGGCCCTGAATCTGCGGCGCAGCAACGCGTGAGAATTCGTGAGCCCAGAGGTGGGCGCGTGCGTTGCACTGGCACTCGGTAGACCCCGCCCGGAGGTGCCCCATGTGGCTCGCACTCGCATTCACGTTTTGTCTCACGACGCTGCTCGTGGCTGGCGGGGTGCTGATGCGCCGCGCTGAGGAGGAAGAGCGTCGCCATGCCCGGGTGATGAAGGCCGCGGCGTTGTTGCGGGCCCGCGCCGCTGCTGCCAAGGCGGTGTCGGAGGAGACGGAGATCCCCGCCATCGCGTGGGAACGTTTCCAACTCCACGTTACCACGCAGCACCACCCACTTCATTGACGCCGCACAACACCGGCGCGTGGGAAGCGGCTCATCATTCGAGGTGGAGGCGATGATGCCGCCCTGACGTCCCGGAAGGAGGTGCGACATGGGAAGCCAACGACCAGGTCATTGGTCTGGCGACTTTCGTCCACCTCCGGGCGTTCGGGTGGAGCTGCCCTTGCACCCGCCGCCGCCGGCGCTTGATCGCCTCGACAAGGCCGTGGCGCCGAGGTGCTCGGCGCCCGACTTCTTCGGCGTCGGCCCGCGGTTCGAGGCGCAGTACAAGCTCATCACCCGCGTGGCTGCCCGCGACGCCACGGTGCTCATTCGCGGTGAGACCGGCACCGGCAAGGAAGTCGTCGCCTCGCTCATTCACCGGTTGAGCCCCCGACGCGATCAACCGTTCGTGGTGGTCGACTGCGGCGCCATTCAGGAGAGCCTGTTGCAGAGTGAGCTGTTCGGGCACGAGCAGGGGGCCTTCACCGGTGCCAACCGGACCTCGCACGGACTGTTCGAGGTGGCGGACGGGGGCACCTTGTTTCTGGACGAGGTGGGCGAGGTGAGCCCCATGGTCCAGGCTGGCCTGCTGCGCGTGCTGGAGAGCGCCTCGTTTCGCCGCATTGGCTCCACCAATGAGACGCACGTGGACATTCGCCTCATCGCCGCCACCAACCGCGACCTCGAGGAGTTGATCGCCGCCGGACGCTTCAGGAAGGACCTCTACTTCCGGCTGAACACGGTGCAGATCGACCTGTTGCCGCTGCGCGAGCGCGCAGACGAGATTGACGCCCTCGTCCACCACCTCCTCGCCGGCGAGAACATGCGACGCGATCGGCAGCTCCGCATCACCGAGGACGCGATTCAGGCCCTGCGTGACTACGTCTGGCCGGGGAACATCCGGCAGCTTCGCCACGTGCTCGACCGCGCGACGATTCTCGTCGAAGGCGACTGCATCGATCGCGAAGCCCTGGGGCCCGAGTTCTCGCGCAAGCCGCGGACGCCGCTGTCGGACGGCACCCGCAACGTGCCCACGCTGGCCGACGTCGAGCGGCAGCACATCGAGTACGTGCTTTCCATCTGCGGGAACCACCGCTCCATGGCGGCGCGCCTGCTGGGCATCAGCGAGCGGAACCTGTACCGCCGCTTGCGCGAGTTGAACCTCAAGTAGCGGGGCCTACGGGAAGCGCGCCTCCATCGAGCTGCTGCTCACCATCAGCGAGCTGGTGTCGACCAGCTCGAGATCGCTCATGTGGATTTTTCCGAGCGTGGCGAGGTCGCTGTCGTCCCAGCGCGGGTCGGGTTCGCCGCAGATGCCCAGCGCGCCGCCGTTGGTGTCGGCCATGGTCAGGCCGTACACCTGAAGTGCGCGGGCGATCACCCGGGCGTTGGGCTTGAGCACCGAGAGGTCAAAGGAGGCCTTCAGTCGGAAGCGGCTTCCCATGGGCGGCGCGTTGACGTCGGATGAGCGGCCGTCGGTGTGGGTCGCCGGCCAGACGAACGTGTTTCGCACCATCGAGAAGGCCGCGCGGATGGCGTGGCGAACCTCACCCGACTGAACTTCGTCGTAGGTGTAGATGGCCGGCACCATGGGGAGCCCGGCCGCCTCGGCGCCGCCGTAGACGTAGTCCTTGTTGTAGGCGTTGGAGTTCAGGTCGAACGTGGCCGAGCCGTCGACGAAGGTGTGCCAGTTGAGATCCCAGCCGATGCCGGTGCGGTAGAGAAACAGCTCGTACAGCATGCACGTGTTGGTATCGACGAGGAGCACGTGCCGGTCCCACGCTCCGTCGGCGTTCGGTTCACCCTCGATGCGGCGCGGGGAAGGAATGGGGAACTTCCGGTTCTGGTACGGCACGAGAAACTGCCCCGTGGGCTCGTACTCCACCACGCTCGCCGCGAGCTTCGACGAGTCCACCACGTTGAACGGAATGCCGCCGCGAGACCCCTGGTAGACGAGCGCCGAGGCCCCCTGGGCCAGACCCGCGTCGGCGCTGACGCCCGCGATGTATTGGAGAACGGCCGATGAGTTGGCGGCGACTGGCAGGTCGGTGACGTGGCGGTAGACGTAGTTGTTCTTCGGAAACAGGCTGCAGGCGCCAAACGTCTTCGGCACTCCCGCGAGCGAGCCACCGTCGGTGGGAAGTCCGCCGTCAGAGAAGACTCCGGCATCGATGCCAGCGTCCACGAGCGCGCCACCGTCAACGCCGCCGTCGAGTACCGCGCCGCCGTCGAGTCCTGCGTCGAAGCCGTGGACGGCCCCCGAATCTGACGACGAGACGAGCCCGGCATCCGGTAGGCCGTTGCCCGGAGGCGGGGGATTGGCCGGGGAGCCGCCGTCGGTGCCCGGCATCTCCATGGCCTCGAGAGCGACCGAGCCGCACGCCGTCAGTGCGCCGTGGACGATGAACGCCAGGCCCCACTGTCGCAGCGCTGCGCCGCGCGTCGATGGCCGGGTCATGAGCGCACTTCCCCTGGCAGGGCGCACGCTACGCTGGCGGGCCCAACCCCAGTGAACCCAGCCACGAGTCGAAGGCCGCTTTGGGCATCGCTCCACTCTGGCGGGAGACTTCCTTGCCGCCGCGGAACACCACGAAGGTCGGAATTCCCTGCACGCCCAGCGACGCGGCGAAGTTCTGGTTCTCGTCGCTGTTCACCTTGAGTGAGACAAAGCGGCCCGCGCCCTGCCGCGAGATGGCGTCCAGCACCGGCGCCACCGCGCGACACGGACCGCACCACGGCGCCCACACGTCGACCAGCACCGGCACCTCGGAGCTCTGAATCGTCTCCCACGCCGCCTGGGTGTTCACCGACTGCGGCGCTCCGGAGATGTCGAGCGTCTGCTTGCACCGGCCACAGACGGGCAAGCGACCTGCGGGGGCCTCCTTGACGCGGTTCAAGGCCCCACACTGTGAGCAGCGGTGCATGTAGGGACAAGTAACGCAGAACGCGGGGCATGCAAGGAGGCTCGCAAATCGCGCGCCGCGCGAAGGCCGCCGTGCAATCGCGCAGTTGCGAGCGCGCATCGAGGCACCTGTCATGCCGACCCGACGCGTCGTGCGCCTCAGTCGCGCGCGGGGACATCCGTGAGCTCAGCCGCGGCGGTAGGTCAGCACGCGACCCCGATAGGGCTCGTCGAGGCCGGGCGAGGCTTCGACCACTTCGGACTTGAGGCTGAACCCGCTGTCCTCCATGTCGCGGCTGAAGTTCACGCGGTGGCGCCGGTTGGGGTCGACCAGCACCACCTTCCCGTCGCCTTCCACGTGGAGGTTCATGAACGCCGCCAGCGTCTCGGCGTGCCCGGGCTCGTAGAGCACGTCGCTGCCGATGATGAGGTCGAACTTCCCCAGCGAAGCGTTGGCGCGGCTCCAGTTCGCCGACTGGTACGACATGACGCCCAGTCCGTTGAGCGCGAGGTTGTGCATGAGAAACTCAGGCACGAGGGGGTGGCAATCGCTGGCGGTGATGTCGCCCGCGCGCCGATGAAGGACCAGGCTCGCGAGCCCCAGGCCACAGCCCACTTCCAGAATGCGCTGCCCCTGCAGTTCGATGGCGAGCATGCGGTGCGCGAGCAGTCGCGCCGATGGCCACACCACGCCGAAGAGCGCCCAGGACGCGGCGGGAATGCCCGCGCGCTCGGCTTCACCGTCGGGGTCAAAGTACTGCTGGCGATCGAGCAGGGAGCGAATCTCCAGATCCGCTCCGCAGGCGTGCACCGTCTCCTGTTTCACCGCGTATCGCGGTGCCGGACTCAACAACAGACACGCGTGGGCATGCGACACCGTACTCTCCGTCGGGAACTTCGAAAGGACGGGCGCGTCAAATCGCGGCGAACTGGTCGAGGCTCAGGCGCGCGAACGACACAGCCCGATGCGCTCCCGGCCCGGCCATCACGCGGGTCCCGTCGGTTCGAATCGAGCGGAGAAGTGTCGCAGCGCTCGGGGCTGTTCCGCGATGCGAAGCCCGGAAATCTGCTTCGCCCGCGCGGCCACCCGCTCCACCACCTCGAGCACGAAGTCGATGTGGCTCTGAGTGTACGTCCGGCGGGGAATGGCGAGGCGCACCAGGTCCATCGCCGCGGGCACCTCGGTGCCGTCCGGACGAAGCCCGAACATGACCGTGCCAATCTCGCAGCCGCGCACGCCGCCCTCACGGTACAGCTCGACCGCGAGCGCCTGGCCCGGGTAGCGAAGCGGTGGAATGTGCGGAAGCAGCGCGCGCGCGTCGAGGTACACCGCGTGGCCCCCGCTCGGCCTCACCACCGGAATGCCACGCTTGAACAGCCCGGTGCCGAGGTAGTCGGTGCTGCGGATGCGGTACTTCAGGTAGTCGTGGTGAACGACCTCGGACAGCCCCTGCGCGATGGCCTCGAGATCTCGCCCCGCCAGGCCGCCGTAGGTGGGGAACCCCTCGGTCAGAATGAGCAGGTTGCGGCAGGCGAGCGCCCACCCGTCGTCGTTCAGCGCCAGCCAGCCCCCGATGTTGGCGAGGCCGTCTTTCTTGGCCGACATCGTCATGCCGTCGATGAGCGAGGCCATCTCGCGGACAATCTCGGTCACCGTGCGCTCGTGCTGGCCCGGCTCGCGCTCGCGAATGAACCACGCGTTCTCGGCGAAGCGGCACCCGTCAAGGAAGAGCGGAATGCCGTGCCGCTGACACACGGCCCGGACCGCGCGCAGGTTCTCCAGGCTCACGGGCTGACCACCGCCGGAGTTGTTCGTCACCGTGACGAAGACCACCGGAATGCGCTCGCGCCCCTTCTCGGCGATGAGCCGCTCCAGCGCCCCCACATCCATGTTGCCCTTGAACGGGTGCTCCAGCATCGGCTGGCGCCCTTCGGGAATGACCAGGTCCACCGCTTCCGCGCCGGTGTCCTCGATGTTGGCGCGCGTGGTGTCGAAGTGCGTGTTGTTGGGAATGACCTTTCCCGGTCCCCCAATCACCTTGAAGAGAATCTTCTCGGCCGCGCGGCCCTGATGGGTGGGGATGATGTGGCGCAGCGGGAAGAGCGCGCGCACGGCCGCTTCGAAGCGGAAGAACGACGGTGAGCCCGCGTACGACTCGTCGCCGCGCTGAATGGACGCCCACTGCTCCGCCGACATCGCGCCCGTGCCCGAGTCGGTCAGCAGGTCGACGAGCACGTCGTCGCTGTGCAGCTTGAAGAGGTTGAACCCGGCCTCGCGAAGTTTTGTTTCGCGCTCCGCCCTCGTGGCGAAGCGAACCGGCTCCACCGACTTGATTCGAAAGGGCTCGATGATCGTTCGAAAGCCTTCCATAGGCCTCGAGTTGTACGCCTCGGCTGCGAGTCGGGCGAGCGCAACATTTGCGCGAATCCCGGGTGGTGCGGCCGAGCGTCGGCCCGGGTCTCCCGAGCGGGAAGTCGTGGCGCGCGCGAGGAGGCGGGCCGCGGGGGCGCGGCTCAGACCGGCCGCTGAAAACTCAGCCGCTGCGAAGCCTGAAAGTCGAAGTCGAAGAGGAACTTCTGCAAGGCGAAGTTGTCGCGCGCCACCTCGGTCTCCAGCCGCTCCACGTGCAGCGCCGCGAGGTTGTCGATCATCTGCGACATCATCGCCCGGCCGATGCCGCGACGGGCGAACGCCGGGTCCACGCCGATGGTGTCGAGCGCCGCCGACGGCTCCACGTGCCCGAAGTCGCCGAAGTCCACCCGAGCCATGGCGAACGCCACGGGGAACCCGTCGGCCTCAGCCACCAGCGACACCATGATCGCCGACTCGTCGAACACCTCGTCAAACTTGCGCTGAAAGTACGCGCGCCGGTCGAGCCCGGTGATGCGCTGGTCGATGCGAACGATGGCGTCGAGGTCGCTCTTCTGAAGGTGACGCACCACGGGCGGCCACTGCTCAATCTCCTCATCCGTCGCCGGGAGCGGCATGCGGTCCACCAACCGCTCCAGAATCGGCCGCGACTCCAGGGCGAACTGCGCGCTGGAGAGGAACTTCAGCATCGACAGGTTTCGCCAGTCGACCTGCGTGACCAGGCGGGGGAGCTTGTGCGACTTCATCCACGACTCGAGGCCGGCCAACAGCTTCTGCCCGAGGCCGCTGTGCCGCGCGCCAGGGTCCACGCCCACCGCTTCCAGCACCACCACCTCTTCGGTCCGGCCATACTCGCCACCGGCGCGTCGGCCGAGCAGGAACCCCGCCAGCCCGCGCGGCGTGGTGAGCGCGAACTGCAGGTGCCGCTTCGGTTGGCGCAGCGCCGCGCTCAGCCGCCGCTCAAAGTACCCTCGCCGTGAGCGGCCCATGATGCGAGCGTCGAGCTGCACCACGGCGTCGAGGTCGGCCGCCACGAGCGGTCGAAGGGTGACCTCAGGAAATTGCGTCGCCGCGGGAGAGGACGTCTGCGTCGAGGTCGCGTTGGACATGGGGCCTTCCTGCGTGGGGCGTGCGTAAGGGGACGCGCGGCATTCTAGCGCTCGCGCCGGCGTCGGGTGGCCTTTTGACGAACCACGTTGGAGCGCGCCGCTCGGGTGAACGTCGGAGCCAGGCGACGTCGTGGTTACCCGAGGCGTTCGAGTACCACCACCGCGGAGGCGTAGTCGCCGTCGTGGCTCAGCGAAACCCAGGTCCGGTCGGCGCCGAGCCGCTCGGCCAGCTTCGAGGCGTCGCCATGCAGTGCGAGCCACGACCGACCTTCACCATCTCGCTTCACTTCGATGTCGATCGCCTTCAGCCGCGCGTCTTTCAGCCCCACCTGCGCGCAGCCATAGTCGAAGGCCTTGATGGCGGCTTCCTTGGCGGCGTACCGCGCGGCGAGGTGCTGGGTGGGGTTCTGCGAGACGGCGCTCTGGGCGTAGGCCAGCTCCGCGGGGGTGAAGGTCGCGGCGAGGAAATGACTCGCGTGATCTTCGAGCTGGGCCTTGAGCCCGAGAACGTGCACGAGATCGATGCCCACGCCCACCACCATCGCTACGCCCCGGGAACCTTGAACACGCCGTCCACCAGGCGCGCGTCGGCGCGGGTCAACATCCGCGCTTCCTCGGCCAGTTGCTGGGCGCTCCCGTCCTTGCCGCCGAACGGCCGGTGGGTGCGCGCTTCGAACAGGGGCGCGCGCCCGGACAGCACGGTCTGCAACGTGCGGGTGGCGACCCGGGCGCGGTCCTGAAGCGCCAGGGTGTACGTCTTCCGCTGGGCGTCGGTGAGCGCGCGCCAGAAGAAGAACGGGTGCACCATGGCCACCAGCGCGCCGACGTGTCCGAAGCCGAGGCTCGTCACCAGCCCGGCGCGAATTCCACCGCGAGCGAACGGCACCGCGGCGTCCGTGAAGGTCAGCGGCTCAAACTCGGCCATGGCCGGGTCCACGTCTTCCAGGTTGGCGTTCGCGGGAACGACGTCGTCCGCCATCGCCTGGAGCAACCCGTTCAACTGCCACGCGGCGGCGGCGCCTTTGGGGTGCCCCGTGAGCGCCTTCTGCGAGATGACCGCCAGCGGCAGACCGGGCGTGCGGCCCAGCGCAGCCTGAAGCGCGGCGTGCAGACGGTTCTCGTTCACGTCGTTCGCCTGGGTGGAGGTGTCGTGCTTGCTCACCACCGCGATGTCGTCGGCGTCGAGGCCGAAGACGGCGAGCGCTCCCCGTAAGGGCGAGATGCGATCGTCGCCAGCGTAGAACTCGTGACCGAACTCGCGCTGCGCGCCTCGCACCAGCGCGGCGGCCGTCTCTGCCCCGAAGGTGGCCGAGAGCGACGCCGCCTTGGCGGCCACTTCGGCGATCTTCGCGCGTCGTCCGGCGAAGTCGCATGCGTTCCGGCGCACCTCATCGCCCGCGGGCGTCTCGCGCGCACAGGCCAGCGCCCCCATGCCCGGCGAGGGAACGGAGCGCTGCACCCCATCGCCGAACGAACCGGCGTAGGCCACGATGCCGTGCACCGGGAGACCTAGCGTGAGCGCCACGCTGCCGCGGCACACGATGATCGCGCCGGCGCCTTGCGCTTCGACGAAGCCGCGACGGCGGCGATCGTTGGGGCGCGAGAGGTGTTTGGGCGACAAGCCGAGCCGGGTCGCGGTCTCCGCCGAGGCGGTGGCCGCCATGTCGGAGAAGCCGACCGCGCCTTCTTCGCCGTAGTCATCCACGCCGCCTGCGACGAGGAGGTCCGCTTCGCCACGCACAATCTTGTCCGCGGCGTCGCCGAGCGAGACCGCGGCCGTGGCGCAGGCGCCGACGGGGAACGACATCGGCCCGTAGGAGCCGACGTAGCTCTGCACCACGTAGCCGGCGATGACGTTGATGAGCGTCTCCTGCAAGACGTCGGTCTGTCGCTCGGCGCCGTTGAAGAAGTCGCGGTACAGGCGGCGGAGCTTCTGCATGCCGCCGATGCCGCTGCTCTGCGTCGAGCCGACGCGCGCCGGGTGCAGGTGCGCATACAACTCTTCGGGCGTCAAGCCCGCGTGCGCGAAGGCTTCCGCCGTGGCGATGAGGTTCATCACCGTGGTGCGATCCAGCTGCGCCGCCAGGTCCGCCGAGATGCCGTAGCGAGCCGCGTCCCACCCGGTGGGCAACTGTCCGCCCACGTTGCGGTCGATCTTCAGCGCCCGGGGAACGCGCAGGGTGGTGCCCCTGGCGCGCGTGACGGTGAAGCCCTGGCCCGGGCCCTGGGTGACGGTGGTGTTCCTGGGGTCCGCTGCCCTGAGCTCCTCGGCGACCTCTCGCGTGGGCGCGACGAACTCGAAGTCGCGCTCCAGGTGGACGTCGAGGTAGCTGACCACGTGGTTGGGGTCCCATCCCGTGACGTCGGGCTCGGAGAGGCGCAGGCCCACGTGCGAGACCAGCTCGTCTTCGTAGCGCGCCTTGATGTCGAACTCGTCGATGCGCTGACCGGTCTTCGAGTCTTCAAAGCCGATGCCGTCTTTGGACGGGCGCACCTTGCCGGTCATCCACGCCAGCTCCAGCGCGGCCTCGAGGCTGAGCACCCCGTCGCGCTCCAGCGCCCAACGCGTGCGGGCGCTGCCGAAGGGGCCCACTTCGCCGTAGCCCACGACGACCACCAGCCGGGTGAGGTCGAGGTGATCGACCGCGGGAAGCCTGGCCAGATCATCGCTGGTCGGTACCGGAGCGGCGATGGTCTGGCGACCGCGGGGGAGCACCGCCGCGGTCGGCGTCGGGCCTGGGCCGGTCGCTTTGGCGAAGGCGGCCTCAAGCTCGGCGCGGCGCTTCTGGTGCCGCTCGGCCGCGGTGAGTTCGTCGCGAATCGCGTCGACGCGTTGGGCGAGGTCAGGCACCGCCGAGAAGCCGGCGGTGAAGTCCGCCACCAGCGGTTCCTGCGACGCGGCCGCGCGGACCGGCTCGGCGCAGAGCCCGGCCAGCAGGAGCGCCATCTCGGTCGTGCTGAAGGTCCGCACTCCGGTGTCGGTCTCGAGTCGAGCGGCAAGCGCGTCGTTGCCACCCATCAGCCCCGTGCCTCGCACCCAGCCGATGCGAGCGCCGCACAGCGCCACGTCGCGGCCCCACGCCTCGTGCTCTGAGCTCCACTTCACCAGCAGCGTCTCCAGCGCGGCCTTGCTCTCGGCGTAGGTGCCGTCGCCGCCGAACGCACCGTGGTTGGGCGAGAGCGGGAGGATCACCTGGCAGGGCGTTCGCGCTCCCGCCGCGCGAGTCGCTTCCGCGGTGCGCGCGATGAGGCGCTCCACGCCGAGCAACAGCACGCGCAAGGCGGCGAGCGACTTGCCGTTGTGATCAGACACGAAGCCCACGTCGGGCAGGGCGCCAAACGGGACCAGCAGGTCGGGCAGGAAGGCCGGCTTGGTCTCGCGCGGCGTGCCGTTCAACGTCTCGAACTGCGCCGTGGTCAGCCAGCGAACCAGCGCGTCGATGTCGTTGGAGTTGCCCTGGTTCATCGGCACCACGTGCAGCTCAGCGCCGGGCGACGCGCGCGACTGGTACAGGCGCTTGTACGTCTCCAGCCGCTCCGCCGCGTAGGACGAGGTGGTGATGACGACGCGGGCGCCGGCGCCAAGGAGCAGGGCGGCGAACTCGAAGGCGATCGATCCGGGCGAGGCGCCGGTGATGAGCGCGGTGCGACCCTTGAGGGAGAGCCCTTCGGTGGACATCACCCGCAAGGCGCGGGTGTAGGTCTCGGCCGCAGCGTTCGTCTTCTGGCCTCGAACCGAGACGGCTTGCGGACCGGGGCGCGTGACGGCGGAGATGAAGCTCGCCACATCGGGCTCGCCTGCGCGCGGCACGCTCGTGGGCTTGCCGTTCACCATCGCCGGGGCGGTGGGTTGGAACGAAGGAATCCACCGGGCGGCCACGGGCGCGCCCTTCGCCACGGCGCGCAGCGTCTCCGCGTGCGTGGTTCGCCCTTCGCGTTCGGCCACGGTGGCCAACGCCTGGGCCGCGGTCACCGCGGTCGGGTCCAGTCGTCGCGCGAGGGCGCGGAGCGTGGACTCGGCGGGCGTCTCCCCGCGGGCCAGCGACTGCGCCAACGCCAGCACGTCGCGCCGGGCCCAGGCCCAGTGCGAGGTGAACGCCACGTGCTTGTCGGCGTCGAAGCGAGGCGCGGTGGCCTGCTCGTACGCTTCGTCGCGCTCGGCCGAAGGCAGGGACGCCGAGGGCGCGGCCACGGGGGCGCCCACGTTGAGCTCGAGACCGGCGGCTCGGGCGAACTCCTTCGCCGCGCGGCCCAGGGCCCCTTCTGCGCCGAACAGCCGGGCTTCGAGGGCCTGCAGGGCGGCAGGGTCGACAGCGGCACCTCCCGCGGCGTTTTCAGACGCACGCGCGAGGCTCAAGCCCGTTTCTTTTTCATAGGAAGCAACGACTGCGGCCAGCCACGTCTCCGCGGTGGCGCGGTCCGTGACTTTCGCCGGGTGGGCCGACAGCGGGCCACCGCGGAGCGAATTGCCGTCTCGCGCGTCGAGGGGAACGCGGAGCAGGAGCGCGGCGATGCGGCCGGGCCCCACGCTGTAGTGCGAGGCGAGGTAGTCCGTGACGTCGGTTCGGCCCATGTGCGACGGGGCGAGGGCCTTGGCCAGCGTCTGCTCCAGCGCTCCGGCGAGGTACTTGCCCGGCGCGGCATACCCCGAGGCCTGCGCCGCCAACTTCGCGGCCAGCTCGTCGATGGGCATTTCGTAGGCGCGATCGATCGCCGCCACGCCGAACTCGGCGGCGACGTCGGCCAGCACCTGATTGCGGCGGGCCGAGTTGCCACCCAGCAGCTCGTCCAGGGTCTCCGTGGAGCGGAGCTGCTCGGGGCGAACCTTGGCGTGCAGCGCGAAGAGCGCGCGCAGCGCCTCCGCCACGGTGGGCGGCGCGTCCTGCGTCTGGGGGCCGCGGGCGGCGACGGGCTGGGGGGCGGGCGAAGGGCTCGCCGCGGGCGTGGCCGTGGCCGTGGCCGTTGCGGCCAGCGGGGCAAAAGCGCCCGCAGGCTTCGTCGACGGCACGGTGAACGTGGGGGGAGCGTCGGACTCCACCACCGTGGGCGGACCCAACAACTCGGCGTTGTTGGCTTCGCTGTTGAACACGCGAATCGCGCGCGCCGGACGCTGATCGTCCAGCGTGGCCTGCGCCATGTTGGTGAGGACCGGCTGCTCGGCGAGACCGATCTCGACCAACTGCTCAACGCCGTCGGGGCCGAAGAGGAAGTCCTGCGTCTCGATCCACCGCACGGGCGAGGCGAACTGGTAGGCCAGCAGCTCAATCAGAATGGTGCGGGTCAACCGCCGGGGATCTCGCAGGGCCAGCTCGTAGTCGGCCAGGAGCTTCTCCAGCACGGGCGAGTGCGACACGGCGAAGGCGCGTTCGACGAACCCCTGCTCGAGCGAGAATGGCTCGGCGACCAGGTTCGGCAGGTAGCGACCGACCAGCATCTCGGGCGGCATCGTCTCGGGCAGCACGCGCTCCAGGGTGGTGCGGAACGCGGCCACGCCCGGGCGGAGCAGGGTGGAGTGGAAGGGCACATCAATCCCCGCCACGTCGAGATAGGCGCGCTTCACCTCGTGGCGAGCGACGCAGCGCTCCCAGAGCACCTCGGACAAGCGCTCCAGCGCCTTGACGTGACCGGTGACGGAGTACTGGCGACCGCGAATGTTGAAGTTCACGATCTCCAGTGCGAGCCCGGTCTCCTGAGCGACTTCGGCGACAATTTCCTTCGCCTTCGCTTCGTTGACGCCCGCGTAGCGCGGGCGAATCACGCCCATGCCGTAGGGCGAGCGGCCTTCACGGTCGCGCGTCACCAGCGTGTCCATGGTACGGCCGCGTTGGTACACGACCTCCACCACGGCATCGAACGGCAGCACGTCGGAGATGGCCGTCAGGGCCGCGTACTCGCCGACGCTGTGACCGCCGAAGACGGCGTCGCGAACCAGCGCGCCACGCTCTTCGAGTTCCTTCACCTGCGCGATGGCCATCACCGTCATCGCCACCTGGGTGAACTGGGTCAGGTGCAACACGCCCTTGGGCTGCACCAGGCGCTCGCCCTGCACGACGAGCTCGTGCGGGTTCTCCCGAACCACCTGAAGGAGCGAGAAGCCGAGGCGCTCGCGGCAGATAACTTCGGCGCGGTCCCACACCTCGCGCACCGCGCGCGAGCGGGCGTACGCTTCCATGCCCATGCCTTTTCGCTGCAGGCCCTGGCCGGGAAACACGTAGGCCGTCCGCGGGGCGGCGACCAGCACTTCGCCGGTGAGCACCGTCTGCTCACCCTGCTCAGTGACGGCGGCCACGTCGAGCTGCACCACGCGCTGGCCACTGCGCATCGCCACCTGGCGCGCGCGCACCATCAACTCGGTTCCGCGTGGGACGGGGGCCACGAAGCGCGCCGACACCTCGCGCAGCCGCGTGCCGTCGCCGCCCGCCGCCAGGCGAGCCGCGCGGTGAAAGGCCACCGACGCCGTCCACATGCCGTGCACGATGGGCGCGTCGAGTCCGGCGAAGCGCGCCACCTGGGTCGAAAGGTGCAGCGGGTTCTTGTCGCCGCTAGCGCGGGCGTAGCGCGCCATGTCGAGCGGGGCCCGAACGCGCTTCTGGCCAAGCGTCCGCGGTGGCGTGAGCGGCCGAAGCCCGGAAGGCGCCTCAAGCAACTTCGCCAGCGCGCGCACCGGGTGCTCCGCGGTGCCCGAGGTCTCGGTCAGGGGGAGGTCGATGACCGCCCACATGCGGTCGGCCGCGCGGAGCGACCCTCGAGCGCCAAAGCGCCGCGTGGTGCCCTGCGTGGTGGCCTCGAATTCGGGGCAGTCGAGCGTGAGCGGAACGCCGAGCGGCAAGGGCTCGGGCTGCCGACCCTTGAGCCAGGGTTGGGCCAGCAGGAGCTCCCGGGCGGCGGCGTCGGGGAGGACCAACTCCGCGCGAAAGGCTCGCACGTCTTGCTCGTCGCCGACTCGACCCGCCGGGCCGCGAATGAAGAACGTGCTCTCCACCGTCGCCACGAGCGTGTGCCCGCGTCGAAGCTCTGCGTGCACGGCCACGCTCTGACCACTGGCCGTGCTGCGCGTCGAGACGAGGCGCGCCGAGGCGACGAGCGTGTCGCCTCCGACCACCGGCCAGCCCGGCCCGGCCACCACGCGGTTGTCTTCGTGCAACAGCGACATCACGTCGGGCCGCACGCTGGAGAGGGCCGAGAAGATGGACGGCCAGCCGAGCGCGAACGCCATGTTGAGCGGCGCCTGGGCGGGGAGCCCGGGCGTGGAGAGTCCTCGCGAGTCGTCCTGGGTGGCGATGAGGAACGCCTGAATGTCGTCCGCGGTGACGGTGACGGCGGCCTGGGCTGCGGTGAACGGCTCCAGCCGGGTCGGCAACGCGCCGAACAGAAGCTGCCCGTAGAACTCGGCTTGCCGGCCGAGGTACCCGTCGCGATCCCAACCCAGGCGCCAGCCCATGGGCGTCTTGAAGAGCACCAGCCCGAGCTCGACCGAGACTTCACCGCCATCTTCGAGCCGCCGCGCGCACAGCTTCGCCGTGAGCCCCGTGCCCGCGCGCTCAATCAGCGCCCGGCGTTCGCCGGTCTGGGAGACCAGCTCGAGGGACTCGAGCGTGCCGTGATCGCACTGATAGCGGACGCGATCGCCCGCGACCGGAGCGAGCAGCCGGCGGAGCGGATTGGGGGCCAGCCGCCCGTGCTTCATGGCGACCGTGGTTTCCACCAGGGCCAGGGCGACGGGTCCGTTGCCGAGCTCGGACAGCCGCGTGAGCAGCGCAGCGCTGTCGCGGAGCAGGTCCCCTTCGCAGGCCACTTCGCCTGTTCCGTGCCCACCGCCCGGCGTCAGCCGCCGCTCGGAGAGCGTGGCGACCCGGCGAGGCGTGCCCACCTGCGTGGTGACGAAGCTCTCGAAGCGCCCGAGCAGGTCCGCCACGGGTTCGTCGACCTGGGTGATGCCGGCCACGGCTTCGGGCCCGGGAATGGCGAGCACCTGGTCCGCGGGGAAGCGATCGTCCTGCGCTTGCCACAAGCTGTCCGACTTGAACCAGCGCCGCACGTCGCCATCGATGACCGGCACGAACGTCACGGGCTTGCCGGGTTGCTTGCAGATGGTGATGAAGGCCCGCGCGTCTTCGGGGTGCACGCAGACCGTCTTCGCGTTGGGGTAGGCCGCGACCAACTGGGCCACCGCCGCTTCGGGGTTGGCGGCCACATCCAGGGTGACCAGCGCGGGGGCGGTCGTCGTCGACAGTCGCGCCTGGGTCAGCTCGGCCAGCGCCACGAAGCGCTGGCGGTGAGAGATGTCGAGCCAGCGCCCGTCTTCGTAGTCTCCGCCGCGGCCGATGGCGGAGAGCGCCACGAACCGGGTGAGGAACTCTTCATACGTCATGGTGGCCACGTCGCCGAAGTACGGCTTGGCGGTGGCGTTGAGCGCCTCGATGATCTCCGCGCGGCGCTCGGGAATGGTGTCGGGCTTCTTCACCACGGTGTCGAGCAATCGGCCTGCGCGCGCCGCCGCGTTCTCCAGGTAGTAGATGCTGGCGTCCAGCTGGCTCTTGCCCGAGGTGACGCCGCCCTGCACGTCGCCGTCGGTGACGATGGCCGGGTGCCCCGCGGCGGCCGCGAGCGCCGCTTTGACCTGCGGTGAGGTGCGCGCTTCAAGGCACGCCATGGTCACGGTGCCGAGGAAGACCGCGTCCACCGGCATGCGCCCGAGGCCGTACTTCTCGGCCCAGCGCCCGGTCAGGTAATCGGCCGCCTGGGCTTCGGTGGCGATGCCGCCGCCCACCGCGAGGAGCAGGTTGGGCCGCGCGCGCAGGCGGTCGTAGTGGCGAATGAGCAGGTCATCCAGGTCTTCCCAGCTGTGGTGACCGCCGGCCTTGCCGCCTTCGATGTGCGCGGCGAAGGTGATCTCCGGGCACTTCTCGGCGATGGCGATGACCTCCGCCAGCTGGCCGTCGTTGCCCGGTTTGAACGCGTTCATCCACAGCCCGTGCGCGACACAGCGGCGCAGCAGCTCCACCGCCTCGTCGAGGGGCGGAATGCCCGCGCTGACGGTGACACCGAGCAGCGGGTAGCCGCGATCTCGCAGGTTGAAGATGAGGCCGCTCTCGAAGTGCAGCTTCCACAGGTAGGGGTCGAGGTAGAGCGCGTTGAACACCACGCCTTCTCCGGGCGTGAGTTTTTCGCACAGCTCGTCGAGGCGCTTCTCCAGCATCGCCGCGGTGACCTGCCCGCCACCGGCGAGCTCGGCCACGAAGCCGGCGTTGGCCGCGGCGGCCACGATCTCCGCGTCCACCGTGGTGGGCGTCATGCCCGGGAGGATGATGGGCGAGCGACCGGTGAAGCGCGTGTAGCGGTTGTCGAGGAAGATTCGGCCATCGGCGGTCTGAACGCTCCTCGGCGCCCAGGTTTCGTAGCGCGTGGGGAGCGTCGGCGCGTGGCGGGTGTCGAGCGCGAGGCGGCGCCCGGCGGTGGTGGCGAGCGGCACCACCGCGATGCCCAGGCCCTTCACGTTCGAGGCGACGAGCTTGGCCACGGCGTCGGTGGGCCCGAAGTCGAGCACGTACGCCACGTCCGACTGCGCCAGCGCGCGCACGTTGCCGGCGAACGACACGCCCTCCACGAACTGCATGGAGACGATGCGGCCCATCAGGTCGGTGGACTGGGCGAGGTTCTTCGAGGTGTGGGTGTCCAGCACCGCGACCTTGAGGTTCTCAGGGCGCACCACGAACCCGGCGGCCTTGAGGTCCTCGGCGTAGCGACGGCCGGCCTCGGCCATCAGCGGCGAGTGAAAGGGGCCGCCCACGTTCAGGTACTGCCACTCGGGGTTGGGGACCCGCCCGGCGAGTTTCCCCGCGGTCTTGGCCCGTCTGGCTTTGGTGTGCTGCGCCACCAGCTCGAGGCGGAGCTGTTCCAGCCGCGACGGGTGGCCCGAGAGGACCTGGCGAAAGCGCCCGTTGTCGAGCGTGAGGTACACCTCGCCGCCCAATTTGCTGGTCACCGCTGCGAGTTCTTCACGGGTCAGCCCCGTGACGCTGGCCATGGGCGACGGCGGGCCGGCCTGCGCTTCGAGGGCCGCCTGGGTCTGCTGGGGGGAGAGCGCCTGGGGCAGGTAGGCCTGACTCATGCGCAGCCCCTGCAGGAGCATCACGCCGGCGTAGTCGGCGGCGCGCGCGGAGAGATCGCTGGTGCCCCACGTCTCGGAGATACACAGCGCGCTCATCACGCCCTGGCTGTGGCCGACCATGGCGCGCACGTTCTTGAAGAACGCCGGCTGCGCGTAGCCCGACTCGAGCACCTGCACGAAGTTGGCGAGCTGGGTGAGGAAGATGAGCGGCTGCGAGATGAGCGTGGCGCCGAGGAACTCGGCGTTGGGGCGGGTGGCGGGCGCCTCGATCCACTTCACCAGCTCGGGCGGGCCGTCGAAGAACGCCTGCTCGGCCGGGGTGAGGCGCGCATACGTCTCCAACAGCCGGGTGGAGGCGGTGCGAATGAGGTTCTTGGCCGCCGAGCTCTGGCCGTACGCCGCGGCCAGCTCGTCGAAGTACGCCGCGGCCTGGCCGCCGAAGCTGATGCCCAGCCCCGCGCCCGCTTCGGCGCGCGAGAGCAACGCAGGCACCGGGCCCGTGGCGACGCCGTTCTTCTGCACGTAGCCGTCGAGCGCCTGGCGCGCGCGCACCACGCGGCCGGCCTCCCAGCCATCGCGCGCTTCGCCCAGCTGCGCCTTGAGGCGGGTGGCGATCTCGTGCGACTCGAGCGCGGTGGCAGCGTCGGGGCGCGCCTTGCCCCACAGGCTCTGGAGGAGCTCGGAGACCTCGGGCGGTGCGTTGAGCTCGGAGATGAAGCGTGAGAGGGCGGCGTCGGAGGCGGCCACGGCGGCGGTCGTGTCGTTCATGGTGTTCTCGGCGGTCATGCGGGTTTCCGGAAGGCTTTGGCGACGACGGAGCTGTGCTCGACGAAGAGCGAGACCAGCTTCATGAAGTGCTCGGTGTGGGAATCGAAGTCCGCGCCTTGGGGGTCGGCGAGGTCCTGGCTGATGAGGCCGACGAACCCGGCCAGAATGGTGCCGCTCAGGACGGCGATGGTGTCGGCGTCGAAGTGCTTGGAGAGGAACGGCGTGAGCAGCTCGCCGATGACGGTGCGCACGCGGCGATGGAACGCGGCGATGCCCTTTTGAATCTCGGGGTCGTGGGTGCCCTGCGCCACGTACTCCAGCCACACCGGCATGATGGCGCGGCCGCGGCGGGCTTCTTTGAGCAGCGCGGCGGTGATGGCCGCGTAGCGATCTTCACTGGCCAGCGCGACCGCGAATTGCTTGCGCAGCTCGCGCTCGGTCTCTTCCGCCCACGCGTCGAGGATGGAGAGGAAGACCTCCTGCTTCGAGGCGAAGTGCCAGTAGAAGGCGCCCTTGGAGATTTTGGCTTCGGCGCAGATGTGGTCGACCGCGGTGCCGTGGTACCCGGTGCGCGCGAAGCAGGCGTACGCCCGCTGCCGGATCAACCGGGCGCGCGACGACTTCGACTCCTTGCTGACGTCCGTACCCGGCCTCACGACAGGCTGTTGCGTGGTTTCCATCTGTAAATACCCGTAATTACAGTTGTTGATCTCAAGCGGCGAAGACCGCGGCACCCTAGACTGACCAGTCGGTTTGGTGGAAGGGGCCAGCCGAAAATCGAATCCATTTGGAGACATTCCCGCTCCGTCGCCAGCCTTCCGGGTAGGGCCGGCCCGCGCCGGCTATTCGCGCAAAGGTTGGACCCGCTGCCGGGGGCGCCGTATGACGCGGCCATGGGGAAACTTTCACTCGCAGTGTTGGCGTTGGCGCTCCTGGGCTGCCCCGGTGGTGGCGGCAACAACGATGGCGGTGGTGGCGGCGGCGGAAGCGGCGGCTCCGGCGGGGGCTCGGCCGACGCAGGCCCGGTGAATCCGCTCCCCACCGGCTACGAAGCGGCGGGCCGACAGGTCGTCATCGCGGCGGACGGTAAGGTGATGGTGCTCGCTGACGGGTACAACGCCGACTCGGGCACGGAGCGGGACCTGCTGGTCGCGCGGTTCAACGCCAACCTGACGCGCGACACCAGCTGGGGCCGCGATGGCGTGGCGACGGCCGACTTCGATGGCGGTACGCAGGGCGGCATCATCAGCCTCGACAACGACTTCGGCGTCGCGGGCGCGTTCGACGGCACCAAGTTCGTCGCCGTGGGCTCAGCGCGCGGAGAATCGGCGGGCGGCTACGACTTCGCGCTCGCGCGATTCACGGCGTCGGGGCAGCTCGACACCACGTTCGGGACCGGCGGCCAGGTGTTGGCGCCGTGGGGACAGCAGAACGCGGGGCAGCTCAACAACATCGCGGTGCTCGCGAGTGGCAAGTACCTCGTGTGTGGCGCGGTCACCAACGGCGGTGCGCGCGGGCTCGATCACGCGCTCATTCGCTACAACAACGACGGTACGGTCGACGGGACGTTCGGCAACGGCACCACCGCGGGCATCGTGGCCGACTTCGGCAGCGACAATGAGCTGTGCGGCACGCTCCTGCTGCAGGGCGACAAGCCCCTCGCCGCCGGTCGCGACTTCACCATCGCGCGCTTCACCGCCAACGGGCTGGTGGACACGACGTTCGGCACCAACGGCGCCTACAAGACGACCGGGCACTTAGGCGGGGCGCACCTCCGGACCGACGGGAAGATCTGGCTCGTGGGCGACGTCGTCATCCCCGACGCGGGCGGCAACGACGTGTCGTACCTGAAGCAGGTGCTTCTCTCGGCCGACGGCGTTCCGGACTCGACGTTCGGGACGGGTGGGGTGCTGACCACCGCCTACAACCTGTCGCAGGTGCGAGGCTCGGCGATGCAGGGCGCGAAGCTGGTGCTCTACATCCCCAACGCACCCGCGAAGCTCATTCGCCTCAACGCAGACGGAACGATCGACTCCACCTTCGGCACGTCGGGCGCGATCGCGGTGCCGTTCAAACTTCCGTTCTTCGATTCTCCGTTCGATCCGCACCACCACCTGACGGTCGTCGGAAATACGGCGTGGGTGACGGACGTGAACCTCGTCGACGTGACGCCGACATTGCTGAAGAGCTGGCTGGGGGTCTTCTCCACGCCGCTGCCGTAGCCGCGCAACCCCGGTGCGGCGCCGGTGTTAGAGAGCGCATATGCGCGCTCAACTCGCCTCGCTCGTCTGCGTCGGAGTGTTCTCGTGTGGGACTTCGCCGCTTCTCCCCGGGCCCGGTGACGGCGGCGATGCAGGCGATGCCTCCATCTCCGACGCCGGTTCGCCTGACGCGGGCCTCGACTGCTCTCAGGGCGTGAGCGCCTCCGCCGACATCGTGCTCACCGAGCGCGGCCCCGTTCGCGGCGTCGTGGCCGGGGGCACCCGCGCGTTCCTCGGCATTCCCTACGTGAAGCCGCCCGTGGGTGCGCTCCGCTGGCGAGCGCCGGAGACCGACTTCACCTGCTGGTCCGGTGTTCGTGAAGCCACCTCGTGGACTCCGGCGTGCCCGCAGATTCTCCAGGCGCAGGGCGTGCCGTTCGACGCCGGGGCGCCGGTCGAAGGCCAGGAAGATTGCCTCACGCTCAACGTCTTCACTCCCGCCGCGCCCGTCGACGGCGGCGCGCCGGTGATGTTCTTCATTCACGGCGGCGGAAACACCGGAGGCTCCGCGTCTGAAGTCGTGGGCGCCACCTCCATTCACCTCTACGACGGCCGCAACCTCGCCGCCCGTGCCAACGCAGTGGTGGTGACGTTCGAGTACCGCCTCGGCGCGCTCGGGTTTCTGGCCCTCTCGGCGCTCGACGCCGAGAGCGATGACGGCATCTCCGGAAACTACGGCCTCGCTGACCAACAGGCCGCGCTCCGCTGGGTGCAGCGCAACATCGCGCGGTTCGGTGGAGACGCCTCGAGAGTGATGATGTTCGGAGAGAGCGCCGGCGCGGTCGACACCTGCATGCAGCTCGTCTCCACGGGCTCGAGCGGACTGTTCAGCCGCGCGGCGATGGAGAGCGGCGCGTGCCAGGCCGTGCCCATCGCCACCAAGCGGCTTGAAGGCAACACCTGGCTCGCGGGGACGGGCTGCGCCTCGTCTCCCAACGTCGCCGCCTGCCTGCGCGCGCTGACACCGGAACAGCTGATTCGGGCGTACCCCGTGCCAGTGGTGGTGGGCGGAAAGAAGCCCGAGGTGAGCTGGGGGCCGGTCATCGACGGCGTGCGAATTGCGCAGGCGCCCCTCGACACGCTGAAGAACGGCGCGCACGCCAAAGTCCCGCTGTTGGTCGGCAGCAACGGAGACGAGACCAACCTCACCATGCCGCTCGTCACCACCGAGGCAGAGTCGCTCGCCTTCGTGAGCGCGCTGGTCGGGCCGACGCTCGCGCAATCGGCCCTCAACCTCTACCCGACGTCGACCTACGGGACGCCGCGCAAGGCGTTGGTGCAGCTCACCACCGACGCGTTCTTCGGGTGCTCTGCCCGTCACGCCGCGCGCGCCGCCGCGAGGGGACAGCCGGGCGTGGGCGTCTACCGCTACCTCTTCACCCGCGCGCCGGTGGCGCTTCGCGGCGCGTTTCACGGCGTGGAGTTGACGTACGTGTTCGCGCACCTCGCCGACGTCACGACCTCGCCCTCGGCCGCGGACCTCGCCGTGGAGTCGTCGGTGGTCAACGCCTGGGCCAACTTCGCCGCGACGGGAAACCCGAACGTGACCGGCGCGCCGGCGTGGGCGCTCTACAGTTCGACCGAGCCCGTGCAGCGCCTCGACAGCCCCGTCACCGAGGTGAAGCCGTGGAGGAACGCGGAGTGCGACTTCTGGGACGGCGTGACGCAGACCAGCATCCCGCCGCCGCCGTAGCGCCTACCTCGCCGCGGCGACCCGAGGGGAACCCGCCTCGAAGAACGCTTCGGGGAAGGCCTTGTTGAAATCTCTCGCCAGGCGTTCGCTGTATTGCGCGCGCGTCGCCGCGTCTTCGGCGAACTGACTCTCGAAGAACGCCAGCATTGCCGCTCGGGTGATGCGCTGCTGCGCCGACGCCCCCATCGAACGACGCGGCTTCGTGTCGCAGGGCCGGCTGGGCTTCATGGGGAGGAACAAGCCGTTCTCCTCGCCGCCGAGGTCCTTGAACGGATTCGTGCCGCGCGGGGGGAGGTTTCTCACCAGCGCGAAGCAGCCGAGGTCGTCCGGGCTTCGCAGCCACGTCAGCCCGGTGGCGGCGATGTGCGCGAACCCGGTGTGGCTCCCGTCCTTGAGGCTGAGGAGCGAGCTCTGCGGGAAGCGCGCGTGCATGGGCTGCGCGTTGGGCCCGTAGGGAATGATGGCGTCGGCCGTTCCGTAGATTCCCAGGTAGGCCACGGGCGCGGTCTTGAAGAACTCGGGCGCGAAGAACTCCACCGGGGCCGCCATCGACACCGCCGCCTTGATGCGCGAGTCGCGGAGCGTGCGGTGAAACGAGAGCAGGGTGGTGGTCATGCCGCCCAGGGAGACGCCGGTGGCGCCGATGCGCTGGGCATCCACGTAGCCGTGGAGCCGGTGTGAGCCGTCGCTGCTCCACGCCAGCACGGTGTCGAGGAGGAAGGAGACGTCGGCGGGTTGGTTGGCGACGTCGGAGAGGTTGGGGCCGCCCGGCGAGTTCCACCCGGTGTGCGGAAAGTCCGCGGAGATGACGACGTACCCATGGCTGACGAGGTGCCGGACCGCGTACTCACCCTCGCGCCGCCGCGACATGAACCCGTGGGAGTAGGCGATGAGGGGGTACGCATGCCCCGCCTGCGGCGCGTCTTCGGGAAACCACACCGTGGCAGGAAGGGGCCGGTCCTTCGTGCGGGCGAGCTCGACATCGAACTCCGCCACCCGATGCGGCCCTGCTTCCGTCCACGACTCCAGCATTGCCGCCGGAGATTCACCTCCCGGCGATGCGACGTGGGCACAACCCAGACTGCACACTGACCACAGGCTCACGATGAAGAGGGCTCTCATGCACTGCGGACCCTACACCCGGTGCCCCTCCTTCGTCGCAGCCCTCCCTGCGAGCACCGGGTGTGGGTCAACAGAACGCCTGCCCCCAGGCGTTCTACGGTTTCTGGAACACGCGGACGTAGTCGACTTCCATCGAGCCCGGCAGGTTGGCGATGAGGTTGCCGTCGTTGTACCCGCCGGAGCCGTTCTCACCGCCCGTGTAGCCCTCGTACTTGGCGAACGCGCCGCCCACCGAGAGGTTCAGGTGAATCGAGTGCTCGTAGGCGAAGAAGGTGGCCCAGTCGGTCTTCGGCTGGGGCAGGTCCACGCCCACCGTCTTCTCCACCGTGGCGTTGCCGGCCGCGTCGTAGCGAATGAGCTTGTTTCCGTCGAAGGAGCGCACCGCCACGCCGTCGACGTACCAGACCACCCGGTTCGGCTCCCAGAGGAAGCCCAGGCGAATGAAGCGGGAGGTGGTCGGGCCGTCGTAGGTGGCGAAGTTGGCCGCGGTCTGGAGCGTGCCCTGGTTCGACGAGCTCGACGAGGCGCTCTTGGTCACCAGGTTGTAGACGTTGCTGGCCGTCTGCGTCGCGCTGCCCGAGGTGCTGGTGTACCAGAGCGTGCCGTGGGTGATGTCCGGGCGAATGGGCAGAATCTCAGAGATGTCGAACTCGCCGTAGTCCGGCCAGCCGGGCGTGCTGCCGTCGCCCGGGCCCACCAGCCAGAAGCCCGACCAGAACGGGTTGCCTTTGGGGTGCTTGATCGACGCTTCCACGTAGCCGTAGCGGAACTTCATCTTGAGCGAGCCGCTCTGCGCACGCGTGGTGAGGAAGGCGGAGGTGAAGAAGTAGGTGTTGTCCGGGCCGTCGGGGTTCTTCGAGCCGCACGTCACGGTCTCGCGCTTCGCCGTCAGCTTGAGCGTGCCGTTGGAGACCGACGCGTTGCGGGCGAAGAAGCACTGGTCCTCGTTGTTGCCTGAGCCGTAGTTGCTGTTGTCGAACATGTTCCACTTTGACGCGTCGACCGCGCTGCCGTTGAACTCGTCCGCCCACTTGAGGTTGTAGCCGGCCGGCGCGCTCAGCCCGCCGACCGCCGGAATGCCCGCGGGCGCGCTGCCCGCGTCGGCCACCACCGGGGTGCCCGAGTCGACCACCGGCCTGCCGGCGTCGACCACCACCGTGCCCGAGTCGATGACCGGCGTCCCCGCATCGACCACCGGCTTGCCCGCGTCCACCACCACCGTGCCGGAGTCGACCACCACCGGCGGGGCGAGCGTCAGCACCAGCTCGGGACGGTTGGTCGTCGCCTCCCGCGAGTTGCAGATGACGCTGTCCGACGAGGTCGGAATGAGCACGAAGCTGTACGTGCCGTTGCCCTTCACCGCCGCGGTGACGTCCAGCTCCAGCCACTTGTTGAGCGCCACCGACTTCGAGTCGGCCAGCGCGCTCCCCGACGGCGCCGGGCGGTTGGAGTAGGTGAGGCCGGTCTCCGACCAGGTGTTGGAGGTCTTGTAGACCGCGGGGCCGTCGCCTGACGCGTTGATCACGAAGCAGCGCAGCACCGCCTTGGTGACCACGTCGGTGATGCCGCTCACCTCGAAACGCAGGTACGCGTGGCGCACCGGGTTTCCGTCCGAGGCGATCTGGGTGCTGGTGCCGTAGTTCTTCGAAGGACTCGCGCCCTGCACCTCGGCGTCGGCGATGGCGCTGAAGCGCCCGTTGGAGAGCGCGCCACCGATGGACTCCTCCTCGTTGGTGGGAAGGAACGTCTCGTCGTCATCGCTGGCCAGCGCCAGTTCAGACGACCCTGCGCAGGCGAACGGCAGCGCCGCGAAGGCGAGGAGCAGCGTGGAGCGGACGACCGATGGCTTGAACATGGTGCCTCCGAGTGAGTGACGGAGACAGACATTTCATGGGCTGTGCCATGGGGCTTGGTGCTGATTTTACTCGGGTTTTGTCTTTCGGTCGGCGGACGGAGGCCCAGAACGGGAGCCCGGGCGAGCCAGGGTGGTGTCGCGTCTCATCAGCGGATCAATGTCGCCTTTCCCAGTCAACGTGGCGTGACTCGGGCGAGCTTCACCCCGTGTAGTGCCAGTGCCAGTACTCGCCGCCGACGTCGTTGGAGAACCCGAAGCGGCCCGCGTTGGCGCGGAGCCACGCATAGGCCGCTGAGTTGTAGGAACCGACGCCGTTGATGTCCATCGCCACGCCGCCCTGGTGGTTGGAGTAGCCGGGCCGGGCCGCCAGGTTGCCGCGTCCCTGCTGCCACAGCTCGTAGAGGTGCTGCTGCTCGGCGTTGGTGCGGAAGCCGCTGCCCGCGCTGATGTTGATGCCGGCCGCGCGCGCCTCCGCCTCCATCGCCCGGTAGGCCCGGGCCGCGTCTTCGCGCAGGTACTCGCCGTTGCCCACCGAGTAGACGGTGATGGTCGACGGTTGCCCGTTCACGTACGCCGTGACCTGCTGCCCGTCGCCCAGCGCGCCGCCCGGAGGACCCAGCTCGCGCACGCGATTTTTGTATTCGTCGCCGAGGCGAATGAAGAACTGAATCGCCTGGCCGATTTCGAAGATGTTCTTGCCCTCGCCGGCCAGCTTGTTGGCCAGCTCGGTCGTCTTGCCGATCTCTTCAATCGTCGGGGCTCGGCCCAGGTTGTCCTGGAACACCTTGTCGTAGAGCGGCAGGAGCGGGTGCCGGGCTTTGAACTCCTCCGACTGCCGCATGAAGAAGCTGAGCGCCTGACCTGATTCGAAGATCAGCTTGAGCCCGTTGTCGCCGCTCGGGCTGCGTCCTTCGGACACGTGCTGATTGATGAAGGCTTCGCACCGCTGCAATTCGTCCGCGGTCGGCGTGCGACCGAGCCCGTCACCGTACAGCTTGTCCACGAACGGGCCGAAGGGGTGCGCGTGGATGTACTGCGGCTGCTGGCGCATCAGGCCGCCGATGAAGCGAATGGCGTTCTCCACCGTTCCACCGCCCGCCACCACCTGCTCGATCAACGCGCGCTCGCGGTCCAGCTCGTCCAGGCCCGCCGCCTGGCCGTAGAGCTGCACGTGCAGGGCGTCCAGCTCGGCGGCGTGAGGGTTACGCACTCTGAATTCGTCGGTGTTCTTGATCTCCGCGATGACCTGCGCGCCAGCGGCCCACGCGTTCTGGCCCTGCGCCATCAAGTCTTCGAAGCGCTGCGCGGTGGCCTGGAGCTCGGCGTCGGTCGGGGCCCGCCCGTAGGCCGCCTGAAATTCTCCCCGCGTCCACCGCTCGATGGTGGCGCGGTCGCTCGTGGGCTGACGCCGCGAGGTCGAAGGGTCGAACGAAGAGCGGTCCTGGCGGGCCGCCGCGCGGGGGCGGTTGGGCTGCGCTCCGGGCACGTTGGTGCGGCGCGTCGTCTGTTCTGCGGGGCGAACGGTCATGGGGGCCACTCCTTGAATGAATCATCGGGCGGCGGCCCCGCCGTGTTTCCGTGTCGTTACATGCCTACATTGTGGTCTGGCGGGGGCGACGAGGCCCGCGTGGAAAGCCAACCCCGCAAGAAACGGTCGACTGAGAGAGCCCCGGGCCCGACGAAGAGGAGCACCAGACCAATGGCACCGTAGACGCCGGCCAGCTCCCACGAGCCGCCCTTCCCGACGAAGGCGTCGCCACGCCCCAGGTGCGTGGAGATGGCGACCGCCATGGTGCTCACCACGCCCAGGGCGGCCAGCGGCGTCAGCAGCCCGAGGATGAAGGCCAGGCCGCCGCCGAACTCTGACAGCGCCGCCGCGGCTTGAAGGAGGGGCGCCGCGGGGGCATCGCCCTTGTCCATCCAGTGAAAGGGGTTCTGGATCTTTCCCCACCCGTGGTTCATCAACGCCACGCCGCTGACGAGGCGGAGCGTCAGCAGGGCGAAAGAGCCGGCCGGCGAGAGCGCGGTGGGCGCGATGAGGGAGCGAAGCATGGCCCTTGCCTAACGCAGGGGGCGGTGCGGGCGCACGCCCCACGGCGCCACTGTCTCCACCCGGGGCCGATGAGGCCCGGGTCTTTTTGCCTGTTCCGAGGAGGACCCCGGCGTTAGGAATCAGGCATGCCAATCTCAATCGGAACCCAGCTCCCTGATGCCACGCTGTACGAGTCCACCCAGTTCGGCGAAGCCTGCCCCATCGCTCCCGAGAAGTTCTCCGCGGCTGAAGCGGCCAGGGGAAAGAAGATCGTGATCTTCGGCTTGCCCGGCGCGTACACGCCGACCTGCTCGGCCAAGCACGTGCCCGGCTACGTGGCGCAACTGCCCGCGCTCAAAGCGAAGGGCGTGGACGAAGTGTGGTGCGTCTCAGTCAACGACGGCTACGTGATGGCCGCGTGGGGCCGCGACCAGAAAGCCATCGGCAAGGTGCGGATGTTGGGCGACGGCAACGCCGAGTTCACCAGGAAGCTCGGCCTCGAAGAAGACAAGACCAAGAGCGGCATGGGCGTGCGTTCTCAGCGGTACTCCCTGTTCGTGGACAACGGCGTGGTGAAGCACGTCAACGTCGAAGCCCCCGGGAAGTTCGAGGTGAGCGACGTGGACACCATGCTGAAGCAGCTCGGCTGACTACTGGCCGTAGTCTTTTCGCTGCGCTTCCACCGTCGGCAGGCCGAGCTGTCGCCAGGCGACCATGCCGCCGGTGAGGTTGGCCACCTGCGCCACGCCCGCTTTCTCCAGGATCTGCGTGGCGATGCCCGAGCGCCGGCCGGTCTGACAGACGACCACCACGGGGCGGTCCGACTTCACCTCGCCCAGGCGCGCGCGCAGCTCGTCGAGGTCGATCAACTGTGCGCCTTCGATGTGTCCGTGCTCTCCGGTGAACTCGGGCGCCGTGCGCACGTCGAGCAGGTGGACCGCGTCTTTGTGCGTGGAGACCCAGTCAGCGGACACCTCTTTCACCCCCGCGTAGGTGATGATGATGGGCGCCCACGACGGGGGCGAGGGCATCTTGCCGTCCGCGGGCTGCCCCGCGCGCATGTTGGCGGGCACGGCGACCTCCATCTGCTTGGGGTGGGGCAGCGCCAGGTTCTTCATGTAGCCGACGAAGTCCTCTTCGCGGGCTCCTCCGCCGATGCGGGCGTTGAACGCCTTCTCCTCGGCGATCGTGCTCGAAGTGCGGCCCTGGTAGTCGTGCCCCGGGTAGACCACGCAGCTGTCCGGGAGCGTGAAGAGCTGCGTCTGAATGGAGTGGAACAGCCGACTCGGGCTCCCTTGCTGAAAATCCGTCCGCCCGGCGGCCCGCACCAACAGCGAGTCGCCGGTGAAGGCCATCGAGCGGTCGCGGCTGACGAAGGTGAGGCAGCCGTCGGTGTGTCCGGGCGTACCGCGCACGTCGAGCGCTTCGTTCCCGAAACGGATGGCCTGGCCGTCTTTGAGGGGTAGGTCGACGTTCGCCGCGCCGTAGACCGCCGAAAGGCCAATCTGACTGCCCAGCGCCGTCTTCATCAGCCAGGCGCCGGTGACGTGATCGGCGTGACAGTGGGTGTCCAGGGTGGCGATCAGCTTCAGGCCCAGCTCGCGAATGAGCGCCACGTCGCGGGTGTGCTGTTCGAACACCGGGTCAATCAGCACCGCCTCGCGCGTGGTCTCATCGGCGAGAAGGTACGTCCAGGTGCTGGAGGTCTGGTCGAAGAGTTGTCGCAGTCGCATCGCAGGTGAACTCCGTCGGGAAGGGTCGACCGCCCCGGTCGACGTCACGCCGTGTGTCTACCGCTTCGCGGGCGAGGTTTCAGCGCGCTTCTTCCACGCTTTGAGCGCGGACTCTTCCTTGCGCAGCTGATCGGCGGTGCGCGCGCGTTCGATGCGCGTCTTCAATTCCTCCAGCCGCGCCTGTTCGCGGGCCCGGTTCAGCCCCGCGCCCAGCGTGCCGGCGGTCAGCTTCGCCTGGAGCTGGCTCAGTTGACTCAAGTCCGCTGCGCGCTGCGCCTCGAGCTTGCTGAGGCGCTTCGGTGCCTCGGGAGCGGGCTCGGGCGGCGGCGGTTCCGCCGGGGCCTCCGGCGGCGGCGCCGGTTCGGGAGCGGGCGCGGCCACAGGCTCGACCGGCGCTGGCGGTGCGTCGACCACGGTGGGCTCGGGCACCGGGGGTGAGATCGCGGCCGGCGCTGGCGCGGGTTCCTCGGTGGGGCTCGGCGAGCGATCGCCGCGCTGGAGCAAGAACACTGCGGCCGCTCCGAGAATGAAGGTGCCAATGAAGCCGGCCACCAGCGTGCTGCGCGGCAGGCGGACGCGCACGGTGCGCGGCGACGGCGTGCGCCCACGGCGCGGCTGAAAGTTCGGGTCCGTCAGGCGCGGCGGCGCCTCGACGAAGAACGACCCACGAATGGCCTTCAACTGCGTGCGCAGCTTGTCCACTGAGGCCGGACGGTCGGCAGCGTCCTTGGCCATCATCGAGGCCACCAGGTCGTCGAGCGCGGGCGGAACCGATGGTACCCGGGCCGACACCCGAGGCGTGGGCGTGTTGAGGTGCGCCAGCATCACGTCCATGGCGTTGGCCGCGTCGTAGGGCAGCTTCCCGGTCAGCATCTCGTAGGCCAGCACGCCGATCGAGTAGATGTCGGTGGTGGCGCCGCTTGACCCGTTCTTGATCATCTCCGGCGCCATGTAGTGCGGCGTTCCGAACAACACCTTGTTCGTCGTCTGGTGCAGCGGCGCGTTGCTCTTGAGGCGCTTGGCCAGCCCGAAGTCCACCAGCTTCATCACCCGCTCGCCGTCGCTGTCTCGAACCCAGAAGATGTTGCTCGGCTTGATGTCGCGGTGAACGATGCCCAGGCGGTGCATCACGATCAGCGGCGCGGTGATGTCGAGGAGCACGTCCACTGCGGCCAGGGGGGACAGGGAGCCCTTGCTGGCCAGGACGTCGTCGAGCGCCTCGCCTTCGAGGTACTCCATGATCACGTAGGTGCGGCCGTCGGCCACGCGCCCGAAGCCGAAGACTTCGACCACGTTCCGGTGGCGCGAAGCGCTGACCGCCTGCGCCTCCTTCAGCATGCTCTCGACCGCCTCAGGGCTCTGGGCGTACTCGCGGCGCAGCACCTTGATGGCCACCGAGTTCTTCAGCTCGGGGTGAACGCCCCGGTACACCACCCCCATGCCGCCGGCGCTGATCTGCTCCACCACCTTGAAGCCGCTCAGCTCCTGCCCCAGCACGGGGTCGAGAATTGGCGCCGTCTTCTCATTGCCGTCCCAGTCTGAGAGCGACTCCGTGACGAAGATGGAGTTGCCGTCCGCCGGGCAGGGCGAGCCATCGGCCGGTGCGGGGTTGCGGCAGACCGAGCAGACCAGAACGGTCTTCGTGCTTTGGCGCGGCAGGGTGTCCGACATCTCGGGCTCAGCGTACCAGCCCTCGTGACCGCGCCGAGGCCCATTCCGATCCGGTCTCGCGATTTCCCAGCCGCCCTTACGGCCGGGGAGCGTCAGTCAACTCGCACTTCCCTTGTTCACACCGCGGCCAGACGCGCTGCTGGACACACGCGGTGGTGGGGCATTGGGCGTTCGGCATGCAGCAGGGGTCGTCGGCGAGTCGTTGCTCTTCGAACGCCTCGAAGAGGGGCGAGGCCCGGTTGACGGGGACCCCGGAGCACCCGCTCTGGCATTGCAGCGTGGTCATGGCGCAGTCGCTGTCAGACCGGCACGCGGTCGCGTTGACCTGCTCCAGCGCGATGCGACCGGCGTCCAGCGGCCGGGTGCGAAGCGGCCCTGCGACGCATGCGCCCTGGACGCAGCGGCAGGTGACGCGCGGGTTGCAGGCCATCTTGCAGTCGACCTGAATCACCGGGGCTCGGCTGAAGCACCGGCCGCAGGTGGAGCACGCGGTGCTGGCGTGGCACTCCTCGTCCCTGGCGCAGGCGGTCTCGCCCGGCGTCTCGGTGACGTCGTCGGGCGGCGGTCGGGCGGCGTCGTCCGGCGGGAGCGAAGGAGAGGTGGGGGGCTCCTCCGCCGGCGAAGGTGTGCCTGGGCCCGGAGCGAAGAGGCGATGCCTGGCGACGAGGCGCGCGGCTTCGGCCTTGATGGTCGAGGCCGACGGGAACTCCACGGCCCCGGTCACGACCAACGCCGCCATCAGCGCAGCCCCTGGCGCTTCGACACACAGCGCCAGCGCGCTCACGGCGGCCCAGCGGCGGCCCATGCCAGGCGAGGCGTCATTTCGACCGCCCGCCAACGCGAACGCGAAGCTCAGCACCTGAAAGGGAAAGGCCAGCGTCAGCGGGACGGCGGGAAAGACGGCGAGGGAGATGAAGAGAATGCCCCCGGCCGCGGTGGACGCGTACGCCTCAGCGTTCCTGGGGAGCGTCTCGTACCAGGGCCAGAACAGCTCCCACGCCACGAGCCCACCGAGCGCGAGCACCCCGAACGAGGTCCACCCGAGCCACCGCGCCCAGCGCCCGAACCGCTGGGGGTGAACGCCGCTACCCACGGTGGTGACGCCGAGGTGATGCGTCGCCCACGCCAGGCCACCGCCCCCAACGAGCCGCCGTTCGCATTCGCGCCTCCCGAATTCACCCCGACGCTAGCTCAGGTGAGGTGAGGACTCTTGGGGTGCGTGGAGATCCACTCCCACGCGTCGGCGAGCGTCTGTTCGATGGGGCGGGGCGAGAACCCCAGCTCGCGCCTCGCCTTCTCGTTCGAGATGGTGAACTGGCTCCCCAGCGTCCGCACCGCGTGCGGGGTGAGCAGCAGCTCCTGGCCGGTGATGGCCGTCCACGCCGCGGCGGCCTGGGCCAGCACGCCCGCGGCGCCCAGCGGAATCGCCACCAGCGGGGCCCGCACGCCGGCGGCTTTGGCGATGATCTCGCACAGCGCCACGTTGCTCAGCGGTTGGTGCGAGAGCAGGTAGGCCTCGCCGCGTCGGCCGCGCTCGGCCGCGGCGATGGTGCCGTCGGCCACGTCGCGCACGTCCACCCAGTCGAAGCCTCCGCCGATCAGCACCGGAATCCTCCCCCGACCCGCCAGCGCCACCAGCGCGCCCGCGTCAGACCCCAGAAAGTCGTGTGGTCCCACCACCGCCGTGGGCAGCACCAGCACGGTGTCGAGCCGGCCCTGGCGCGCGGCGTCCTGGACGAGTTGAGAGGCCGCGGCCTTGGTCCGGCCATAGGGGCTCGCGGCCCCCGCCTCGTCGAAGGGCGCTGACTCGTCGAGCACCCCACCCGGGGGCGGTTCGCGCAGCGCCTGCACCGAGCTGGTGCACACCAACCGTCGCACCCCGGCGGCCACGCAGGCCTCAATCACGTGCCGGGTGCCCTCTACGTTCGTCTCGGCCAGCGGCTCGGCGTCGCGCGGAGAGAGGCTGACCAGCCCCGCCACGTGGAACACCACGTCGGCCCCGGCGAACGCGCGTCGCAGCGACGCCTCATCCTGCACATCGCCCTCCACCCGCTCCGCGTCGACGCCCTCGAGCGCTGCCAACTGGCTGGTGCGTCGCACCATCGCCTTGACCGGAACGCCCCTGGCGCGCAGGTGGCGCACCAGCACATTGCCCAAATGGCCGGTGGCCCCGGTGACGACGGCGCTCCGAAGAGGGGTGGCCGGGTTCACAGAATCCACGGAAGGACGGCGCGGCGCTCGCTCGGGTACTCGGGAAACTTCTGTCGGTACCAGCGGTGGTTGGACACCGCGCGCGGCACCAGGTTGGCGAAGGTGAAGAGAAAGAACGAAAGACCCGAGAGCGACCAGGTGGCGAGCGCGAAGCCACCCCACTCGAGCAGCTCGCCGAAGTAGTTGGGCGCCGAGATCCACCGGTAGGCGCCGCCGTAGGGAATCTTGTACCCCTCTTCACCCGGCTGGCGGAGGCGGAAGAGGATGTTGTCCGAGCTGATGTTGAGCGTCATGCCCGCCGCGAAGACCAGCACCCCGAGCGCGAATCGCGGGTCGGCAAACCAGGTGGTGGGGTACTCGCCGAGGTGCGAAATCCACCGGGCGTTCACGTAGGCGTTCACCACGTTGAAGATGATCGCCAGCGCCGAGATCGACGCGGGCATCAGCTTCTGCTGGCTCGTCATTCGAAAGGGGTAGACGAAGGTTCGATTGACGTAGTGGGTGAGCCAGAGCGCCGCGAAGACGAGCGGCACCGGCTCCAGGGCGTGTTGCCCGCTGAAGTAGATGGCGGCGAACCCCAGCGCCGACGGGCTCTCCATCACCATCCACCCGAGGCGGTTGGAGACCATCAAGCCCCAGCCCGGCCGGGTGTGCCGGCCGTACGGCGCGATGACGAAGAAGAGCAGCACGAACACGAACGCGCCCGAGGCGATCACGCCCCACGCGAGCGCGTGATGAATCTCCAGTTCAGTCATTTGGTGGTGGGGGTTCCCGCGGCCTGGGCTCGCCGCCGTAGCTCTTTGGCAAACTCCAGGGTGCCCTTGCGCGTGGGGCCCCGCGCGAAGATGGCGGGCAACGAGCCGCCGATGTCGGTGAACACGGTGTACACCACGTTGCTGCCACCGGCCGGGTCGGGGGTGAAGACGACCAGCGACTCGACCTTCATCCGCACGCGCTGCGGGGTGATGGGCTTGCGCTCGTCAGACACCGAGGTGAACTTGATGGTGACGACCCCGGTCTCCTCGTTCTTCGACTTCACCACGTGGAGCACGTAGTCGCGGTCGCTCGCCACCGGGACGTGGACCACGTCGTAGAAGCGCCGCTCGTTCTCTTCGTCGAGCAGCACCTCGCGACTCGAGATGGACGAGTTGGCGCTGGTGTCCTGCGCCTTGCCCCACCACGCCTTGGCGAACACGTCCACGCTGGCGGTGCTGTGCCCGGTGACGCGCAGGTTCTGGTACGGCGAACCTTCGACCGCCTGCGCCTCGAGGAGGAGACCGTCGTCCTCGTCCTGCTTCTGCCAGGGTTTGTCCGCGGCCAGCACGGCGAAGAGCAGTGACGCGACGAGCATGCGGCGCATCCTCAGCGGCAACCGGAGGGGCGTCAACGTTCGTCTGCGGTGCGCACCGGGGCCGGCGAGAGGAACCCAGGCCCCGTGGGCCCGGCTCAGGCGCTGAGCGCCACCTGAGCGGACGTCTCGGCTCGCGCGCGGCTCTCCAGCTTCCGCCGGCGGTGCTCGCCCCACAGCGCGGCGCCGATGGCTCCGGCCAGAACGGACGCCGGGTCCGCCACCACGTCGAGTGGGGCGCCCTTGTCGCTCTGCAGCTGGCGTTCGAGCGCGCCCTTGAGGCCGGTGTCGGCCGCCAGCCCGCCGGTGAGCACCACCTGCCCCGTGGCGTCAGACGAGCGGAGCAGTCGCGCGAGGCGCTGGGCGATCGACTCGTGTACCCCGCGCAAGATTTCGCCCGCCGCGATGCCGCGCGACACCATGTTGATGACGTCGGTCTCGGAGAGCACCGCGCAGATGCCACTGCACACCTCGGCGCGTTGTGCCTCGAGCGAGAGGGGCCCGACCTCGGCCGCGCGGATGCCGAGGTACCGCGCGATGTTCTCCAGAAACTGACCGGTCCCCGCGGCGCACTGACTGGTCATCTTTCCGCGCAGGACGCGGCTGGTCTGGTCAATCACCATCACCCGTGCGTGGAGGGCGCCGATGTCCACCACCGCCGTGGCCTGCGGGAATAAGAAGCTCGCGCCCCGGGCGTGGGTGGTCATGCCGTAGAAGTGCCCGTCGTGAAACTCGAGCTCAGCCCCTTCGCCCGTCGAGGCCACGTACCGCACGGCCTCCTTCTTCACTCCCGAGGCTTCGAGCGCGGTCTGGTAGGCGAGCTCGGCGACCTGCGCGGCGTCTCGCCGGAGGATGCGCTCGCGATGCGAGCCCAGAATCTCCGGGCCGCTCTCGAAGTGCCCCATCACCACGGCCTTGACCGCGCTGGTGCCGACATCGAGGCCCGCGGTGATGCTGCTCGGCGTCCGGGTTCGTGCGCTCATGCCTGGGCTCCTCGTTGGGCAAAGAGCGCCGCGCCCAGCGCGCCCATGTAGATGGAGTCGGTGTGGATGTTGAGCACCCGCGACCCGTAGTGCTTGCCCACCAGCTCCTCGAGCTCGTGCACCACGGCTTCGTTCTTCGCCACCCCGCCGGTGAAGGTGAGCTGGTCGTTCACGCCGCCGGACCGCGCCAGCAGCGACATGGCGCGCAAGATGATGGCGCGGTGCAGCCCGAGCAGAATGTTCTCGCGCTTCTCGCCCAGGCTCAGGCGCGCCCGCAGCTCGACACCTGCGAACACCGTGCAGGTAGAGGAGATCTTCACCGCCCGGGTGGCTTTCATCGCCAGCGGCCCCAACTCGTGAATCCCCAGGTTCATCTCTTCGGCGATGTAGCCGAGGTAGCGCCCGCAGCCGGCGGCGCAGCGATCGTTCATCTGGAACCCGGTCACCACGCCATCGCCGTCGACCTGAATGGCCTTGGTGTCCTGTCCGCCGATGTCGAGCACGGTGCGCGTGTTCGGGAAGAGCGCGTGGGCGCCGAGCCCGTGGCAGAGAATTTCAGAGCGAATGTTCTCCTTGGGGAAGGGGAGCCGCGCTCGGCCATACCCCGTGCCCACCATGGCTTTGACTTCCACCGGTGAGGCCTCGAGCGCTTTCCAGGCCTGCTCCACCTGCGTTCGCGTGGGTCCGTCGAGCCGCGCCCGGCGCAGCCCTTTCTCCAGCAGGTGGTCGACCGAGTCCGACACCTCGGCGTTCTCCACTTCGATGATGGCGCGATCGTACGCCCCCACCACCACGTCGTAGGGCAGCTCGCGCCGTTTGGCGGCGTTCTCGGCGTCGGTGAGAATCCGGCCGGCCACCATGTCGCGGAAGAAGCGGGAGCGATCGGTGGCCAGGGCGCCGAAGACATCCTCCGCGTCGCGGGCGATGGCCTGAAACAGGGCCCCGGTCTTTACGGCCAGCGCGTCGCCTCCATCGGGCGCGCGGCGCACCCAGTCCACGCTGCGGCGCTCCAGGTCGGAGAGCCGCTCGATGGCCTGCTCCACCCGGACCGCGCGACGCAGCTCCGAGAGCACGTGCGGCGCGTCGGGGACCCGGCGGTCGGACAGCTCTTTGGCGAGGCGCGAGAGCTGGGCGTCGGCCATCGCTTCGCCCTTCGCCACCGCCGCCGCCACGTCGTAGTTGGAGCGCGTGTTGGTCAGCCCCGCGCCCACCACGTGGCCCGCTTCATCGATCAGCACCGCCTTGGTGGTGGTGGAGCCCAGGTCAATTCCAAGCCAGACGGCCATCTCAGTGTCCTCCGGGGGCGAGCACGGGGAGCTTGAACGAAGGCCCCGGGGGAACCGTGGTTCCCGCTTTGCGGGCGGCCAGCATCTGCAGGTAGCTCTCGATGCGGTTCTTGATGTTGGCGTGGCTGTAGTAGCGGGGGTCGACCAGGTCGCTCTCGATGAACGCGCCTGGAATGCCCGTGCGCTTCTCCAGCTCGCGCAGCATCACCAACTGACCGGCGGAGAACGAGTTGCAGCTCTTGATGGAGTTGAAGACGAAGCCGTCGGCCCCGTACTCGCGCACGTACTTCTCGATCAGATCCACCCGGCTGGGGAGCGAGAGGTTCGTGTAGCAACCGAGGCAATAGTCGGCGAGCGCCAGCAGCGGGTCCTTCTCTTGATCGTGTCGGAAGCCGGTGTCGTACAGCCCGCCCACCTTGGTGTACGTCGACGCCACGAACACCGCGCCCTCGTCGTGGAAGATTCGCCAGAAGTCGCGAAAGTGCGTCCAGTTCGGCGGGCCTTCAATCACCAGGCGGAACTTCTCCTGCGAGAGCGTGCCTTCGGGGGTGACCGGGCCCTCCTTCCGCTCGAGGCGCCCCTGCACCTCCTCGCGCAGCTCGCGGTAGTAGTCGACCGCGTCCTGCGTGCCGCGGAAGGCGGTGAAGATGGGGCCCACGTAGTAGACGCTGCCGAAGTACGCGTCGATAGGCGCCGGGCGGTGCTTCGCGCTCTCCAGCACCCAGACCAGATCGTCCTCGGCTCGGGCCGACAGCTTGAGGCGGGCGAGCAGCGCGTCGGGGTCGAACTTGCGGCCGGAGACCTTCTCCATCTTGGGGATGATCTCGTCCTTCAGCTGCCCCGCGATGTAGCGGCGCATCTCCTGGGTCGGCGCCTGGCCCGGCACGTAGGGCACGTGCAGCATGGCGATCTCGCAGCCGTACTCGTGCCGCAACAGCTCGAACCACTTCATGAAGGTGAAGCAGCCCGTGTAGCTGAGCAGCAACAGGTCGGGCGGGGGCAGCTTCTCGCCGGTGGGGCCGATGTTCCCCTTGGTCATCATGCCGATGTCGCACTTCACATACGTGCAGACGTCTTCGTTGTGGCCCAGGCGCTCGGCTTCGCGAATGTAGTCGGCTGACTTCTGCCGCATGGCCGACTGGAGCGCGTTGATCTCCGGGTACACGGGGAGAATGTCGAAGGCCCCGAGCAGCTCGGTCAGGTTCCCCGGGACGAAGGTGTAGCCGACCTTGCGGCCCTCGTCGGGAGCTCTCGCCAGCGCGGTGAAGTGGTCGGCGATCATTCGCTTCTGTCGGTCCTGCGAGAGGTCCTTCTTCGCCACTGCTGATTTGGCCGCGCTCATGCCGCCCCCCAGAGTTTGATGGAGTCACTGAACGTGCCCGCCTGCTCGCGAATGCCCTGAAACTGGCCGGTGTTCTCGGCGTACTTGAACGAGATGAACGGCACATTGGCCTGCGTGAGCAGCTTCTGCAGCGGCGGCTGGTCGAGCAGGGCGGGGTCGCAGAACGACGGCGCGGCGAAGATCACCCCGTCCGCGCTGCGGGCGCGAACCCGGGCCAGCAGGTGCGGTGCCCGCAGGTCGTCGCCTTCGTACTTGGTCGACGCCCAGGTGCTCTGCATCAGGTAGGCGTCGGCCAGCGCTTCCAGCGGCGCGGCCCCCGGTTCCACGTCGCCCTCCAGCCACCGCATGCCCAGGTTCAAGTCGTCGTCGACCACGTAGCAACCGCTGCGGTCGAGCGAGCGGAGCAGGCCCAGCGGAGGTTGCTCGCAGAACGCGCCCACCACCACCACCCGAATACGATCTTCCTGGCGACGCTGGCGCGCCTTCACCGCCGCGGTGAAGTCGTGGAGGAGCTGCGTGTGCGCCGACACCTCCAGCACCGCCCCGGCTTTGACCACCAGGAAGCACTCGTCGCTGGGCAGAAGCCAGGGCGCGTCGCTGCGCAGTTGGTACAGCGCGGCGATGGCGCGGCGGTTGTCGTTGTAGGCCCGAATCGAAGCGGCCATCTCCGCGGGCGAGGGGGCCCGCCCGCCCAGGTCGATCACGTCCGCCAACAGGCCGCGCAGGTCCTCCAGGTAGAAGTGGCCGCCCAACTTCTTGGCGAAGTTCTGCGGCAGGTCCACGAAGCGCACCTTCTTCTTGGGGAACAGCAGCTGCCAGATGCCGGAGAGGTTGCGGATGACGTCGCAGGTGCTGGGGAAGAGCATGCCATCCAGGCAGTCGAGATCGCCCGTCAGGCCCAGCTCGACCGTCGAGCGTGGAATGTGACAGATGTAGCTCTGGAAGCAGGCGTCGCCTTTGACGATGTCGATCTGGTCGCCCGCGCCGGCGATGCCCACCGGGAGCCCGCCCGCCATGTGCACCACCTCGCGGGGCGCGTAGACGGGAAGGTGACCGAACGCCGGCCGGCCCGGGTGGCTCGCCTTCCACTCCCGCACGCTGCCCAGCGCGGTGTCGGCGTAGAGGCGCTCGACGTGCGCCACGAGTTCGTCGGCATTCATCGGTGACCTCGGTTCAAGCTCGCGTCACGGCATCGGCGCGTGGGTGTGGGTCCAGTTCGGTGTCCGTTTTTCCAGAAACGCGGCGATGCCCTCTTTGGCGTCGGCGGTTTGCATCAGCTCGCGCAGGTACAGCCGCTCCAGGGCGTGGAGGCGCGTCTGCAGCGCTTCCACCCGCACCAGGCGCGCGGCGCGGGTGGCGTACCGAAGCGCGGAGCGCGACTGCTCGAAGAAGTGCGTCTCGGCCCAGGCCACCGCCCGGGCTGCGGGGGCGTCGGTCGGTCCCACCACCTCGTCGATCAGCCGGAGCGTGTGGGCCTCTTCGGCCGAGACGACGCGGCCGGAA
>CAZFXD010000004.1:0-42053 GCA_964522795.1 uncultured Myxococcaceae bacterium
GAAGTCGAAGATGTCCATCAAGGGGAAGCTGTGCTGCTCGCCGAGCGAGAGCACGATGCCGTCGTCGGTCGCCGCGGCCTGCAGCTCAAAGTCGAAGGCGCGGCAGAAGCTCTTGCGCAGCGCCATGCCCCAGGCGCGGTTGATGCGGCCACCGAACGGCGCGTGAATGATGAGCTGCATGCCGCCGGCTTCATCGAAGAAGCGCTCGGCGATGACGTGCGTCTGCGACGGCGCGGCCCCCAGGGCCGCCACGCCGGCCTTCACGTAGGCCACGGCGAAGTCCGCCGCGTGAGGCGGCAGCCGCGCCGCCTGCTGCACCCACTCCGACGCGTCCGGCCTTTCGAGCAGCTCTTCCCGCAGCCTGCCCACCTCGAGTGACAGCTCATCGGTGCGAGCGGGCGCCTCGCCCAACCAGAAGGGAATGGAAGGCGGAAGCCCGGTGGCGTCTTCCACCCGCATGGTGCCGTCGTAGATGCGGCGCACGCGCCAGGTGGAGGAGCCGAGGACGAAGACGTCTCCGGGCGAGCTCTCAATGGCGAAGTCTTCGTCGAGGGAGCCGACCACCTTCTCTTCCGGCTCGACGATGACGGGGTAGGTAAACGTGTCGGCGATGGCGCCACCGTTCTGCAGCGCGTCGAGGCGCGCGCCCTTCCGCGGCTTCAACCACCCATTCACCCGGTCGCGGTGCACGTGCACCCGCAGCCGCCCGCGGCCGACCGCCACGCCGTCGGAGACCATCTTCAACACCTGCTCGTACTCTGCTCTCTCGAGGTCCCGATACGGGTAGGCGCGCTTCACCACCGCGTAGAGCGCGTCTTCGTCCCACTCGCGGGCGGCGATTTCGGCCACCACGTGCTGGGAGAGAATGTCGAGCGGCTTCTGGGGAATGCGCACCGCATCGAGCGTGCCCTCGGCGATGGAGCGCACCAGCGCCGAGCACTCGAGCAGCTCGTCGCGCGTCATGGCGAAGATGATGCCCTTGGACACCTTGGACTTGTGGTGTCCCGAGCGGCCGAGGCGCTGCAGCATCACCGCGATGGAGCGGGGCGTCCCCAGCTGGCACATCAAGTCGATGCTGCCGATGTCGATGCCGAGCTCGAGTGACGCGGTGGCCACCATGATCTTGAGGCGGCCTTCTTTGAGGCGCGTCTCGGCGTCGAGGCGCAGCTCTCGCGACATGCTGCCGTGGTGGGCGCAGACCAACTCCGTGCCGATTCGCTCGCCCAGGTCGTGCGCCACGCGCTCAGACAGCTTCCGGGTGTTGGCGAACACCAACATGGTGGCGTGGGTCTTCGAGAGCGCCACGAGGCGGTCATAGACCTGGCCCCACATCTCGTGCGTGGCCACGGCGGTCAGCTCTTCGTCGGGCGTCTCCACCGTCAAATCCCACGGCCGCACGTGGCCGACCTTCACCACCTCGCACTGTCGCGTTCCCTCGCCCACGCCGGTGAGAAATGCCGCGAGTTGGTCGAGCGGCTTCTGGGTGGCCGAGAGGCCCACGGTCTGGACCTCGCGGGCCAGCATCGCCCGCAGGCGCTCCATGGAGAGTGAGAAGTGCGAGCCGCGCTTGTCTCGCGCCAGGGCGTGAATTTCGTCCACCACCACCGCGCGAAGGTTGAGCAGCGTGCCCCGCGACTTCGCCGCCGTGAGGTACAGGTAGAGCGACTCCGGCGTGGTGATGAGAATGTGCGGCGGCTTCTTCACCATCTGCGCGCGGGTGTGGGCCGGGGTGTCGCCCGAGCGCACCATCACCGAGATCGGCTGCAGCTTGACTCCGTGGGCGCGGGCGAGCGTCTGAATCTGCTCCAGCGGCTCGAGCAGGTTCTTCTGAATGTCGTTGCCCAGCGCCTTGAGCGGCGAGACGTAGAGAATTCGCGTCTCATCCTTCAGGGTTCCCTGCGCCGCCTCCTTCACCAGCTCGTCGAGGCAGGACAGAAACGCAGTGAGCGTCTTTCCCGAGCCCGTGGGCGCGGCGATGAGGACGTTCTTCCCTTCGCGAATGAGCGGCCACGCCCGGACCTGCGGCTCGGTCGGCTCGCCCAGCCTCTGGGAGAACCACGCCTGGATGAGCGGGTGAAACGCCGTGAGCGCGTCGTGCGGCGGCGCGCTCAACGCGGGCGCGAGTTCAAGGGGGAGCTGGGGGGCGGGCATCAGATTGGTGATGCTGAACAGGTGTTCAACTCAAGTCAAGCTGATCAGCCGCGCCCTCGTGAAGTTCGCCTCAATTGCAGTTCGCCACGTCGGCGACGTTCTTGTTCACGTAGGCGGTCGCACCGTAGCGAATGCCCAGGTCCTGGGGCGCGAGCGTACAGGCGTTGTTGTCACCGCGCGTGGCGTTGAGGGTGCCCGCGTCGACGGTGGCGGGGCAGGCGTGGCCGAAGAAGAAGTTGCCGCGCGCCTTCAACGTCTGCGCCGCAGGCGTGAAGAGGCCGAAGCACAGCCCGGCCTTCTGATTTCCGCCCGCGACCTGTGAGGCCTGGAGCGTGTTGCGGCCGGCGTCGGTGCCGGTGTCAGTGCCGAGGTCGATGGCGGAGACGTTGTGGAACGACACGCCGCTCGCGACGTAGATGCCCGAGCCGCGGTTGTTGAGCGACACGCACTGGCGCAGCCGGGCGTTGGAGCCGGCCGTGATGACGATGCCGCTGCCGGCGGAGGTCGCGCCGGGCGTGGCCGTCGTTCCCCACGCGAGCAGGCCGGAGATGTTGTTGCGCGCCCACACCCCACCGTCGGGGTTGGCGCTTTGCACGATGGCGAGGCCGAAGTTGCCGTTGCTGCGGGTGGCCACCTGGGCGCTCCAGCCGCCGTCCGCCAGTTGGGTGGGCGGCGAGGCCGAGATGTCGACGGAGGCGTTGTCCTGCACGCGAATTCCGGACGCACCGTTCTCATTGAACGTGGTGGGGTCCGTGTCGCCCACGATGAGGACGTGGCTGCTCTGCCCGACCATCAGGCCGTTGGTGGTGGTGCCGCCGGTTCCATTGCCGTCGACGTGCACGCCGCCCTTGATGGTCAACTGGCCCGGGTCCGTGCCTGAGTTCTGCACCAGGATGCCCGACTGGTTGAAGCCGGTCACCGTCACGTGGTCAATCGAGGTCGCCTCGTTCCCCTTCCCCTGCACGATGATGCCCGTGGGCGAGATGCCGCCGCCGTTGATGATGAGTCTCGAAATCGACGTGTCGGAATCCATGAGGAAGCCGCTGGCCCCGCTGGGACCGACCTTGGCGGTGAACGCCGCGACCCCGGCGTCAGTGGCGCTGCGGAGCGAGACGAACGGCGGGAGGGCGAGCGGAAACAGCTCTCCTGCGTCACCGCGCCAATCCAGGTTTCCCATCAGCACCACGGACACGCCCGAGTCGGGCGCGAGCGCCGCGATGTAGGAGAGCGCCTTGGTGGCGGTGCGGAACGGACAGTTGGAGGAGCCGGTGGCCGTGAGGTCGTTGCCCGTCGTCGGGTTGACCAGGTACTCGCCCGCGTCGGGAATGATGCAGGTGGTGCAGGTGTGGTTGGCGCACGTCGCGCCCGGGCCGCACTGGGCGCTGGTGCAGCAGTTGCCAACGAGGCAGCCCTTGCCCGCGTCGGTGGCGAAGCCGGGGCAACACACGTCCGAGACGTTGGCGAGGCACATGGCCCCGGCGTCAAAGGCGCCGCAGGAGTTACTGATGCACTTCCCCGTCACCGTTTCGCACATCAGCCCCGGGCCCACGCCGGCGCATTGCGAGTCGTTCTGACACGCGCTGCAGGTGTTGGGGGCGGACAAGCCGCAGACCTGACCTCCGCAATCCGCCGTGTTGCGGCAGGTGCCCGGCACACACGCTCCGGACACGCACAGAGACGGCGCCGCGGCGGCGGAAGTGCACGTCACGTCGTCCGCCACATCGGTGCACGGAGAGCAGACATTCGACTTGCACAAGCCCGAGCCCACGGCCGTCGCGCACAAGGTCCCGTCCGCCAACTGCGCACAGACGTCCGTGCCGGCGTCGCCGCCACCACTCCCGCCCGCCCCGCCGCCAACTGAACCCCCTCCGCTCCCGCCAGCGCCGCCGGCCGAGCCGCCACCACTTCCGCCCGAGCCACCGCCGGTCCCGCCTGAGCCGCCGCCGGCGGAACCGCCGCCGCCTCCTCCACCGCCGTCGTTGGCGCCGGGGTCACCCGAACAACCGAACATCGCCGCGGCCGTGACACAGGCCAGAATGGTTCGAAACGCGCGCATGGTGCCGCCCCTCAGAGAATGAATGGTGCGCGAAGATTGGCACGCAGCCCCGCAGCCGCTGAGAAAAATTGCGCCTTTTATGACGGGCTCCACCGCCCCGCGTCCGAGCTACTCCAGTACGCAGCCGAACTTGTCCGAGACGAACCGGGCGTGGGCGCTCCACAACAAGAAGGCCGACGCCTCGGTGGTCTTGTTGACGACGTCGACCGACGCGCGAGAGACGCTGGGGCTCGCTTTGACCCACGCGTTGCAGAACGCTTCGTCCATCTCCATCACGAACCGGCAGGTGCAGAGGTCTCTCGCGTAGTGGGCAGTGACCAACTGCAGATCATTCCGCGAGAACTCGCGCGTGCTCGACCCGCCACATGAGAGCACGCCCACCGACAGCGACAGCAGCAGCAGGCGCTTCATGGCAGCACCTCCAGGCCCAGCTTGATGAACTCGTTGAGCGAGAACTCCGAGTCGCGGTCGTCGCCGATGCGCACCATCACCACGTCGAGCGACGGAATGACCACGATGAACTGCCCCCAGTGCCCGTTGGCGGTGATGGTGTCTTGCGGAGCATCTTTCCAGGGCTTCTCCGTCTTTCCCTGCGGCGCCGAGGGGACGTTGAGCCACCAGAGCCAGCCGTTGGGCTGGTTGGTCGAGGCCGGCACGCTGTTCAGATAGGCGCTCGAGGGGACTTTGGAGTTCTGCACCCAGCCCTCGGGCAACACGCGCTGACCGTTCCAGCACCCGTCGTTGAGGTAGAGGTACCCGATTCGCGCGTAGTCTCGCGCGGTCAGGTACATCATCGAGCCGCCGAGGAGATTTCCCTTCAAGTCGCCCTCGATGACCGGGCTCTTCGCCCCCAGCACGTCGAAGAACTTCGTCCACGGCCACTCTTTGCCGAAGTCTTTGGTCATGGCGCGATTCACCGCGGACAACAGCAGCGTCGGGTCGCCGGTGGAGTATTCGAAGTGAGCGCCCGGCTCGTACTTCTTCCCGTGAGAGATGACGAAGGCGGCGATGTCCGCGGTGCCCGCGCCAAAGAACATGTTGATGGGTGAGCTCGTCTGGTACGACTCGTCTTCGTACCCTTCGTTCCAGTCAAAGCCGCTGGCGAACTCGAGCAGGTGGCGGAGCGTCACCCCGCACGCGCGTGAATCAGGCGACGCCAGGTAGGTACAGAACGATTCCTCCACGCTCACCTTGCCCTGCTGCACGGCCACGCCGGTGAGCGCCGAGGTGATGCTCTTGGCCACGGACCAGGAGATGTGGCGCTTCGAGGCGTCCCACCCGCGCGCGTACTTCTCGTACATCACCACGCCGTTCTGAATGATGACCACCCCGTCGGTGCGAATGCCTTTGCGCTCGGCGTCCGTCCCCTTGAGGGTGAAGGCGTACTGCTCGAAAGCGGCGATCTTGTCGGCGCGCGTCTGTTTGGCGAGCGCGGTGTTGTCGGCCCAGCTCTCACCCGGCCAGGTCGACCGCGCCGGGCAGCTCGGCAAGGGCGGGAGCGAAACGACAGAACTGAAGAGCGCGAAGAGGAGCGTGTTCATGTCAGGTCCTCCTTTCTAGAGCGCCAGGGAGAAGGCGGCGGGGACGTACGTGGGCGCGCCGCCCGGGGTGGTGGGTGAAATCGGGAGCACCGCGGTGTCCTTCTCGAACAGGCGCATGGTGCCCACCGACACCAGGGGGAGAATGACGGTCTGCGCGAGGCACAGCGCCGCCGCGCCGCCGAAGACGGTGACAGACATGCCGAGAAAGCCCGCCACCACCAACAGGGCGATGTTCACCAGCGAAGACGCCACGAAGCTCGTCCACCAGCGGTAGCGACCCGGCGCTTCCTGGTCGCCCTCGAGCCACACCGCGGCGCTCACCACCAGCGCAGGAATGAACGCGGTGAAGAGGAGCGCGGGCACGAGGGAGAGATAGAGGTTGTTGGAGACGCTCCCCAGGAACGTGCCAATCGCGAGCGAAGCCGGCGCGGAGATGAGCGTTCCGGCCACGCCTGCGGCGAGCTGAAACATGAGCGAGGGCGCGCGGCTCGTCGGCGCGAGGGTGGCGGCCGGGGTTGGCGCGTTGGCGTCAAGCAGGTGCGCGGACGACGCCAGCGCCGGCGTAGTGCAGAGGAACACGCCAACCAGCGCGGCGGCGCGAGCGACAGAGGTGAAGGTCATCAGGTGGGCTCCGGAGAAAGCTCACCGTTTACGCGCGGCGCCACCGGCTGCCAAGAGCGCGGGCCCCCGGGCGCGTGCTGGAACGAGGGTCAGGCCTTGAGCTCAGCGACCTCGGTGGTGGACAGCCCTTTGTCCTTGCCCACCGACGCAACGTTGGCGCCAACCGCGCGGAGGCAGGTGAGCAGCACGTCCGAGGTGTTCTGACCGACCTTGCGAATGTGTTGCCCCGACTTGAGGACCCCACCTGCCTTCCCTGCGATGAGGAGCGGGAATTCATCGAGCGAGTGCGCGAACCCGTCCGACACGTCGCTGGTGCAGAGCACGCAGGAGTTGTCGAGCAGGTTCCCCGCCCCCTCGGCCTTGCTCTTGAGCGCCTGGAGGGTGGCGGCGAAGTTCTTCATGGTGAAGGTGATGCCCGCGTGCATCTGGTCGCGCGTCGAGATGGGCAAGTCGTTGATGCGGTGCGAAATCTCGTGCTCCGACGAGCGAACGAACGGCCACGCCGGCCCCAGGAAGGGAAAACACTGCCCGCCCACCGAACCGGTGAACTGGAACGTCACCACGCGAGTCAGGTCACACGCGAAGGCGAGCGCCATCAAGTCACTCATCGCCTTGTTCACGGCCTCATACGGCTCGACCGCGTTCGAATCGACGTTGGTCTGGGTCACCGCGGCCGGGGTCGGGCACACCGGCCCCGTGGTGGACTGCGTGGCCACCAACTGCGCGCGCAGCTCATTCACCGCCGTCAGGTGCGCGTCGAGTCGCTGGCGGTCCCTGGCGCCGAGGCGCTTGTTCAAGCGCGCCGCGTCCTCCTTCACCTTGTCGAGGAGCGACACGCGCAGGCCGGTCTTGGGGTCTGTGGTGGTGGGCGCGGCGCCGGGGAAGAGCAGGTTGAAGAGCGCCACCGGGTTCGTCTCCGCGGGCAGCGGCTCGTCGGGGCCGCGGTGCGAGAGGTACTGCTGCGCCGGGCCTTCGGTCTTGAGCACGCGTTTGGACACGCCCAGCTGCAGCGACTTGAACTTCGTCGTCGTCCCGATGGCGTCGGCGGCAATCTGGTCCACGCTGGGAATGCTGAACTTCGACGAGACGGTGGACGTCGAGGTCATGGTCTCGAGGTGCGGGCCGCCCGAGAGAATTCCCACCTGCCCCTGGTTGTGTCCGGCCAGGCCGGCTTTCACCACGCCACCGGAGAACACCGTGACGTCGTTCTTGAGGTCGATGCCGGCCGCCGCGTTCACCAGCGGGGAGAGCTCGGGCGACAGCGCCCACGTGCTGCCCGTCGTGCCGGGAACCCACCACTCTTTGAGAATGCCGTTCCCGAAGAACCACACCACGAAGCGCTTCGGCAGCGCGGTCCCGTTGGCGTAGGCGTCGCCGTGGGCGTTGAGCAGGCACTCGAACGTCGGCAAGGCCAGCATGGCCCCCGCGCCGCGGAGAAAGAGTCGTCGGGGCAACTTCATGGGGCCTCCCACGGCGAGGCGTAGCGGAAGGCGTCGGACAACGTGAGCTCGAGCAACAGCGCCTTCATCCGGTACCCCTTGGTCTGGAAGGCGTCATCGAGCGACGCCAGCGCCCGAGCTTCGCTCGGAATCTCCAGGTGGCCCAGAACCTGACGAAAGGTGGTGCGCACGAAGCAGCGCGGCACCCGCGCGTCGTCGTGGAGCAGGTTGGAGAGGCGCTGGTGGTCGGCGAAGCTCACGCCGTCGAGCGTGCCCGACGTGTTCACCGCCACCCCATTGTCCGTGGCGCGGCGCTCACCGGCCTGGCCGAACGCTTCGAAGCCGAAGCCAATCGGGTCCATCAACGTGTGACAGCCGGTGCAGGCCGCGTTCTTCAGTCGCGCCTCCGACGCGTCGCGCGCCGTCACAATCGGTTGGCCGCCATTCGAGCTGAGCGAGGTGTTGATGCCGGGTGGCGGCGGCGCGATGGGCATGCAGAGCAGCTTCTCCCGGATGAACTTGCCGCGCAGCGTGGGCGCTGAATTTCCCGCGTGGGCGAACATGGTGGGAAACGCGAGCTGCGCGAAGAACCCGGTGCGGCCCGGCGGCAGCTGCACCCGAGCGAACCCCGTGGCGGGCGCGGTCACCCCGTAGAAGGGCGCGGTCCTGGCGTCGACGTACGCGTGGGTGGAGGTGAAGATGTCGCGCACGTCAGCGTCGGCGGTGAACACCTGCTCGTCCCAGTACAGGCGCGCGGCCTCGGCCATTGACGGCAGGGCCGGCGAGGCCGAGCCGCCATCGGCGAGCTGGCGCGACTGCGAGGGCAACTCGTTCAGCTGAAACAACTCATCGACCAGGCCGCGAAAGGCCCCCCTGGCCTGCGGCGCGGCGAGCAGCTTCTCGGCCTGGGCGCGAAGACCGTCCACGGTGTCGAAACTTCCCGCCAGCGCGGCGTCGAGCATGGCGTCGCTGGGAGTGGTCCCCACGAGCGCGAAGGAGAGCCGCGTCGCCAGCTCCAGCCCCGTCAACCGCACGCCGCCCGGCACGGTGGAGTCAGCCACGCCCACCTCCGCGCGATAGAGGAACGACGGCGACTCCAGCATGCCCGCGGCGATGAACTGCGCGCCCTTGAAGAAGTCGTTGTACGCCGTGGCCGCCTGCACTCCGAGCTGCACCCAGGAGGTCCGCTCGTCGGCCTCGAGCGGTCGTCGAAACGCCCGCCGACCAAAGGCATCGACGAACGTTCCGAAGCACGCCGCGTCGGTCGCGCTCTTGGGCGTGCACTTCACCAGCGCGGCCCGGTTGGAGGCGTTGGCGAACGCCGCGGCCGCGGCCTCGAGGCTGTTCGTCTCGTACTGGCGGATGTGCGCGGGAGAGGCGGACAGCTGGCTCGCCCCCAGCGACGAGGAGCCGTTCGCCAGCAGTTCGGGCGGGGCCTGAATGAACGGCGAGGCTGGAGCCCCCAGAAGGTCCTGCACGCTCCGCACGTACTCCTGCGCAGTCAGCAGGCGGGCCCCCAACGGCGCGGGCACGAACTCGGGCAGCACCGGCGCCGGGTCCACCGGGTCATTCCCCGCGTCGGCGCCTGAACCGCCGTCGACGCTGTGCGGGTCGTCGGGCGTCGGTCCCATCACCACATCTCGCGGCGGCGCGTGGGTGATGGCGCCCTCGCACCCGAGGAGCACCACGGCGGCGAGGGCGAAGAGGGTGAGAAACACGAAGCGGGGCACGTGGCCCTTTGTGCAAGCAGGGGACCATGCCGAGCGATGGCCATGTGCCTGAACTCACTCGGGCCGAAATGAGTCACTTCAAGGGAAAATCGGCCGTTGATGTGTAGGCCTTGTCGGGTCGCCGTGACAGGCGCATGGCCGCGGTCTCGCCTCGCGGCCGGCGATCATCCCGGCCCGTGGCGCAGGACGTCGAAGAACGAAACCGGCGGGCCGCCCGGACGCGCCCCCGAATTGGCTCTTCCCCTCGGCGCACGGGTAGCTTGGCGCACATGCCCCCATGTCGCGTTACCGTCTTCTTGACGCTCGTCGCCTCGTCGGCGCTGGCGAGCGTTTCCCACCCACACCCGGGAATGACGCTCGTCTCCCGGCCGGGTTCGTCGCTCATCGTCACCGACCTGTGCGCCCCCGGCGTTTCGGTGCGGGTGACGAAATACGCCGAGCGCAAAGCGACGCCCACGGCGTGGGCGCAGTCGCTTGGCCTGGAGGCCGCCACCAACGGCGACTTCTTCGACTTCCCCGGCTGGACCCTCGTCATGGGGCGGTCGCGAGGCGCGGGGCAAGACTGGCCGGTCGGAAAGCAGAACCTGGAGATCCGCGGCTACTGGCAGTTCGGCCCGGGGTTCGCCACCTTTCAAGCCGACGGGAACGTGCCGCCCTCCGCCGCGGCCACCGAGGTCATCAGCGGGCACGACCTGCTCATCTCCAATGGCGCGCCGCTCTCGGCCCAGTTCCCCGGCAACGGCCTGCTCGCCACAGCCCACCGACGAACGGCGCTCGGCCTGTCGCAGAATCGCCGCTACCTCTTCCAGTTTGTCTCCACCAACAACCTGACCGGCGACGGCATCGTGGCCGAGATGACCGCGATGCAGGCCGAGTCGGGCGCGCCCGCCATCTGGTGGGCCACCAACCAGGACGGCGGCGGGTCCTCGCAGGGCTACGTGGCCGGCGTCGGCTCGCTCTTCCCCACCGGGCGGCTGGTGAACAACCACCTGGGCGTGCACGCCAATGGTTCCGGCGCTGCGCCCAACTGTCCCGCGCCCGCCTGCACCAACGGCTGCCAACCGCTGGTCAAGAACGTGGTCGGCATCACAGGCGCCCCCACCGGCTTCGGCTACCGGACCTCCACTACCAATGGCGCGGTGAAGGCGTTCGGCAACCTCACCTACAAAGGCGGCATGTTGGGCGCTCCGCTCAACAAGCCCATCGTCGGCATCGCCAACACCCCCTCCGGCCTCGGCTACTGGTTGGTGGCCGCCGACGGCGGCATCTTCAGCTTCGGCGACGCGGCCTTCTTCGGCTCCACGGGCGGCATCACGCTCAACAAGCCCATCGTGGGCATCGCCGCCGCGCCCGACGGCAAGGGCTACTGGTTGGTCGCGTCCGACGGCGGCATCTTTGCGTTCGGCAGCGCGAAGTTCTTCGGCTCACTGGGAGGCGCCTCGCTCAACAAGCCCATCGTGGGCATCGCCGCCGCGCCCGACGGCAAGGGCTACTGGTTGGTCGGCGCCGACGGCGGCATCTTCAGCTTCGGCAGCGCCGGGTTTCACGGCTCGCTCGGCGGCACGATGCTCAACAAGCCCATCGTGGCCATCGCCGCGGCCAAAGACGGCAAGGGCTACACCCTGCTCGCGCTGGACGGCGGCATCTTCAGCTTTGGGAGCGCCAAGTTCTTCGGGTCGGCGGGCGGCAACCCACCGCCGTTCGACGCGGTGGGCCTCGCGCTGACCTACGACGGCAACGGCTACTGGATTGTCTTCGAAGACGGAGGAATCTTCTCGTACGGCAACGCGAAGTTCCTCGGGTCCGCGGTGTCGTTTCTCGGATGTCAGGCCAACGCGGTGGTGAGCTGCGTCGACCCCCAGAACACCGGCTGCTACAGCTGGAAGGTCGACAGCACCTGCGCCAGCAACGAGACCTGCCGCAACGGCAACTGCGAACCGAAGTGCACCAGCGAGTGCACCTCGGGTGAGACGCAGTGCACGAGCGGAAAGCTGGAGAGCTGCGTCAACAACGACTCGGACACCTGCCTCGAGTTCGGCAACGCCACCGCGTGCTCAGCCGGCAAGACGTGCACCGGCAACGCCTGCGTGGCGCCCACCTGCACCGACGCCTGCGCCGCCAAGGACCTGCGCTGCAACGGCAGCACGCCCCAGCACTGCGTCGACCCCGCCACCGGCTGCAACAGCTGGGCGAACAGCCCCGCCTGCGCCATGGACGAGCACTGCGAACAGGGGGTGTGCGTGGCCGGGCCTCCGCCAGACACCACCACCGACGCTAATGAAATCGACGGCGGCGAAGAGGGACCCGACGCCGGTGAGAGCGACGGCGGGGAGCTCGTGGGCGACGGCGGCGAGAGCGACTCGGGGCTGCTGCCCGACGGCGGAACGCCCGGCAAGACCGGACCGCCCACGGGCTCGTGCGGCTGCAGCGGAGCCTTCAGCGCGCCGATGGGACTGTTGGGCCTCGCCCTCGCGGCACGGCGCAGGCGCTCCCGAAACGCCCCCGGAGTCGGACGCGCGGCTGCGACCAAGAGCCCTGAGTGAGCCCCTCACACCGCAGGAGAACGCGCATGAGAACCCATTGCCTGATGAACCTCCTCGCCACCCTCTGCGCTGTCCTCGTGGGAACCAGCGCGGAGGCCGGCGATGCCGGCACCATCGCGTGCGACTCAAACTACGACTGCGGTGTGAGTGAACAAGGCACCTGCGTCGCTGGGACGGACGCCACCCGCAGAACCGAATTGCGCTGGGAGACGGGACCGGTCTGCTACTGCCACACCGAAAAGAAGGTGTGCGAGTCCATGGAGGTCAACGCCCCGAGCTGCCGGACTGACTCCCAATGCGGCCTCGAAATACGCAATGGCTTCAGGGTCCCCGTTCGACTGAAAACGCCGCGGACTCGCAAGCTCCACCCGTGCGAGGGCGACGGCTCGCATATTCCAGCCTGTGAGAAAGGCCGCTGCACCGCCCGAATCTACAAGTGCTGAGCCGCTCATGCGGTCGCACCGGGGTCCAGGCGTTCCCGCCCCCGGGAGGCGCCAACAGCTAGTTCGACGGCGGTTCGGGGGGGGGCGCGTTCGCCGGAGCCCCCGCGGAGGGCTCGCCCGTCCCCTGTACGTCAATCAAGGTCAGCTCCGGTGGCGCGAGGAAACGAACGCGCGGGGCCTGCGGCTCAAAGCCGATGCCCCGATTCACGTAGAGGACGCCGTCGGGAAAGTCGTAGCGACCCATCTCGTACTTCTTGTCGGACCGCGCCATGGTGATGAGCGCGCCGTAGAGCGGCGCTCGGACCTGGCCCCCGTGGGTATGCCCGACCAGGGTGAGGTCGGCTCGGGGCGCTAGCTCTTCAAAGACGTCGGGCGTGTGGTTGAGCAGCAGCGTGAAGGCGCCTGACTGCCGCGCCTCCGACAGGCACTGCGGCAACATCCACGTCTTGCCGTACCGCGAACCGCAGACGGCCAGCTTGCCGCCATCGAGAAACACCGGGCGCTGCGTGTTGAGCTCGGTCGCCACGCCGCCGAACAGGTCGACGTTCTTCCAGTACCAGGCGTCGTGATTTCCGCGCACGCCGAAGCGCCCCAGTGACGCCGGCAGGGACCCGAGGAGCGAGCGAAAGACTTCGATTCCGCCGTTGGTGTTCACCGCGTCGCCCGTGAAGGCCAGCACGTCGGCCCCGGCCGACTGCATCGCCGCTCGAAGTCGCTGCAACGCGGGAGACTCCACGTCGACGTGAAGGTCCGAGATGTGGGCGATGCGGTAGCGCACCCCGCGAGGCAGCCGGGGCGTGGAGATGACCGTGCGGGTGACTTCGAGCGCGTCCGCTTCGACGAAGGTTCCGTAGAGGTAGCAGACGACCGTCGCCAGCAGGAATGCCAGCGACGCACCCAGGCCCACCTTCGCCCGCGCCCCCATCACCGGGCCCCGTAGCCATCGACGCGTCCCCCACACGCCGTACCCAAGGCTGCCCAGCACCGCGGCCACGAAGACGCCCACGCGAACGTATTGAACAATCATCGGGGCGTCCGGCCTCGGCGCCTGGGTGAGGTGGGTTGCACGCGGGCGCACCGTAGGCGCCCGTGGCCTGACGGGCGACTGGCCACGCCCGGGGCCTGAAACATCACGAGCTCAAACACCCGCCAGCGCCTTTGGTAGGAACACGCGGTGGCGTCCAACCCCCTGCCCGCTCCTGCGACGTTCGATGGCAACGCCAACCTGCGGCGCCTGGCGTGGTTCAACTTCTTCTCCGACTTCCGCCTCTACTCGGCCATCTCGGTGCTGTACTTCACCGAGGTGTCGGGGTCGTTCGCGCTGGGCTCTTCGATTTTTGCGCTCACCCGAATCGGCGCGGCGGCGCTGGAGCTGCCCACCGGCCTCCTCTCGGACCGGCTGGGGAGAAAGAAGACGCTGGTGGCCGGCGCGCTGGCGAACTTCGTGTCCGTGCTGCTCTACGCGCTTGGCGGCTCGTGGACCGCGCTGGCCGTGGGCGCGCTCTTCGAAGGCGCCGCGCGAGCCTTCTTCAGCGGGAACAACGAGGCGCTCGTCTACGACACCCTCAAGAGCTCGGACGAGCACGGCCGCTACGGGGAACACTTCGGGCGCGTCACATCTACCTACCAGTTGGCGCTGGCCCTGGCGGCGGCGCTGGGCGGCGCGCTGGCCAGTTGGTCCTGGGCGTGGGTGCTGTGGCCTTCGCTCGGCGCGCAAGCCGTGGCGCTCCTGGTGGCGGTGCGCGTGCAGGAACCGCCCCTGGTGCACGCGCGGACGACCACCACCTGGGGCCACCTGCAGGAAGCCCTGCGCGGGCTGTGGCGAAACTCGCGCCTGCGCCTGCTCTCCATCGCCAGCATCATCGGCTTCGGGTTCGGCGAGGCGAGCTACCAGTTTCGCGCGGCGTTCGCCGTCACCGTGTGGCCGATGTGGGCGGTGGGCTTGATGCGGGTGGTGTCGAGCGGGCTGGCGGCGCTGAGCTTTCGCTGGAGCGGCGAGCTCGTGCGCCGGTGGAGCGAGGTGAAGTGGATTATCGCGGGCACCGTGTACGGCTCGGGCGTGGAGATTCTGGGCCTCGTCTGGCCCAACGCCGCCTCGCCCTTTCTCATGTCCACCGGCTCGGCGTTCTACGGCGTGGGCTTCGTGTCCAGGAGCGCGCTGATGCAGCGCGAGTTCACCGACGCGGAGCGCGCCACCATGGCGAGCCTCACCTCGCTCTTCGGCAGCGTGTGGATGGGCCTGTCCGCGCTCGCCCTCGGGGCCCTCGCCGACGCCTGGGGCCCGACCGACGCGCTCATCGTCTTCGCGTGCCTTGGGTTGTCGACCACGCTGCTCTACTGGCCGCTGCTCAAGACCGTCACGCCCTCACCCATCGCCAGCGGCGCGCCCAACACGCCCGCGTAGACCAACGCCAGGGTGGTGCCGGCCACGAGGAACCACAGCACCACGCCGAGCGCCAGAGGTCGAACCCCCACGCTCCTCAGCGCCGGGAGGTTCACGCTCGTGCCGATAAGAAACAGGGTCAGCACGAGCACCTGCCTCGCCGCGTTCGCCACCGTGTGTCCCACGGCGGTCAGGGGTGGCACCCAGGTCGCCAGCGCCGCGGCGAGAACGAACCCGAGAATGAACCAGGGCTTCTTCGCGGGAGGCCCCCCCTCTTCGGGCTTCACCCACCGCGCCATCACCAGCGTGAGCGGCACAATCCACAGCGCGCGGGTGAGCTTGAGCGTCGTCCCCACCTGCGCGGCGTGCTCGCCGTACTGAACGGTCGCCCCCACCACCGAGCTCGTGTCGTGAATGGCGAGCGCGCTCCACAGGCCGAACGCGGCTTCGCCCAGGCCCACCGCGTGGCCGATGGGCGGGAACACCACCAGCGCCACGGCGTTGAGCAGAAACACCACCGCCAGCGCGACGGAGGTCTGATGCGGCCTGGCTCCAATGGCCGGCGCCACTGCGGCGATGGCCGAGCCTCCGCAAATCGCTGTCCCCACGCCGATGAGGAGCGAGGTGGTTCGCTCGGTCTGAAAGGCGCGTGAGAGCCCCAGCGTCACCAGCAACGTCAGGGTCAACGCCACCAGGGTCTGCACCACCCCGCGCGCGCCGACCTGGAGCACCACGCCGAGGTTCATGCCCGCGCCGAGCGCCACCACGCTGCCCTGCAGAAGCCAGGTGGAGGCCTGTTTCGTCCTCGCGGGGAACGGGTGCGCCCCGCTGAGTCCGAACGCGATGCCGGCGCCCAGCGAAAGCCACGTCGGCACGCCGGGCCACAGCGCCGCGGCGGCCAGCAGGAAGAAGGCTGCGGTTCGAATCACTTCCAGTTCGACATCGCGCCCATGTTGTGGACCTTCATGTAGCCCGCCTCCTTGAGCAGCTTCTCGCCCCGCGCGCTGCGGGCCCCGCTGCGACAATAGAGGACGATTTCGTCATCTTTGGAAAGTTCTGCCTTCCGCGCGTCCAGGTCCGCGATGGGAATGTTCAGCGCGCCCTCGATGTGCCCGGCCGCGAACTCCTCCGGCGTGCGCACATCAACCAGCCGTGCGCCCTTCTGCACGAACACTTTGGCCTCTGCCCCCGAAATGGACGCCGCGCAGTTGGTGAGCGGCAGCACCGCAAGCCCCGCCGCGAGAAACATGGAACGATTCATGGCTGTTCTCCCTCAAGGCACTCAAGAGCCAGAACAGCGCCAAAAAGGTACGCGGAATTCGACCGTCAGGCCGAGGCGTCGCGCCCGGGCGACTGGTGGGCGGGGCGGGTCAGCTCACCCTTCACCGCCACGTCGAGGAAGGTCGCAGGCTCGTTGGTGACGACCGCCTTCAAGCAACGGAACACGCAGGCCGGGCCGAACTCACGCCAAATCAGAGGGAGGTTGGTGACGACGTCCTTCGATTTGATCACGCCACGCATGGAAACTCCGCTCACCGGTGTGCGACTGACAAATGCCGTGCGGCTTTTGCTCCCGTCCTCGAAGGAAGGCAAGCTGACGCGTGAACCCACGTGGAACCTTTTGCTGACATCGCGCGGCTGGCTGAAGAGGGCACCCCCTTCGTCATCGCCACCGTCATCGACACCCGGGGCTCCACGCCCCAGAAGCCGGGCACGCGCGTGGTGGTGCTGGAGAACGGGCAGACGTTCGGCACCATCGGCGGGGGCGCGATTGAGAAGCAGGTGGTGGACGCGGCGCTGGAGTTGTTCGGCAACGGTGAAGCGTCCACCCGCGTGCTGGAGACGCACCTCACCCACGACCTCGGCATGTGTTGCGGCGGCACCATGCGCGTCTTCCTGGAGCGCCACGGCGCGCCCGCCCGATTGCACATCTTCGGCGCCGGCCACGTGGCCAAGGAGCTGGCCTCCACCGCACAGCGCTGCGGGTTTCGGGTGCGGGTGATTGACGAGCGGGCCGAGCTCGCCAACCCCCAGCGCTTCCCCGAGTGCGAGCTGGTCCTGCAGCCGCCGGCCGACGTGGCGCGCGCACTGAACGGAACGCACCTCGACTTTGCGTGCATCACCACGCACGACCACGCGCTGGACCAGGCCTGCGTTGAGGCCCTCTTGAGAAAGCCGCTCGCCTACCTGGGCGTCATCGGCAGTCGACGCAAAGCCGAGCGCTTCCGCATGCGACTCGTCGCGGCCGGCTTCACCCCGGGCGAAATCGAGCGGCTGCACTGCCCCATGGGCGTGCTCATCAAGGCGGCCACGCCGGCCGAAATCGGCGTCTCCATCGCGTCTGAGCTCATCGCCGTTCGTCGGGGGCGAAGCACATGAGCGCGCGCCGGGCGAGCCTCGTCGTGTGTGCCGTGTTGCTGAGCTGTCCCGGCACCAAACCACCCAACGTCGATGACGCCGGGAGTGACGCCGGCACCGACGGGGGCGCGCCACCAGACGCGGGAGTCCCGCCGGGCATCGATGGAGGCTTGTCCATGAAGAGCGCCTGCGCGGTGCTCAACGCACGGCGCTGTGAGGCGCTGGGGCGCTGCGGGCTGATTGACACCTCCACCATCGCGCAACGCGACTGCCTCGCGTTCTACTCCGCCACCTGGTGCGGCCCCTCGAAGTGGCCATCGCGGGCCGACCCCTCGGTGGCCACGCTGCGCTACGACCCGATCTTCGCGGCCAACTGCGCCGACGGTTTCGCCACCGCGTCGTGTGGCGCGGTGCAGGTGCTGCCGCCGGCCTGCAACCGCTTTCTCTGGCCCAACAGCTACCTGGGCGGCCCCTGCTACGGCAATGAAGAGGAGTGCGCCGAAGGCGTCTGCCGTGGCGCCACCTGCCCCATGACCTGTCAGGCCCTGGGCCAGACCGACGGCGCGTGTCGCTACGACAGAGATTGCCGCGCCGGGCTGTACTGCAAGCTGGTCAACCTCAGCTCCGGCACCAGCGCCTGTGCTTCGCCGGCCACGGTCGACAAGACGTGCGACCCGTCGACGCCGTGCGCCCCCGGGCTGTCTTGCATCGCCTCGAAGTGCCGCGTCTCCCCGCATGCCGGAGAAGCGTGCCTGTTCGGCGCGTGCGACGACTACGCCTACTGCGTGCAGACCACCGACGGCGGCACCTGCGAGAGCAAGCGCGCGCTGGGGGTTTCCTGCAGCGACGACGCCCAGTGCGTGAGCGGCTTGTGTGAACCGCTCAGCCAGGTCTGCAAGGCGAGGCTCGTTCCAGGCGACCAGGACATCTGCTCCACGCGACAGACGTGCGGCAACGACAACGTCTGCGTCGGGGCGAGCGCGACCACCTGGGGCGTGTGCGACAAGCCGGTGGCAGAGTTCGGCCCCTGCGTGGCGTCGAGCGACTGCGAGGCCCACCTCGCCTGTCGCCGCGCGTCGGACGGCGGCACCTGCGCTGCCCGAGTTCCAGACGGAATGGCCTGCAGCGAACACCGCGACTGCCACCTCTTCTCAGTCTGCGTCAGCGGGGTGTGCCAGCGGCTGCCGCTGCCCGGCGAGACCTGCGAGGTGTCGAAGCGGTGCTTGTACGGCCCCTGCCTCAACACGCCTGACGCGGGCGCGTACTGTCAGTCACCGCTCGGCCCGGGGGAGCTGTGTAGCTCGAACGACGACTGCGCGTCAGCGCGATGCGTCGGGGGCAAGTGCCTGGTGGCCTGCGTCCCGTAGCGGAGCACCGGCGTCCACCAGGGGCTCATCGCGAAGCGGGAAGCTCACCGCGTCGGGCAACTCGTAGTGCCACCACTCCATGAAGTTCCGCTTCAGGCCGCAGCCGACCATGGCCGCGTGCAACAGCTCGCGGTGGCGTCGCGCCGCGGGGGTTCCGCCGTCGGCGTGGTGATGCGCGGCCCGGGAAAACTCATCAAAGCCCGTGGGCACCTCGACCGCTCCGCCGTCAAGCGCGCTCAAGGTGACGTCGATGGCCGCGCCCCGGTTGTGGTGCGAGCCGCTCCTGGGGTCGGCCACGTACCCTCGCCGCGGCATGATGGCCCACAGGGCCTTCTGCACCGCCAGCGGCCGGTAGCAGTCCCACGCCACCAGCCTCAAGCCCGACTCACGCAGCTTCTCGTTCGCACACGAGAGCGCCGCGCCCAGCGGGGGAACGACGAGGCACCGCGCGTCGGGCGGGTAGACGGGCTGTTTGATGATGTTGTCCGAGGTGCCGTAGCGCAGGTCCACCCCGGTATCCGGGACCAGCCGCTTCAGCTCCACCAGCGGCGCCGCGCTCATCACCGCCACCGCCACCCACGCCGGGTTCACGCGTGGTACCGCGTGGGGTCGGGGACGCCGGCCTCGGAGAAGCCCTTCTTGCGCAAGAGGCAGCTGTCGCAGCGCCCACAGGCCAACCCCGCGCCGTCGGGGTCGTAACAGGAGTGGGTGAGCGAATAGTCCACGCCCGCCGCCACCCCGGCGCGAATGATGTCGGCCTTGGTCATCGCAATCAGCGGCGCGTGCACGGTGAACTTCGCCCCCTCCACGCCCGCCTTGGTGGCCAGCCCCGCCAGTTGCTCGAACGCGCGAATGAACTCCGGGCGGCAGTCGGGGTAGCCGCTGTAGTCGACGGCGTTCACCCCAATCACCAGGTCCGTCGCCCCCACCACCTCGCACAGGCCCAGCGCGAGGCCCAACATCACCGTGTTGCGCGCCGGGACGTAGGTGGCAGGAATGCCCGCTGAGAGTTGCTCCACCGAGTCGTGCTTGGGCACGGCGAGGTCGCTGGTGAGCGCCGAACCGCCGATGGCGCGAAAGTCCATCGTCACCACCCGGTGGTCCGTCACCCGCATCGACCGGGCGACGCGTGCCGCCGCTTCCAGCTCAAACTTGTGCCGCTGGCCGTAGTCCACCGACAGGCAGACCGGCGTGAAGCCCTGCTTCACCGTCAAGGCCAGGCAGGTGGACGAGTCGAGCCCGCCCGAGAGCAGCACGACGGCCTTCTTCAACGTCGAACCCCCTGCAGCCGGTACGACCAGGTGCAGCTGGTGCACTTCGCGTCGCACGCGCCGCCGTCAAATTGCGTGCCCTCCACGCGCTCAAGCAACACCCCGCAGGCGCGCACGGCGTCAAAGCCCGACGACGTGCTCCCGGGGGCGGTGATGCCCGCGTCTGCGTTCTCGGCCGGCACGCCCCCGTCCAGCGGGTTGCCCGGACACGCTTCAGCGACGGCGGAACTCTGCGAGCGCGACAGCAGCGCGAAGCGCATGGTCTCAATCAGCCGCGTGTCGCAGGCGGCGCAGTCGGTGAATTGGCGCGGCTCGGCGTTCTCGGTCTCAAAAATCTGGCCGTCGAACGTGGCCGGGCGCGAATAGCCGTTGATGGTGCGAAACGCGTTGTTCGTGCCCCGATTGCGCGAGAGCACCGCGTCGAACGCCAGGCCGGCGTCGGGGACCTCAGGGAACTGGCAGTTGAAGGTGAGGAGCGGCGCTTCGAAGGCGAACGTCCCCATCACCTCGTTGCCGGGGTACGTCACGGCCGTGTCGCAGCCCAGGCAACACAGCGCGCCCACAAGTCCGAGCCACCGCCTGGTCAAGAGAGCCTCACGCACGCCCGGACGTTGAAACAGCCGCGGCCAGCACGTCAATCACCCGGCGCAGCACCGCATCGAACGCGGGGTTGTCGGGCAGGAGCTCTGAGGGGAGCGCCGCCGCCGGGTCGCCGCCGCGAACGCGCTCATCCCACGCCGAGAGCACGCGGCCAGCGGCGAGCGTCGACGGACAGGCGTCGAAGCCCCGCACCGCCGCGGCCGCCACGCCGCGCACCTGGCCGGGGCGCCGCAAGGCTTCGCTGTCGTCTCCCAGCGCCAACGCCACCGCACAGGCGTACTTGAGCTCGACTTCGCCGAAATGGGTGAGCGCCAGCGCTCCCATCACCAACGCCCCGCCCGCCGCGAGCCACACCTCGCACCCGCCGGCCGGGTCCAGGTACAGCGGTCCCTCAGCGGCGCCGAACGCGCGGCGCGCGGCGTCGATGGCGGCGAACAGGCGCGGCATGGTCTCGCTCGTCACCTGGAGCGCTCCACCGGGAACCTCGGTGCGACCAGAGCCCGGGCCGCGCACCACGGCCTGCAGCGCCACCGGACGCGGGCGGTCGTTGCTGGAGCTCAGGACCGCGCCCACGGCGTCAGCCACCGGCGCGTGTGCGGGGAGCCCGGCGTGCGCCAGCGCTTCGCCGAACAGCGTCCAACCGTCGACGTCGATGGGCTGCGTCTTCAAGATTTCTGGCCAGAGGCGAACGGCGAGCGCCGAGCCCTGCGGGGTGGGCGCCAGGCGCTGGGCCAGCAGACACTGGGTGGCGAACGATACGGCGCTCCGCTGGAGCATCTCCCCGGCGAGGCGAACCGCGAATGGAATGAGGTCGGCCGAGAGGTAGCCCAACAGCACCTTTTCGCGATCAGCGTCGGTGGTGGCGAGGCGCTCCTTGAGCGCCAGCACGTCGCCCAACAACCCGAGGGACTCGCCCAACCGAACGCGGCGCTCCAGAATCTTCGGGCTGGCCGGCAGCGTGGCCAACAGGGCGTAGGCGTCTTTGGCGCGACCGACCGCTTCGTAGGCGCTCGCCAGCTCCTCGTGTCGAGACGCCGCGGCGTCGGGCCCCAGCAACGACTTCAGCCGCTCGGCGATGGCGATGAACCGCGGGGCATCACCACTGTCCAGCAGCACGAACAACTCGCGCACCGCGCCCGCGTTCATCGCGTCGTCGATGAGGACCTTCTCAAAGGAAGCGGCGGCGGCTTTGGGCTCCTTCAACTCCTTCAGCAGGAGCATGCCCTGCTCGTAGCGAAGGGCGGCCCGCGCCCGGGGGTCCGTCTCCAGGCCCGCCAGCTCGCCCAGCGCCGCGACCGCCTGGGGGAACTGACCTCGCGCCATTCGAAGCGCGAGCAGTTGGTTCAGAATCGATTTCTTCCGTTCGGGGAACGCGGCGAGCGCGGCGTCGAGCAGCGCCTCGACTTGCGCGGGCCCCAGCGCCTCGATGCGGGGGAGCAGCAACTCCAACAGCGGCGCGCGACCCGAGGCAATCGCCTCGTCAGCCGCGGCGGACAGGGCGTGCAGTTTTTCCAGGGCCTCCAGCCCGCTGCGGCGCTCGAAGTCGAAGAAGAGCATGCGAGCCGCGCGCTCCGACAGCATGGCCTGCGGCTTCTTCATCATCGGCAGCAGGCGCTCCACTCCGTCAGCGTCGCGGGACGCCTTGAGCACTTCGAGCAGCCGCTCGATGGCCGGGGTGTGCCTGGCCTTCGCCCCCGCCCACAACGCCTCCGTGGCGCGCGCGGCGTCACCTGCGTCGCTGGCGAGTTGCCAGGCTTCGTCGAACTTCTCCTGTTCGAGCAGCGGGGCGAACGCGGCGTCGAGCGCGAGGTCCTTCGCCCCCAGCGCCACGAAGCGTCGAGCCGCGTCCTCCACCTCGATGGCCTTGGGGAACTCCTTCAAGATTCGCGAGAGGAGTGAGGCGGCTTCGCGGTGGGCCGAGGCGGTCTCCAGGGCGGTGAATGCCTCCACCAGCAGGCCGCTGCGCTTCTTCGCCGGCGCCGATTCGGCGGCCCGCACCAGGGCCTCGCCCGCGGCGCGCGCGTCGCCCGCCTCCAGCGCCACGTCCGCCACCAGGCGCTCCGACTCGAACGACGGCCGCACCGCCGAGGCCTGGCGAGCGAGGTCGAGCGCCTCGCCGAACGCCCTCGCCCGGCGAGCCGTCTGGGCGGCCCGGGTGAGCAATTCGGCCTGCGCGTCGAACGTCACCAGCGCCGCGCGCGCCTTCAAGACCGGCCACAGCTGCGCCTCGTCGTGTGCCTCGGCATACGCCGACTCCAGGGCCACCAGCGCCGCCGCGTACCCCGACGAGGCCGGCCCCTGCGCGCGCAGGTGCTCCCAGACCGCCACGGCCTCCTGCCGCTGACCATTCGCAGCGAGGAGCGCGGCGCGCTCGAGCTCAGCCTGGGCCCGCCCGTCGTCGTCCGTTCGCAGCGTCGCCAGCCGCTCCAGCGCCTTCAGCAAGGCGGGAACATCGCGACGCTTCCGCAGGGCCACCGCCCACGCTTCGGCAATTTCCAGGTTCGACGGGTCCATCGCCACCGCGCGAGACAACAACTCGTACGCCCGCGTCGCATCGAGCAGCTTGGTCTCCACCCGCTGCATCGCCTGGAACAAGACGCGCGCCCCCTCCGCGCCTCCGATGGCCTGGGCAAAACGCTCGTGGGCCGCCACCAACTCGCCGTCTCGACCGAGGGACAGGAGCCCTTCTTGAACGCGTTCAAACAACGCGCGCTCCGACGGGTGCCACTCGAACAACGGCAACAGCGCGTCGAGCGCAACTGACGGCTCGGGGTGCAGCGCGGCCGCGCGGCGGTAGAGCGCCTCGGCTTCCGGGCGGGGGCTTTCCTTCGCGAGGCGGAGCGAGGTGGAGAAGACGCCGTCGCTCTGTCCCGCTTCGTTGTAGGCCGTGAGCAGGGTGCTCAACAGCTCGTGTCGATTGGTCGCGGCAGGGTCCAGCTCGAGCGCAGCTTCGAGCATGGTGGCCGCGTCCTTCCACGCGCGAACGTCCATGCTGGCGGAGGCAATGCGCAGCCGAATGCGAATGCGGTCCTTCAGCTCGAGCGCGTGGTCTGCCACGTCGAGCAGGCGCCGGTCGTAGGGCAACGACGCCTTGGCCCCACCGGCTTCGAAGGCCAGCTTCCCTCGGGCGAGGAGCGCCGCCTGGAGGTTGGGCTCGCTCTGCAGCACGTCGTCCCAGGCCGCCGCCGCCAGCAACGCCTCGTTGGCCTTCTCCAGCAGGCGAGCGCGCTCCAGGAGCAACGCCGACTTCTGGTCTGGCCGGGCGCGGGCCCGGGTCCACAGCACGTCCGCGTGCGCGCGAACGTCGTGCTTCACCCGCTCCACCAGGTGGCCGAACGCTTCGTCGCTCGCAGGAGAACGCTCGAACGCCTGCTGCTCGCAGACCTTGGCCCGCTCCACCGCGCCGGAGCGACGGTAGGCGGCCGCGGCGCGCAGCCACCACGACGCCGCCGCTTCGCCCTCTTCCACTTCAGCGCGACGCACCAGCAGCTCTGCCAGGCCTTCGTCGTCTCGCTCTTTGTCGAGGTACTCGAGGTGACGCGCGAACGCCGCGTGCCGGATGTTCTTCGCCAGCAACAGCCCGTCGAACTCGGCCGCCTGCGGCTTCTGGCCCAGTTGATAGAGCAGGTCGGCGACCTTCTCTGTCAGCGCATCGTCATCGGGGTGCGACGAGCGCGCGGCCAGGAGCGCCACCGCGGCTTCGCGCGGCATGCCCGCCTTGTCTTTGTAGAGCGCCGCCGCCCGCAGCATCAGCGCGGCCCGCTCGGGGCCCTGGGGCAGGCTCTCGGCCGAGTCTTCCAGGTACGCCGCCTGGTCACCGGCCCGCTCGAACCGCTCGTAGAGCGCGAAGAGCAACGCTTCGGCGTCCGGGTGCCGGGGAACCAGCGCCAGCGCGGCCTTGAGCTGAGCTTCGGCTTCGGCCGGCGCTGACCACGAGGCATGGTCGACCGAAGGCTCCGCCGCGCCCAGCCCCACGTACAGGCGAGCCAGCGCCACGTGGGTCTTCGCTTTCTCGCTGCTGCTGGAGAGCCCGGGCAGCGTGCGCTCCAACCAGACGATTTCGAGCTGGGCGTCGCCGCGGCGACGGGCCAACCGCACCCCCTGCTCGGCGGTGAGCGAGCTCTGGTTGACGCCCCAGGCGCGCTCGAGCGTGAGCTGCGCTGCTTCCAGGTCGAGGCGCGACTCCACCAGCACCTCGGCCTGGCGCCGCAGGAAGGCCGCGGCCCGCGCCGGGTCGTGGGCGTCCTGGCACACATCGGCCATGGCCCGCAGGGTGCGAATGGCCTCGTCCACGTGGCCCAGCCGCAAGCCGAGCGCCACCTCTTCTTCGTACGCGGCGAGGGCTTCTTCACGTCGACCGGCGTCCAGCAGAAGCAGGGCCGCCCGCGGCAGCTCGGGGAACAATTCTCCAAACAACCCCGCCCCGCGAAGCAGTTGGTTGCGCTCCAGCACCAGCTCCAGCGGCGCCTCGGAAGCGTCGATGGCCTTGCGCAGCAGGTTGGACGCCATCTCGACGTCGTGCAGTTCGTTGAAGGCGCGTCGGCCGAGATCTCGGAGCATCGTCTCGGCGCGCACCGAGCGCGACAGGAGCGAGGCGTAGTCCGCCAACCGGCGCAACGAGGCGCGCGGGTCGTTCGGCTTGAGCAGCGCCGCCAGCCGTTCCACCGCCACGAAGTTGAGCGGTCGTTCAGCAATCAAGCGCTCGAGTGAAGCGATGGCCAGCGGGTGCTCTCCCGCCGTCTCGGCCAGATCGGCCAGGCGCAGCAGGTGTCGCTCCGCCTCTTCGGGGCGGTCGGCGATGTCGATGGCGGCTACGATGCGGCGCTGCAAGGGCAGCGCTTCGGCCACCGCGCCGTGCACGTAGAGCAGGTCGGCCAGCAGCTCCAGGTTCTCGCCTTGCGCTTCGCCCAGGGTGTTGGCTTTTCGGGCCAAGCGAAGTCCCAGGGTGGAGTCGTCGTGGGCCAGCGCCCACCGCACCGCGGACCACAACAGGGGCGCGGCGTCGCCCGCGGGCAGCGCACCCGCCGCCTCCTCAGCCTCGCGCGCCGCTTCGCCCGCCGCGCCGCGCTCGGCCAGCAGGTGAGCCAGGGTGGTTCGGGACGCCGCGTCGTGCGGCTCGCACTGCACCAGCCGCTTCAAGGCCGCTTCGGCCGGACCGCGCGCGTTGAGCTTGCCCAGGTACAAGTTGGCCAGCTCGCGATAGATGGGCCCCGCCTTCTGCGGGGGCGCGTGGGTGGCCTCGTCTTGCAGCACCTCGGCCAGTCCTTCGAGATCTTCGGTGGCCTTGAGGCACCGCTTGAGCCCCTCGAGGCCCGGTGCGTGGCGGGGCAAGAGCGCCAGCGTGCCCTGCCAGGCCTGCATGGCCTCGGAGAAGGCACGGCGGGCTTCGAGCAGCCTGGCCCGCTTCTCCAGCGCTTCAACGCGGCGTTCGCGCGTGCCGCTCTCGGCCGCGCTCGACAGGGCGTCTTCGGCCAGGCGACTCTCGCCGCGGGCTTCGTACAGCGCGGCCAGCATGGTCCAGCTCTCGTTTCGCTGGTCGCCGCTCAAGGGAAGCTTGGTGGCGAACAGGAGGGCGCGCTCGGCCAGGCGCGCGTCGCCGTGCTGTTGGGCGGCCTGGGCGATGGCGAACACCCGCGTGGCCGCGAGGGGGCGGTGCGCGTCCGCCGCCGGGCCGGCCAGAATGCGGTCGAACGCCTCCAGTTCGACGGCGGCGTCGTTCTCGTCCTTCGCCCAACCGCACAACTTGAGCAGCGCCGGCGTGGGGTCTGCGAGGAGCGCGGCGGCTTCGAACAGGTCGCGAGAGGCGGCGGGGAAATCTCGAGCGGCGTGGTGTTCGCTGGCGCGCTTCTCCAGCAGGGCCGCGCGCTTGTCCCCGGTTGCCGACGTCACCAGCCGGGTGAGGAGCAACAGGCGCTCTTCGCGAGCCGACGCCTGCTCGCCCAGCAATTCGAGCAGGCGCTCGTTGGCCCAGCTGTCGGTGGAGTCTTCCTCCAACATGGCGTGCAGCACCGTCTTCGCCGCGTCAAAGCGCGAGAGCGCCAGCGTGCCCTGCGCGTACTCGCGGCGGGCGGCGTTGCGTGAGCCACCCGACAGCCGCGGCCACAGCTCGCCCAACAGCTCGACCAACGCCTCCAGCGCACCGGCGCGGCGGTGGAGCCCCGCGAGCTCGACCAGCGCGTCGAGGTCTTCGGGGCGTTGTTGCACGTACCAGGCGAGGTGGCGGCGCGCGGTGTCGGCGTGCCCGACCTTGAGCGCGGCGAACCCGGCCTGACGGGCCAGCGCGACCAGGTCAAAGTTGGCCGCCGCCACGTCGGGGTCGCGGGGGTCGGCGGCCAACACGGCTTCCAGGTCGGCCAGCGCGCCCCTGGGGTCTTCGGTCAGGTGCAGCTGCGCCCGGCGGTGACGGGCGGGGGCGAAGGTCGAATCAGCCTCCAGCGCACGGGCGAGGTAGGTCGACTCGCGCGGCGTCTTCTCCACCAGGAGCGCCGACTTGTAGAAGGCGCGCGCCATCGCGCGAGGCTCACTGGCCAGGCCAGCTCTCCGGGCCCACGTGGCCGCCGCTTCCTCCAGCTGACCCTGCGCCACCAGGAGTTCTGCCAGTTGCTCCAGCGCGAGCGCCGCGAACTCTCCCGTGGGCGAGGCTTCCACCGCGGCGGTGAAGCGCGCGCGCGCGGCCGCCCCGTCGCCCAGCGCCAACAGCGCCTGGGCGGCTTTGAAGTAGAGCGGGGCCGCGTCGAGCGGGCGGGCCGACTGGGCCAGGGCCTGCGCTTTGGCGACCCAGATGTCGGCGAGTTCTTTCTGCTGCCCCGCTTCTTCGTAGAGCGCCTCGAGACGGGTGGAAATCTCGTCGTCCAAACGGCGCAGGGGAAAGGCGAGCGCGTACTGTTCCCTCGCCGCGTCCTTGTCGCCCAGCGCGTCGCAGGCCTTGCCCAGTCGCGCGCGAATCTCCGCCACCTTCTCAGGCGCGGCGTGGCGCGGGAGCAACAGCAGCGCGTCTTCGAGCGCGCGGCGGGCGTTGGCCGGTCGCTCGCACCGCATGGACAACGCGGCGAGGTCGAGGAGCTGGTTCGGCTCGGGAAACAGGCGTGCCGCCTTCTCCAACACCACCAGGGCTTCGCCCGGGCGCCCGAGGCGAACCTCGAGCACCTGCCCCAGTTCGCGCAGCGACGCCGCGGCGAGGCGCAGGTCTTTCGACTGCTCGGCCACCCGGGCCCGCTGCTCCAGCGCGAACGCCAGCCCGCCCATGTCGGCGCGGCGGCGCTGCAGCCCACACAGCTCTCCCAGCACCGGCAGGTCATCGGGTTCGACCTTCAGCACTTCGAGGAAGGCATAGACCGACAGGTCGAGGTCAAAGGCGATGTCGCGGGCCGCCACGGCGAGGCGGCGGAGGTACCGCACGCGGTCTTTCCCGTCGGCGGCGACCAGCGCCAGGGCCTTCAAGCAGCGGCAGAGCTGACCGCCGTCGCGCTTGGCCTCGGCCAGGGCGAGGAGCCCTTCGAGCGCGACCTTGTTCTTGTCGTCGGCGTCGACCGCCTGGGACAGCAATCGCTCGGCTTTCTCTGGTTGCGCCAACCGGCCGCGGTACAGCTCGCCCGCTTCCGCCCAGAGGGCGCTGCGCTGGTGCGGGTCATCCAGCACTGAAGCGGCGCGCTCGCAGGCGTCGGCCAGCTCCTGCGCTCGCCCCTGCGCGCGAAAGTGCGGGAGCAGCTCGCCCAGGGCCGCCATGTCCTTGGGCTCGAGCGCCCAGGCGAGCTCCAGGTGCTCTTTGGCGCGGTTGGGTTCGCCCAACTTCGTCTTGAACAGGCGGGCCAGCGCGTGGTGCGACTGGTGCGACGCCGTGCGTGCGTTTTGATCTTTGGGCGTGGGCCCGGACAGCTCAATCGCCTGCTGGTACGAGGCCACGGCCTCCTGCACGCGGCCGAGCGCCTCAGCCACGCGCCCCACGAAGAAGTGCGGCTCGCCCTCTCCGGGTAAGAGCGACACCGCCTCGCGGTAGCGCAGCAGCGCGTTCTCCGGCTGGTTGAGCCCGGTCTCCCACACCTGACCGGCGAGCAGGTTGGCGCGGCCGACGCGGTCGACCTCGTGCCGCCCCAGGGCGACCTCGCGCAAGCGGTCCAACGCTTTGACGGCGCGGAGGTGCTCGCCGCTCTTGAAGCACAGCTCTCCCAATTGGAGGAGCGCGTCGGGGTGGTCGGGCGACAGCTTGAGCGCCGCTTCGCAGTGGAGCCGGGCGCCCGCCAAATCGTCCTCGGTCTGGGCGCACAACCGCGCCAGGTGCACGTGCGCTTCGGCGGCTTCGAGCGGGTCTCTGGCCAGCGCGGCCAGTCGCCGGTAGGCGCGAATGGCGCCGGCGCGGTCTTTGGCCTGGTCCGAGGCGCGCGCCAACGCCTTGAGCGACGGCACGTGGTCCGGCTTCAGGCCCAGAACTTCGTGCAGCGCCTTGACCGCCATGTGCGGCGCGCTGTCGCGGGCTGCGCGGGCGCCGGCTTCGGCGGCCAGAAACGCGCTCGACTCTTCGCGCCGCTGTCGGGCGAGCCCGGCCAGGGCCAGGTAGCGCTCGGCCGCGCGGGCCAGCTCCCCCCGACGCTCCCGCACCACCGCTTCGCCCCACAGCGCGATGCCGCTCTTTTCCCGACGGCGCCCGAGCGTCTGGGCCACGTCGAGCGCCAGGTCGTGCGACGACTCGTCGGCCACCAGCAGCGAGAGGAGCCGCTCAATCGCGAACGGGTGAGCGTCGGTGGCGTCTCCCAGCTTCAGGTACGCGTCGCGCGCGTCGGCCAACTTGTTCTCGGCCACGAACTCTTCGGCGTCGGCGAAGGCGCGAACACCTTCCAGCATCAACAGCAGGTCTTCGTCAGGCGGGCTGGGCGGCGGCAGGCCGCCCGACGCGAAGCGCAGCGAGACGCCCTTGGGTGAGACGTTGGCCTCGGACAACCGCGCCTGGTCGAGCGACGGCATCTTGAAGCCGCGCCCGACCGCGGCCAACTCCACCAGCATGGGCAGCACGCGCGCGGTGAAGCCGCTGGCGCCCTTGCGCTCCAGGTCGGCCAGCGCGCCCGAGCTGGAGGCCGCCTCGGCCAGAATCGCCGGGAGCCGCGCCGACGGCGTGGAGCAGAACCCGTAGAGGCGAACGTCGTACAGGTACACCACCAGCCGCTCACCATCGCCGTCGAAGGCCACCTTGAAGGTGAACGGCGTGCGTTCGGCTGAGCGGAGGCGGGCCTGCCCTTCGATGTAGCCGGGGCGAAACGCGAGCTTCAAATCCTCAATTTCGGTCAGCCGCTTTCCGACCTCGTCGACGCGCCGGCGAATGACTTCGGCGTCCACGTGCAGCTCGAGGTAGCCGAAGTCGAGCTTGCGCTTCTGGTACTTGGCCGCGCCCCCCGAGACATTGAGGGGAAACGTGACGTCTGGAATCTGCAGGGCGAAATCAGAAATCTGAATTCCGGGGGCGACGCCAAGCTCCGGAAAGCCGACGAACGCCCGGCGGTCGAGCAGCCGAAGCTCAGGCCCAAAAGGCCGGACGCCTTCGGAACTCTGTTCGGTTTCGTTCGCCATCGGAGAGCGGAAACGTACCAAAAGCCCCAGCGCTCACGAGCGGTTTGTTTGGTTGGTCTCGAATGAGAAGTCCGCCTGAAAGTTGATCAGGACCGCAGGAGGCGGTAGCGCTCGACCGTCTCCACTTCAGAGAAGCGGTGCGCAAACCCGGTCGCCTTCGCGAACCGCGAGCCGTCCGCCACCACCGGGTGTTTGATGTGCTCCACCGCGCCTCGGGGAATGGCCGGCAGCCCGAATCGCCCCAACAGCCGCACCAGAATCGGCTCCGGGAGCCACAGCACCTTCTTCTGCAGCGCGTGCACGATGCTCGACAACGGGAGCGGCGCGGGCCCGGTCACGTTGAAGACGCCCTTGGGCCGAGCGTGGACCGCCGCCATGATGGCGCGCACCGCATCGGTCTCGTCCATGAACTGAAAGAGGGGGTCAAACCCGAACACCATCGGCACGCGGTGGGGCCGAACGAAGGCGGCCAGGGTGCCTTGCCGCGATGGGCCGAGCGTGTAGCAAAGGCGCATCACCGTGGTGGCGACCTCGGGGTGACGCCAGAGCGAGCCCGCCGCGTACAGGTCCGCGGCCACCAGGTCGGCCAGCTCGGGGAAGAGCGAGAGCCCGAACGGAGGCTCGTCTTCCGTGTGGTACAGCGGGCTGTCCGGCGTGGCGCCGTAATAGGTGTGGCGCCCGAGGAAGACCACGTGCTTCACCCCGTAGGTACTGGAGTGCTCGAACACCGCGCGCGTGCCACCCAGGTTGATGCGATGGCGCTCTTCTCCCTGCACCACCAGCGAGGTGACGGTCGCCATGTGCACCACCACCTCGGGCCGGAACTTTCGAAACACGTCTTCGGCCGCGCGCTTGCGCAGGTCCACCGTCCAGGTGGTGACGCCCGGGGGCGCGGCTCCAAAGGGGCGCCGGTCCATGCCCCCCACCTCGTGACCCTCGCGATGGAGCTCGGCCAGAAGTTGCCGGCCCAACCCGCCTGCCGCGCCTACCACCAGAATCTTCACCCGGGCAGCCTCCCGCGCCGCTGCGACCGCGCCGCGTCAATCATCGCCGCCACCGTGCGTTTCACCTGCTCCACGTGCCCGGCCACCACCGCGTCCTCTTCGTCGCCCGTGCCTTCGAAGAGCATGGGCGGGCCGTAGTGCACCTCCATCGGCGCCGGGAGCGGAATGGGGAGCAGGTAGGCGGTGAACGGCACGTAGGGCGCCCCAATCAACCGGCCCAGGGTGGTGGAGTTGAAGACGGTGGGGAACGCAGCGCCTCCCCCCAGCACCGCGAAGGGAATGACCGGGGTGCGGGTCTTCATGGCGAGGCGCATGAAGCCAGTGCCGAACTCCACCAGCGAGTAGCGCTCGGAGTACAGCTTGGCCGTGCCGCGGGCGCCTTCGGGGAACACCATCAGGAGCCGGTCGTCTTCCAGAAGGCGCTGGGCGTTCTCGGGCAGGCCGGTGAACTGCCCCAGCCGCGACGTCCAGAGCGAGCTGATGGGCATGCGATTCAAGAATTTCTCCGCCATGCCCTGGGCGAGGCGCGGAGGGTCCAGCTCCATCAACATCGAGGTGAGCACCATGGCGCCGTCAATCGCCACCCCGCCTGAGTGGTTGCCAATCAGCATCGCCCGACCGCGCGGCGGCACGTGCTCGGCTCCGAAGACCTTGACCCGGAAGTAGTAGCGGTAGAGCGCGAGGAGGGTGGAGAAGAAGATGACCAGGTGCCACTTGGACACGCCGTAGCGGTCGACGCCCATCGGGTTGAATTCGAGCTCGAGCGCGTCCACACGGGCCCGAACGTCCTGGAGAATGGACATCGCGTCGCTTCTACAACAGTCTTCGCCCCATGGCTGATTCGGTGGAACCCGACGACCGACGCGAGCACCAACGCGCTCCGCTCCGCCTCTTGGTGCAGTTCCGCTTTCACACCTTCGAGGAGTTTCTCGAGGAGTACTCCGGCAACATCTCGGCCGGCGGCATCTTCATTGAGACCGAAGAGCCGTACGAAGAAGGCGCGGTCATCTTCCTGCAGTTCAAGCTCGACGACGGCGAGACGCTGATTGAGGGCATGGGCCGCGTGGTGCGTGTGCTCGAGCCCGACGACGGGCACCCGCACGGCGGCATGGGAGTGGAGTTCCTCAACTTCGACGAGGCCACCCGCGCGCTCATCGACGACATCTGCGCCAACCGCCTGGCGGGCTCGCGGTAGCCACACGTGAGCGGCTCGCTCATCTTCCGCTTCCTGGTGGGGTTTCTGGTGCCGGCCCTGGCCCTGTTCTCCACCGTGGGGGTGGTCGGTTCACGTGTGGCCTCGAACCTGTTTGAAGACGAGCTCGGCCGCTCGCTCAGCACCTCGGCGGCGCTCATCGCCACCACCCTGTCCACCGAGCGGGTGATGACGCTCACCCCCGAAGACGCCGCGGACGAAGGCTCGCGCGCCTACCGGGCCGTCTGGCGCCAGCTGGAGTCCGCGCAGCACGCCGCGTCGCTGCGCCGGGTGGTGGTGTTCAACAAAGAAGGGCGCGCCCGAATCGACGTCGGCGGGGGCCTGCCGGTCGACGCCGAGGTCCCGGAGTTGCTCCGCGACCGACGCGAGCTCGAGAACGTCTTCACAGGAAGAGCCGCCGCCTCCGAGGTGCTGTTCAAGGGCAACGACGGCAAGTGGTACAAGACCGGCTACGCCCCGCTCCTCAAAGACGCCGCCGTGGTGGGCGCGGTCGGCGTGGAGGGCTCGGCGGAATTCTTCGGCCCCCTCGAGACGCTGACGCGAATCTTCGCCGGCCTGGCCGCGCTGGCGCTCCTGTTGCTCGGGCTGGCCGCCGTGGTGGCGGTGCGCATGGTGTCGAGGCCGCTGCTCACCCTGGTGTCGTCGGCGCAGCGAATCGGCGAAGGGGACTTGAAGACCGAAGTGCCCCGGGTGCCCACGCGCGAAATCGGCGTGCTGGGCCTGCAGTTGGATGCGATGCGCCGCGCGATTCTGGCCCGCGAAGAGCAGCTGCGGATGATGATTTCAGGCGTGGCCCACGAGGTGCGAAACCCCCTGGGGGGCATGACCCTGTTCCTCGGCCTGCTCAAGGAAGAGGTGTCGTCGCCAACGCCCAACCTGGCCGACGTGAAGTCGCACCTGGAGAAGGTGGCCCGGGAGCTCGAGCGGCTGTCACGCCTGGTGGACGACTTTCTCGTCTTCGCTCGCGAGCAGCGGCTGGAGCGGCAGCCCACCACGCTGAAGTCGGTGGTCGATTCGGCTACCAGCCCCGTGGGCGGCCCCGCGGAAGACCGCCAGGTGACGCTCGCGGTCGACGTGCGGGACGCGGGGCTGGCCGCCGACGCCTCGCTCTTGTCCGCCGCGATTCGAAACGCCGTCTTGAACGCGATTCAGGCCTCCCCCTCGGGGGCCGTGGTGCGGATCTCCAATCGAACCAACGGCGGCTTCACCGAGTTGACCGTGGCAGACGCGGGCGGCGGCATTCCCCCTGAGCTGCTCGCTCGCGTGTTCGACCCCTTCTTCACCACCAAAGAGAAGGGCTCGGGGCTGGGGTTGCCGCTCTCCCGGAAGATTGTGGAAGCGCACGGCGGCACGCTGACCATCGCGTCAACGCCGAGCGGAACCACCGTCACCTTTCGGCTCCCCGTCGCGTCGTAACGACGTGGTGACGTGGATCACCCGTTCATTGCCGGATCACCCCCCCCGCAGTACGAGCCACCACGTTCATGGAAGCGCCTCTGACCTCCACAGTCGGCTCTCCGGTCGCCGCCGGCCTCGACGCGGGCCGCGGTTGCATCGGCTGCGGCGCGCTCTGCGGCGCCTTCTGTGAGTCCTGCGGCGCGGTGCAGAACGTGGGGCCCTACCAGACGCTCCAGGTGCTGCAGCAGACGCGTCGCGGCCGAACCTACCTGGCCCACGACGGCACCCAGCGCTGGGCGGTGCTCCTGGAGCGCGTGCTCGACAGCGGCGTGGCGCCGACCTTCCTTGAAGCGTTCGAGCGCGACGCGAGAATTCTCAAGCAGCTCCGGCACCCTCGAATGCCGCGCATGTTGGGGTCCTTCAAAATCCCCTCCCCCGGGTCGCTCCGCGTCTACGTGGCGCAGGAGTTCGTCGGTGGCCCCACGCTCACCGAAGAGCTCTCCAACCGCCGCTTCGACGAGTCCGACGTGCTCGACATCGCGCGGCAGTTGCTCGAGACGCTCCTCTTCATTCACCAACGCACCCCGCCCATTCCCCACCGCGACATCAAGCCCGCCAACCTGGTGCGGCGAAATGACGGCCGGGTGGTCCTGGTGGGCCACGATCTCCTCCGCGGGGCGTTCGACCTCGAAGCCGTCGACGGAACCCGGGTTGATTTGCGCGGGCTGGGCCGAACGCTGGTGGAGCTGCTCACCGGGCTTCCTCCCGAACGGCTCATCGGCAAGTCCGGCGAGGTGGAGTTTGACCGGGAAGTCACCGTCTCCACCGGCACCGAAGACTTTCTGCGGCGGCTCCTCTCCGACCAGACCGGCCGCACCTTCAGCTCCGTCGAAGAAGCGCTCGCGGCGCTCTCCTCGCCCATCGGGGTTCCGGTGTCGGGCGAAACCGCCTCGAACGCCGAAGAAGAAATCACCACCCCGTCATTCGGCACGCGGCTGCCGGCCAACGTGGTGCGCTTCGACAAGCGGTGGCTCTGGCCCCCTCGCCGGCCGGTCGAGCCCGAGCTGCAGCAGGAGCCCACGCCGCTGCCCCGAAAAGTCATCGTGGGCGGCGCGGCGGCCTCGAACGAAGCGCTCCCGCCCTACCAGGCGTCGGGCACGGACGGCTGGGCGAAGTTCGCTCTCGTCTTCCTGCCCTTCGCCACCATGGGAGCGCTGCTCGCGCTCAACGCGCTCCTTCACGGCGCGCTGTTCTCCTGGCTGCGCTGACTCGCGCGCCCCCAGGGTTCAGTTCGGCTCGCTTCCGCTCTAAGGTCCCGCCCCATGGCGTTCATCTTCATCGTCGATGACAACGACGCGATGCGCGAAGGCATGGCGGTCACGCTCAAGAAGAGCGGCCACGAGGTGCTCGCGTTTCGCTCGGGGCTCGAGGCGGTGGCGGCCTTTGGCAAGCGAGCCGCGGACGTGGTGGTGACCGACCTGAAGATGGAAGGCATGGACGGCATCGAGGTCACCCGTCGCCTGCGCGAACAGAACCCCCACGCCGTGGTGCTCCTCGTCACCGCGTTCGCCACGGTGGAGACGGCCGTCGAGGCCATGAAGCTGGGCGCGACCGACTTCATTCAGAAGCCGTTCTCTCCCGACGTGCTGCGCGCCAAGGTGGAGAGCGCGGCCGAGCTGGCACTGACCCGCGCGCAGGTGGTTCGCCTCTCTGCCCAGAACGAAGTCTTGCGCTCCGACGCCCAGCTGAAGACCGGCACCAGCCTGGTCGGGCAGAGCGAGCCGTTGAAGCGACTCATCGGTCAGATTCAGCGCGCCGCCCAGAGCGATGCCACGGTGTTCGTTCACGGAGAATCCGGCACCGGCAAGGAGCTGGTCGCGCGCATGCTGCACGACTTGTCGCCGCGCAAAGACGGGCCGTTCGTGGTCACCCACTGCGCGGCCCTGGCGGAGACGCTGCTGGAGAGTGAACTGTTCGGGCACGAGAAGGGCTCGTTCACCGGCGCGGTGAAGCGGAAGCTCGGTCGGTTCGAGCTCGCCGACAAAGGCACCATCTTTCTCGATGAAATCGGCGAGCTCTCGCAGTCGGTGCAGACGAAGCTGCTGCGCGTCCTGCAAGAGCACGAGGTGCAGCGCGTGGGCGGCGAAGAGACCGTGCGGGTCGACGTGCGGGTGATTTCGGCTACGCACCGCGACTTGAAGCGCGAAGTCGAAGCCGGACGATTTCGGGAAGACCTGTTCTACCGCCTGCACATCGTGCCGCTCGAGGTGCCCCCCTTGCGCGAGCGCCCCGAAGACATCGGCCTGTTGGCGACGCACTTCGTGGAGAAACACAAATCACGCATCAACCCCGCCATTCGGGGATTGAGCCCCGAAGCCTTGAGCGCCCTCGGCCGCTACGCCTGGCCGGGAAACGTGCGCGAGCTGGAGAACTGCATCGAGCAGTCGCTGGTGTTCACCGAAGGCGAGACGATTGAAGAGCGCTCGCTCCCCGCGTTTCTCCAGGGCGCCAAGGCCGTCGCGGCCCAGTTCGAAGGTTCGATTCCGGTGCCGTCGGGGGAGCGGCCGCTGCCCGAGATTCTCGATGATCTCGAACGGCAGTTGATCAGCCGCGCCTTCGAAAAAGCCAGGCACGTGAAGACCGAGACCGCGCGACTGCTCGGCATCAAGACCAGCGCCCTGTATTACAAACTGGAGAAATACGGCTTCATCGCCAAGGGCGACGCCGCCCCCGACGAGCCCCCAAGGCCCTGATCCGGGCCTACAACGCAGCACCTTCACCTGAACTTCAGGTTCAGAAATTCGTGGTTTCCGTTGATGGTCGTCAAATTCCCGAGGCGGATCAGCCGCCACACACCAACAAATTCAACACCTTCAAGGGCACCTCATGGCACCCGGGTTGCTGTATTCAGCAGTGGAATGCTTCGCCTCGGACTCACCCTGCTCGTCCTCGCCTCGCTGACCGCCTCGGCCGGCGAGAGCCTGGGCGTGCTCCGCACCCAGGTGTCGGCGGCGGCGGCCGAGGCCGACACCACCCGCACCGAGCTCAACCAGAAACGGGTGGAGCTGTCGGCCGTGTCCCAGAAGGCTGAAGCGCTCAAGGCGCAGAGCAAAGGGAAGCTCGTTCGCGGCGGGCAATTGGAGGCAGTGCTGAAGAGCTCGCAGGAGCTTTCGGCGGCCGTCACCGCGCTGTCGAAGTCACTCGCCACCCAGGAAGCGGCGCTCGCCTCGGCGCGCACCGTGCTCCTGCAAGAGCTCTCCGCGTCGCTAGAGAGGACGCAGGCCCGGTTCGACAGCGCGGCCGACCGGACGGCGCGGCTCGCTGTGTTGGACGAACTCCGGGCGCTCCGAAAAGAGCGAGACGCGCTCCGCGCCTCGGTGCCCACCAGCCAACTGCCGGAAGTGGCGCTCACCACTTCGCAGAACCCGGAAGACCTGCTCGAACAGGCCGAGCTGCTCAAAGACGCCGAAGACCGCGCGACGCGCGAATTGAAGGCGCTCGAGGTGCAGCTCAAAGAGGCGCGCGCCGAGGTGGCGCTCGACCAGCGCGTGCGCCGCTTCCTCGGTGACGAAGCGCTCTTCGACGAGCACGACCGACGCGTGCGCCCCGCGGCGGGCTCGGGGCCTGGCGGCGCTGTTCTCTCCAGCGCGAAGGGCTCCAATGACACGGCGGGCAGCGGCGCGCCGCCGCCGGGCGGCAACGGCGAGAGCGCGAGGACCATCAACCCCAACATCAACACCGCCCCCACCAACGCCTTCACGCAGGGGCCGCAGGCGACAGCGGCGCCCACGAGCGACTTCGCGCCGTCAGCCCCGGTCGACTCCGCCAGCAGCAGCGCGGACCGACCGGCCAGCGCCTTGTCTGGCTTCTCGGCCACTGCGCCCACGGCGACCCGCGGCGACGCGCGCCCGGCCATCGGGGTGGCGGCGCGGCCCGAACGAGATGACGGCAGCGTCGCGTCGCTGGAACGTCGCAAGGCCTCCCTGAAGAAGCTGGTGGAAGAGCTGCGAGCGAAGGCCGCCGAGTTCGAAGCCGCCGCCCAGAAAGCGCGCTGAACACCACCGCGTCACCCGACCCTGCCGCCAGCGACGCAACGCCTGAGTCCCTTCGGATTTTCGCGCTAGGCTTTCCGCTCGATGCGGGCCCGAGTCGCCGCCACGCTGGGCTGCCTGTTGGCGTCGACCGCGGCGTGGAGCGCCGACTGGCAGGGCTCGGCCCGGCTGTGGGTCGCCGGCGGAGGCGACACCAACGTGGCGCGAACGTTTACCGACGGGGGCACGCCCACCCTGTTCGACGGCGTGGCGTCGGGCACGCTGGCGCTGGAAGGCTCGGTGGTGCACGACGCTCTGGCCGTCACCGGGACCTATGAGCTGGGCGGGCGGAAGTTCTTCAGCTCCACCTTCGCTGACACCGTCGTGCAGTCCGCCTTCCTTGAGCCGTCCGTGCAGGTGATGGACTCGCTGGTGCTGGGAGCGGCCTTTCACGGTCGAGACCGCCGCGGCGCCTCGCGCGACTACTCAGTCCTCTCGCCCGAGGCGTTCGTTCTCCTCACGCTGTCGGAGCAATTCGACCTGCGCGCTCGCGTCGGCTACCAGCGCTTCTTCTACTGGCCCTCACTGGAGGCGAGTTACTGGTCCATCGACACGGGCGCCACGGCGGTGTTCCGCGCCACCAAGCGCCACGTGTTCTCTGCCTTCTTCGAGTACTCGGGGCGCACCTACAACGCGCTCGCCGATGACACCGACTTTGTCCCCATCGCCGGACGCATTCGGGCGGACACCGTGCTCTCGGCCGGCGGAAGCTACAGCTACCGCGGCGTGGTGCGCGCCTCGATTGGGTACGCGTTTACCGACTCGAGCTCCAACAGCTACGGCGTGAGCTACTCGCGGCATCGCATCACCGGCGTGCTGGCCGTTCCGCTCCCGTTCGAGTTCACGGTGCTGGCCAACGGCGCGCTGCAGTTCACGCGCTACCCTGACAACGTGGACCTCGATCCCCGGCTGGTCCTGCTGGAAGACGGCGACAACACGAACTCCATCTCCGCCAAGCTGGTGCGCGAGTTCGGGGAGCACGTCGAGCTGGACCTGCGCTACGCGCTCTACAGCAGCACCATGCACGTGGGCCTTGCCTACCTGCGCCACGTGTTCTCGTTCGGCGTCGCTGCGAAGTTCTAGAGGAACGGCCCGCTCAGCCCGCGGTCCAGATGCGCTTGCCCGTGAAGGGGTTCACGCTCCACCGACCACGGCCGGGGCGGGGCGTCACGTCCGGCTTCTTCTCGGCGCGCCCCAGCAGCACGTCGAGCGCGGCCTGGGTGCGTCGGTCGACCTCGCGATAGAGCGTGGTCTTCTCCACCGCGCGAATTTCAGCTTCTGAGAGCGTGCGCACCGTCGAGTGCCCCCAGCCGACGTGCACCAGGTACCCGAAGGCCACGGAGTTCATTCCTGCGAAGACGAGCCGCCCACCGCCTCCGAAGCGCCCGGCGCTCCGAAAGAGCGTGGCCAGCTCGAGCCGCGTCTCGACGAACGTGTCGAGCGACACCGACATGCGGGCCTTCAGCTCGTTTCCGTCGACGCGCACGTCGAGAAACTCAGGCGCTCGCACGTTCTGCTCCGACAATTCCTGAATGATGACTTCGGGGGCCTTGGCTTCGAAGTCCCCCTCAAACGCGTCGGGCCAGCCCGTGAAATCTCGCGGACGAACAGGCGTGGAGAGCCACGTCTCGAGGTGTCGTTGCGGCAGCCTCACCTGTCCCAGCACCACGGCGTCTTTGGCCATCAGTTCACCTTCCGTCGCGCCGCCCCGCGGGGCGAACCACCCGTGCGCGCACCCCCAATTCTCGCGCGGTTCGAGGCGAGACGGAAATTCCCACCCGGCCGAAAAAACGCCCGTGGTTACTTCACGTTAACGAGCACGGCGGCGCTGGGGGTCTGGCCCCCGTCGGCAGCATCGGCGACGGTCGAAAACAGGCGTTCCGCGGGGGCTCCGGCGGCGATGAGCGCATCGTGGACGGCGCCAAACCGGGCCTTCTCCAACAGCACCAGGGCATCGGCCGGCAGCGCCACGCGACTGAGAACTTCGCGCTCCAAAAGCGGCCCTGGCGGCTCAACCACCGCGCCCCCATCGGCGCCACGCGCCGGCGCCTTGGCGAGCCACGCTGCGCGCAGCGCGAGTCGATAGTCGGCCTCACTCATCGAAGTCGCTCCCGCGTCGGCCCGCCCCTTCGCGCTCTGCTCGATGAACCGGACTTTTCGAAGCGCGGCGCCGTCAGAGACTTCGTCGGAGACGCCGCGCATCTCCAGGCTCAACCCGGGTCGCTCTTCGAGCAGCCGGGTCAACTGGGAGACCTTGGGCACCTCGGCCTCGGGAATCGCGAACTGGCCGGGCTCGAACGCCACGAACTTCAGCGCCTCGGGGTCTCCGCCCACCAGCGAGGCGAGGAGGCTGAAGGGCGAGGTGGCCAGCTTCACAATCACGTTCTTGAGCGCGCTCCACACCACGCCGCCGTAGTGAAAGTCGGGGTCGTTCAGGTCGCCGGTCACCGGCACGTCGAGGTCAATCTTTCCCTCGCGGTCCGAGAGAATGGCGACCGCGAGCCCCAGCGGGAGCGTGGTGGCTTCGCTGGGCACCGGGTCCACCCGCTCGCCGAAGCCGAGCTGGTGCGCGACGATTTTGTTGGTGCCGTTGAGCGCGCGGTTCTTCACCGCGTAGTGCACGTCGACCAGCAGCTTGCCCTTCGCGATGGGCTGCGCGACGTACTTCACCGTGTAGCCCGAGGTGTTGGGCAACTCGTACCCGTCGAGCTTCAAGGCGAGGTCGACGTCGGAGTCCTTGTCCTTGGGCAGCACGCGGCCCGCCACGGTGAGCGCGGCCGTGTCGACGCGACCGGCCAACTGGAGCTGAACCGGGCGCACCAGAGGAATGGCCACGTCTTTCACCGTGCCCGACACCCGGGCGATGCTGGCCAGGAACGCCGGCGTCACGGACCGGTCGGAGATTGAGGTCGTCACGTTGTCGAGCACCAGCTGCTTCACGGCGTATCGGGGCGCAGGCCCCGGAGCCTCCTTCGCTTCTGGCTCGGGGGCCGGTTTCTTCTTCGCCAGCTGCGCGAGCGCCATGGCCCCATCGGGGGCGATATCGACGCGAAGGTTCGCGCCCTGCCAGGTGACCTTCTGCACGGCGACGTCGAGCCCGGGCGCCGTGGCCGCCTTCAGGCCTTCGACCGAGAGCGACTTCCACGCGACCAGCGGTGCGTTGGCGGCGTCGTCCAATGAGAAGTCCGTCACCCGCAGCCCACCGCTGGCGGTGACGGCGTTGGAGGCGTCGAGCGCGACCTCGAGCCTGGCGCCGAGCGCGCCCTGAGAGATGACCGCGTTGAGGTTCTCGGAGACCCACGGCGAAACGGGGGCCAGGGCGAGGTTCTCAATCACCGCGTTCACGGTGGCCGAGAACGGCTTCAGGGTGGCGGTGGCCTGGGTGGTGACGTGACCCTGGGGCGCCCAGTCGAACTCCAACCCCGCCGTCACCGGGTGGGTGGGCGGCCAATCACACTCGCCCACGGTGAGGTTGACGTTGCGAAGGCCGAGGGTGGCGCGTGTCTCGAGCGACTCGTCTGCGTACTGGAGCTCGGCGTCTTCCAGCGTGGCTTTGTTGAGCTGGACGGCGAAGGGGGCCGGCTCACGGCCCGGAGCCACCGGGGGAGGCGGCGCGGCGGCGGGAGACGGGGGCGTGGCCGGCGCGCTTCGCGGCGAGGCGAGCGCGACGAGGTCGATGGCGCCGTCTTTGGTGCGCGCCGCCTTCACGCGCAGGCCCTTGAGGCCTACCGAATCGAGGCGAGCGCGGCGCTCGTGGAGCGAGAACAAGGCCAGGCGCGCCTCGAGGGACGCGACGCTGAGGCGATCTTCGCTCTCACCGGGTCCTCGGAGGTGCACGTCTCTCACGTCGGCCTTCGCGTTGGTGAGGCTGAGCTGCGTGGCGCCGTTGGAGGCGTCGAACTCGTAGTCGCTGGTGACGCCGAAGGTTCCCTGGTGAAGCTCCAGCTGCATCATCGTCTTGAGGTAGGGCGCGAACGCGGTGAGGTCGACGTCGGTCAGCCCGAGCGAGCCTTTGGACTGGAGCGGGTTGGCCGAGAACGAGCCCTTCCAGGTGAGCGTGCTCTGCCCCAGCCTGGCGGAGAAATCGTATGGGCTCTTCACGCCCTGCACGGTCGAGAACGCGTGGACCTCGAAATTCAGCGGTGTGAGCGTGGCGCGAAACGCGGGTGACTGCGTCTGGTCCGAGAAGGTGAACGCGCCGGCCGACACGCTGAACTCCTCCACGCGAATGACGGTGGGGGACGACGGCGCCGGTGGGGGGGCGGGCGCGGGGGCCGCTTGCTCTT
>CAZFXD010000004.1:42153-44980 GCA_964522795.1 uncultured Myxococcaceae bacterium
TTGGCGGCAGGGGTGGCGGGGTTGGTGGCGTGCGGGCCTTCCCAGTCGGTGGTTTCGGAGCAATTCGCGGCGGCGGACGAAGTCACCACCGACGACCAGGAGCTCTCGACGGCGCGGTACTCGTACGTCACGTTCAAGCGCGACCTGCGCAAGTGCATCTCGCCGCTGTGTGGCGGGTTCTGGGTCACGCCGGTGAACAAGCCGACGGCCGCGCCGACGTACGTCAGCGGGCTGGATTTCTCGGTCTCGAAGCTGGACGACGCGGTCGTGGCCAAGCTCTACGACGGCGCCGCGGGCGAGGTCGTCCTCAAGGGGCGCCTGGGTCCGACGGAGCCGCGCTTCAACACGCGACCGCTGATGGTGCAGGCGGCCTGGCGTGGGCTCCCCGGCGCGACCATCGCCGCGGGCTCGTGGACGTACATCGTCGACTCACACGACATTCGCTGCTTCACCTGGCCGTGCCCCACGCTCGACGCGCGGCGCATCGGCAGCTACTCGCACACGATGTTCTCCAACGTCGTCATCGGCGTCGAAGTCTCGCGGCTCAACAACGCGTGGCTGGCGGACCGGGTGAAGAACCACGGCGCGCTCGTGGCAGGCACGTTCGTCGACGGCGCCAAGGGCCCGGCGGGAACCGAGAAGAACCTCAAGGCCGAGCAGGTCTTCCTCAAGATTGACGACATGACCGGCCCCTGCCCTGTCTTCAAGCTCGCGGCCTGCCCCTCGGGCCAGGTGCGCGCGTACTCGCAGGACGAGAACCTCTGCCAGATGCCGGGCGCGTGCGTGAAGCACGGCATTTGCCCGCTCTACGCGCTGATGCGCTGCGCGGACGGCTACTCGATGCAGAGCTGGACCACGGCGCCGAGCGGCTGCTTCGCCTCGGCCTGCAGTCCGTCATTCGTCGTCGACGCGGAGTAAGCGCGAACCACCGCAGCCGGGTGAAGGACTACTCGCCTTCGCCCGAGCCCGGTTCTTCAGGCGCCTTCTCGTCGGAGGCCGCAGCCACGTCCGCACCGACGGCTTCCGTCGCCTCGGCCGAGCCCTCGCCGGCGCCATCGCCTGCGTCATCGGTTTCGCCCGCAATCTGCGGCATGCGCGAGATGCCGACCACCTTCTCGCTCTGGCTCTCGAGGGTGATGAGTCGCACGCCCTGCGTGTTCCGGCCGATGACCGAAATCTCCTTCACCTTCATGCGAATCAGCATGCCGCCGTTGGTGACGAGCATGACCTCGTCCTGATCCGTCACCTGCACGGTGCCGACCACGAGTCCATTCCGATCGGTGGTCTTGATGTCGATGATGCCCTTACCGCCGCGGCCCTGCGTGCGGTACTCGGCCTCTTCGGTGCGCTTGCCGTAGCCGTTCTCTGACACGGTGAGAATGGTGGTGCCCTTCTCCACAATCTCGGCGCCCACCACGGCGTCGCCCGGCTCCAGCGTAATGCCCTTCACGCCGTACGCGCCGCGGCCCATGGAGCGGACGTCTTCTTCGGCGAAGCGAATGCTCATGCCCTGGGCGGTGACGATGAGAATGTCCTTCGTTCCATCGGTAATCTGCGCGCTGACCAGGTTGTCGCCGTCTTCAATGCCGAGCGCGATGATGCCCGACTGACGCACGTTGGAGAACGCCGACAGGTCGGTGCGCTTCACCACGCCGTTCTTGGTCACGAACAAGACGTACTTGTTCTCGGGAAAGTCCTTGGTGGAGACGACGGCCGCCAGCTTCTCGTTCTCGGCGAACTGCACGAGGTTGATGATGGGCTTGCCGCGGGCCGAGCGGCTGGCCTGCGGAATCTCGTGCACCTTGAGCCAGTACAGCTTGCCCCGGGTGGTGATGGGCATGATGTACGCGTGGGTCGAGGCGATGAAGAGATCCGAAACGAAATCGTCTTCCTTGGTGGTGGCGCCCGTCTTGCCGCGCCCGCCGCGCCGCTGCGCCCGGTACTCATTGACCGAGCCGCGCTTGATGTAGCCGGCGTGCGAGAGGGTGACGACCATCGTCTCTTCGGCGATCAAGTCCTCCGTCGACATCTCGTTGATGTCGTCGGTGATTTCGGTGCGCCGCTTGTCGCCGTAGCGGTCTCGAATCTCGCGCAGCTCGGTCTTGATCACATTCAAGAGCGAGGACTCGTTCTGGAGAATGTCCTCCAGCTTGGTGATTTCGCGAATGAGGGCGATGAGCTCGTTGAAGAGCTCTTCCCGCTGCATGCCGGTCAACTTCTGCAACCGCATGTCGAGGATGTTCTTCGCCTGCTCCTCCGAGAAGCCCTTCCCGGCGTACTCGCGCGAGAGGCCTTCGTAGGAAGCCTCGGCGCCCTTGATGCGGACGATGAGCGCGTCCATCGCAGCCTGGGCCTTCTTGAAGTCGAGCTTCTCCAGGCCCGCGAACGTCGGGTGCTTCTGCAGCGCGGGCGACAAGATGTTCTCGAGGCCCCAGCGCGCTTCGTCCACGTCCTTCGACTTGCGAATCACCGCAATCACGTGGTCGATGATGTCCTGCGCCACCAGCAAGCCTTCCACGATGTGCAGGCGGGCCTGGGCCTTCTTCAGCTCGAAGCGGCTGCGGCGGGTGACGACTTCGCGGCGGTGCAGGATGAACCGCTCGAGAATCTCCTTCAGCCCGAACGTGCGCGGCTGGCCCTGATCAATCGAGAGCAGCTGAATGCCATACGACGTCTGCATCGGCGTGTTGGCGAACAGGTTGTTGAGAACGACCTGGTTGATGGCGTCGCGCTTGAGGTCGATGACCACGCGCATGCCCTGGCGGTCCGACTCGTCTCGAATGTCGCTGATGCCCTCAATCTTCTTCTCTCGCACCAGGTCGGCGAT
>CAZFXD010000005.1:0-44918 GCA_964522795.1 uncultured Myxococcaceae bacterium
CAACAGCTGGCTCAAGGACGACGACGGAGACCCCATTCGCGTCCTCGGCGGCGCCGACCTCGACCTCGCCGTGGCGCGCGGCGCGGCCTTCTACGGCTGGGTGAAGGAAGGCCACGGCGTTCGCATTCGCGGCGGCACGGCGCGCGCCTACTACGTGGGCGTGGAGTCAGCCGCGCCAGCGGTCCCGGGTCGCGCGCCCACCATGAACGCCATCTGCGTGGCGCCGTTCGGCATGGAGGAGGGCACCAAGGCCAACATGCCCCCGCAGCCCTTTGGCCTGGTGGTGGGTGAGTCGACCCGCTTCCGCTTCTTCGCCTCCAGCACGCGACGCACCGACGCCGCGGGCGACGTGGTGGAGGACGCGACCAGAAACCCCGACCTGGAAGAGCTGCCGCCCATCGAGACCTCGCTGGGCACCTCGTCGAAGAAGAAGGGCTCGCTCATTCCCGTTCGCTTGAGCGCCGAGGTGACCGAGCTGGGCGCGCTCCAGTTGATGTGCGTCGAACAGGGCGGCAACGGGCAGTGGAAGCTCGAACTGTCGGTTCGTTCGAAGGACTGACCGTGGCGCCCCGTCGGTTCGTGGTCGGCATCGACCTCGGCACCTCAAACTCCGCGGTGGCGGTGGCCGACCTCGAGTCAAAGACGCCGACCCGTCTGCGCGACATCGCCATTCCACAGCTGGTGCAGCCGGGCGTGGTGGAGGCCCTGCCGCTGCTCCCGAGCCACGCGTACTCGCCCGCTGAAGGAGAGTTCACTCCAAAGCAGCTGGAGGGCCCCTTCGGCGCGTCCCCCTGGATTGTGGGCGAGTTCGCGCGCGCGCACGGCGCCCGGGTGCCGGGGCGAATGATCTCCTCGGCCAAGAGCTGGCTCTCGCACGACGGCGTCGACCGCAAGAGCGCCATTCTCCCGTGGGGCGCGGCCGAGGGCGTGACCAAGATCTCCTGCGTCGAGGCCCAGGCGCTCTACCTGCGGCACCTGCGCCAGGCCACCGAAGCCAGGGCCTCGGGGGTCGACTTCGCTGACGCCGAGGTCGTGCTCACCATTCCGGCGTCGTTCGATGAGGTGGCGCGAACCCTCACGCTCGAAGCCGCCGCGGCGGCCGGCTTCGACATGGACCACCTCGTCCTTCTCGAAGAGCCGCTGGCCGCGTTCTACGACGTCACCCGGCGCGGCGAGCGGAACCTGAAGAGCACCTTGAAGGGGCTCGAACTGCTCCTGGTGGTCGACGTGGGCGGCGGCACCACCGACTTCTCGCTCATCTCGCACGCGCCCTCGGAAGATGGCCCGGTGCTGCGCCGCATCGCGGTGGGTGAGCACCTGCTGCTCGGCGGCGACAACATGGACGCTGCGCTGGCGCACCTGGCCGAGCAGAAGTCCACGCCCCACAAGAGCTTCACGCCGCCCGAGTGGCGCAGCGCGGTGGCGCAGTGCCGCAGCGCCAAGGAGGCGCTGCTGGGCAAGAAGGCAGCCAGGGACTTCACCATCGCCATCACCGGCGGGGGCTCAAAGCTCGTCGGCAACACACGCAGCATTCGCCTCACCCGGGCCGAAGTCGTGGACGCGATGACCACCGGGTTCTTCCCCACCATCGGCGCCAACGACACCCAGGAGCCCGCGCGAGCCCACGCGCTGCAGGAGCTGGGGCTGCCGTACGCCAGCGACCCGGCGATTACCCGGCACCTGTTGCGCTTCCTGCGCGCGCACGCCGGTGATGCCCAGAAGACGCGCGGCGAGGGGGGAGCGGCCGGCGCGTTCCTCCGCCCCGACGCCATCGTGCTCAACGGCGGCGTCTTCAACGCCGACATCCTGGCGCAGGCGCTGGTGAAGGTCGTCTCATCCTGGTGGCCCGGCGAAGAGGAGATTCCGCTGGTGGAGGTCGACTCGCTCGATCTCGCCGTCGCGCGGGGCGCCGCGTGGGCCGGGTACGTCAAGGCCACCTCGGGCCGCCGCATTCAGAGCGCGGCGCCGCGCACGTACTACATCGGCGTCGCGTCATCGTCAGGGCCGCGCGCAGTGTGCGTGCTGCCTCGAGGCACCGAAGAAGGGCGCGCGGTCAGCGTGAAGAGCCCCACCTTTGAGCTCACGGTCGGCCGCCCGGTGCAGTTTCAGCTCTACGCCTCGAACGCCAGTCGCAACGAGCGCGTGGGCGAGGTGGTGGCGGTGGACAGCGACGCGTTCAAAGCGCTCCCGCCGCTCCACTCCATCATCAACGGCAAACCCGGCGAGAAACACACGGTCTCGCTCACCGCCACCCTGACCGAGGTGGGCACCCTCTCGCTCGCGTGCGTCGAAGGCGCGCAGCGCTGGCGCCTGGAGTTCAACGCGCGGGGCGCCACCGCGGCCAACGAGCCGCCGGTGGTGGTGGAGGCCATGCCGGAAAAGTTCGCCGCCGCCACGCTCGAGGTGGAGCGGGTGTTCGGCAACAAGCCGCTCCCGGTCGAGCCCAAAGACGTGAAGGGCCTGTTTCGCACGCTGGAGAACATCCTCGGGCCGAAGGAGACCTGGCGCGCCCCGGTGCTGCGCGAGCTGTGGACGGCGGTGTTTGCCGGGGCGGGCCGGCGGCGCCGCTCGGCCGACCACGAACGCCTCTTCTTCCAGCTCCTCGGCTACTCGCTTCGCCCCGGCATCGGGTACCCGCTCGACGAGTGGCGCTGCACCGAGACGCTCAAGCTCTACAAAGAGGGCGTGCACTTTCACAAAGAAGGTTCGAACTGGAGCGAGTTCTGGATTGTCTGGCGCCGCATCGCCGCCGGCCTTCCCCCCGAGGCGCAGAAGACGCTCTTCGCCGCCCGGCCGCTGCTCGACGCTCGCCTGGACGGGAGCTCGGCCGCTGAAGTGAAGACGCGCGGTGTCGTCACGCGAGGCCACGACGAGCTGGCGCGCACGCTGGCGGTGATGGAGCACGTCGAGGTGGCGCAGAAGGTCGAGCTGGGCGACGCGATCTGCAGGCTGCTCGAGCAGCCCGAGACCCGCGGCGGGCCGTGGACCTGGGCCCTGGGACGCCTGGGCGCGCGCGTTCCCGTCGGCACGGCGGCGCACCTGGTCGTCCCCCCCGAGGTGGCGGAGCGCTGGGCCGACGTGGTGCTGAAGAACGCCGCTCGCTACGACGGCGCCGGCTTCTGCGTCATGCTGCTGTGCCGCCGGTCGGGAGATCGCCACCGCGACGTGGGCGACGCCGCCCGGACCCGCGTCCTGAAGTTTCTCAAGCTGCAGAACGCCTCGCAGGCGTGGGTCGACGCGGTACAGAACGTGGTCACCTTCGCGGCTGAGGAGCAGTCGAAGGTGCTGGGCGACTCACTGCCGCTGGGCCTCACCATTCGGGGCGAGTAGCGGCAAAAAAAAGTCGCGCCCCGGAAACCCGCGGGCGCGACTGGAATGCTCGACGCTGAAGCCGGGGCTCAGTTCGCCGCGGCTCGAGCCGGCATCTCGCACGAGATGCCCGCCTGGGCGGCCATGCCGTCGAGGAAGGTCCACAACGCGTCAGCGGCCTTCTTCGTCGCCGCCACCGCGGTGGTCTCGTCGGCGTAGGTGTTGATCAGCGCCGCTACCTGCGCCGAGTGCTCCACGTCGTACTTCTGGTGCACGTCGAAGAACTGGAGCGTCTTCTTGTCGGTGACGCCGTAGTGCTTCTTCAGGCCGTCGATCTTCGACGCCGACACCGACGGGACCTGCGACTCGTACGCGTACAAGGCGCACAGCCCTTCAATCCAGTTCGAGCGGGTGAGCGCCTGGTAGTCGTTCACCATCGAGGTGGTGGTGGGCAAGGGCGACTGGGTCTTCACCTCGTCGCGCGTGGCGCCGATGCCTTCGGCGAACTGCATCCACAGCTCGGGGTGGTCAGTGCCGTGCAGCTCTTCGTCGACCAGGTTCTGCAAGAGCACCTTCCGCGCATCGATTTCGGGGCAGTTGGAGTGCACCGCGGAGACGAAGCGGGGGAACGCCCCCACCTGCGCGTAGTACTGGCCCGCGTAGCTCTTCAGCACGTCGAGCGAGAGCTTGCCCTCGGTCCAGGCCTGGTAGAACGGGTGGTTGAGCAAGTGGCGGTCGTTGATGATGGCGTCGAGGCGTTGAGACAACGTCATTGTCGCTCCTTCGGAGATTCGAGGCGCCGCTTCATCTCGAGGTGGGGCATGCCCGCCTCTTCAAAAACGGCGCCTTGAGGTTGGTAACCGTGCTGCTTGTAGAAATCCATCGCTGACAACTGGGCGTGCAACAAGATGCCCGAGAACCCGCGCTTCTGCGCTTCGGTTTCCAGCGCGACCAGCAACTTCGAGCCGATGCCCTGCCGGCGGTGGGCCTGCAACACCGCCATGCGCCCCACCCGGCCCCAGGTGCCGGTCTCGCCTTCGGGGGCTTTGGCCAGCGGAACCAGGCGACCCGTGCCGATGGCGTGCCCGCCGCTCATCGCCAGCACGTGAAAGGCCCGGGCGTCGTCTTCGTCGCGCTCCAACTGCTCGGGCACGCTCTGCTCTTCGATGAAGACAATCTCGCGCAAGGCGAGCGCCTGCATCAGTTCCCCTTCTGAGCGAATCGGGACCACGTTGATATCGGCGGGCGCGGTGGGCATCGAAGTCGAACGACCCTATCGCAGAATGTTGGCCTGGTGAACGTTCGTCACATGACCTTTCGCCATCGAAATTCGATGCTAGAGCCGGGGTATGCCATGAGCGCACTCCCGCTCGCAGTCGCCTACTTCATTCAGTTCCTCGGCGTCGGTGTGATGCTGCCCTTCTTCCCTGGCTGGCTGCGCGCCATTGGGGCGTCACCGAGCGAGATCGGCGTTCTGCTGTCTCTCGCGCCCGTGGCGACGCTCTTCGCGCCGACGTTCTGGGGGCGGTTGGCGGACCGCTCGGGGCGACCGGGGCGCGTGTTCGTCGCCCTCACGATGGGCACCGGAGCCTTCCTTGCCCTGCTGCTCTCGACGCATTCGCTGCCAGCGGTGGCGCTGATCCTCTGTGGCCACGCGCTGTTCTCGTCCGCCATCACCACCATCCTCGACGCGATGACGCTCCATCATGTGCAGCAGCGAGGGCAACGGTACGCCTCGGTGAGGGTGTTCGGTTCAGTCGGTTTCGTGGTGGCCGCCTTCGGAGTGGGACGGGCCTTCGACGTCATTGACGATCGGTTGCTCTGGGTCCCGCTCGTCTCGGTCGCATGTTCCAGCGTGTGGGCCTTCCTCTGGTTCCGGGGCGTCTCCGCGCCCAGCCGGGACACACGCGTCGGGTTCGAGGGCGTTCGAGAATTGCTGCGAGACAAGTTCGTGGTCTTACTGCTCGGTACCTGCACGCTGCATTGGATTGCCTGCGGCCCCTGGCACACCACGCTGGCGCTGTACGTGGAGCAACTGGGGCTTCCCACCCGAGCGATCGGATCCGCCGCCGCGATCGCCGTTCTCGCCGAGGTGCTGCTGTTCACATTGTGGCCGCGACTCTCGCACCGCATCTCGCCCATCGGGCTGTTGCTTGCCGCGTTCGGGGGCAGCAGCGTCCGCTGGCTCGCGATGGCCTACGTCACCACCGAGTCACACCTGTTGGCGCTTTCCGTGCTTCACGGGCTGACGTTCGGGGCCTACTACCTCGGCGTGATCGAACTGATGACCCGCCGAATTCCGGGGTCCCTGCGCGCGACGGGCCAGTCCCTGTTGGTGGCCACCAACTACGGCATCGGCGGAATCATCGGTGCGACGGTGAGCGGCGTCTTGTTCGAGGCGCTTGGCGGTCGACGACTCTTTCAACTGGCCGCCGTGGGGGAGCTGCTCCCGCTCTGTCTGGCGCTGCTGCTGGCCCGCAATTTCGAAGGGCACCGTCAGGCCCGTTACGAAACGTAGTCCCATCGAGCGAACAGAGCGGCGAGGCTGGCCATGCCGGCGAACGAGAGGGCATGGACGACGCGGCGAAGCCACGTCCGCGAGGACAGCGCCTCTCCCGCCAGCGCGAAGAGTGGAAACGCCGCGAGGATGTAACGCCCCATGCCCATGAAGTCTTTGGAGCTGATGGCCGGCAAGAGCACCGTCACCGCCACATACACCGCGTACGGGGGCCCAAACCGCCGCCAGACCGACGGCACCAACGCCAGCGCCCCCAGGGTCAAGAACGCGTGCGCGCCCAGGATCGCATGTCCACGGCCCCAGGCTGAGTCCACGAAGTACTTGAACCACTCGGCCTTAAACCAGGTCGCGGGGCCCGGAACGTGCCCCCAGGCCGCCTGGGTGGTGACGAACGCCATCGGGTCTCCAAACTGGACCAACAGGTACGCGGCGTACGCGATGAGCCCCGCAGGGGCCAGCAGCACCCCCAGATCGCCGCGCCGAAGCTGACGAAGCGAGCGGGTTGAAAACACCTCCCGCCGTTCGAGCACGCGCAGGACCAGGCCGAGCACCAGCGCGATCCCCACGGGACGGGTGCCGGTTGCGATCGCGGCCACCACCCCCGCGAGGACCGGCTTGTCGCGCTCCACGAGGAGGAACGCGCCCAGCGCCAGCGACAGGTACAGCGCGTCGGCATAGACGGCGCCGTAGAGGTAGAACGCGAACGGGTAGAGCAGAAGCGTCGCCAGGGCCGGCACGCGCGCCTCCGGCCTGATTCGAAGCTGACACCAACGATCGAACACCACCGCCGCGACCATCCCCGCGGCCATGGTGACGAAAACACCCACGCGGAGGGCGCGGAGCGAAGTCAACTCACTGCCCACCGCCAGGAGCAGCGGATACACGGGAAAGAAGGCCACCGACGACTGCTTGCCGGGCAACATCCAATACCCGCTCTCCGAAATCGCCCGGTACCACATGCCATCCCAACGGCTCCACCCATCGAGAACGGGGTTCTCGAACGCGCGCCACGAGATGCCGTTGTCGTACACGGAATAGTTGCGGAGGGTCAGCCACATCACCCCGGCCATCACCCACGCCACCATCATGTAGATGAACGACGGGTTCCAACGCGTCCGCCGCAGTCGCGCCAGCCACTTCATTGCGGTGTTGCCTCAATCCGAGGGAACCGCGCGAGCAGAACTTCGTCCGGCATGTGCAGCAAGGTGCAGGGAATCGAGTCGAGTACGTCGACCCGGTCGGTCTCTCGAAACCAGCTCTCTTTCCCGGTCAGGACGACCCTTGAGACCGGGTACGGCTCTCGCACTGCGACGTCGAAGACCTCTTCGCGACCAATGCGCCGATAGATCTGCGGCTTCCAGCCGAACGAGTCTTCTCGCCACGAGGGCTTGAGCTGCGCGACGGCGAAGCACATGTCGCTCCGCACAGGAACGACCCACAGGCGCGAGGACGAGCGCGGCCGAACACGGCGAATCACCCGGCCTCCTGATCGAAGGTGGCGGAATTCAATCGTCGTTTCTCTCAACAGCCGCCCCTTGATCGGCGCGCGCGTGCCGGCCTGGAGCAACCCGAGGTCGTGCCCGTCCACAAGGACCTCGACGTCTTCGTCGGGGTTGCCCCACACGAGGAGGTCAACCGACTCGCCCGCCAGCAGGTCACCCACGAGCACCAGGATCATCGCCCCGACCGCTACGAGTGTGAGCCACCGTTGCCAACCCATTGAAACACCCGCGCGAGGCTCGCGTAACGTTCAAAAACTCAACGGCGCTCGCCGCACGTCTCCGCGAGAAGACAGCGATCGCGGCGAGCGCCGCACCCCACCACCAAACACAAGATCCTCCACCCACTCTACATGAATTAGTTTGAACTCAAACTACTTATCTCGACACCCTTTCGCCCTCCCGGAGCCCGGTTCGCGCTATGAAGCCCGGTGTCGATGGCCAACGCTGACTCCGTGCTGTTGTTTCTTCGCGAAGTGTGGGCGCTCGATCACGCCCTTCAAACGCGAAGCAAGGCGATGGGTCGTACCCTGGGCATCACCGGCCCCCAGCGACTGGTGCTGCGCCTGGTTCAGGCCGCGGGTGCGTGCTCTGCGGGTGACCTCGCGGCGCAGCTCCACCTCCACCCCTCGACTCTCACCGGCGTGCTGCAGCGACTGGAGACGGGCGGGTACCTGAGCCGCGCCGTCGATTCCCATGACGGCCGGCGCGCGGTTCTCCGCGTGACCACAGCGGGCACCCGCATGCTCCGGCGGCGAGGCCCAGCGATCGAAGAAGCGCTCCGGGTGGCATTGCAGAAAGAATCGCCTCGCGACGTCCAGACGACCACCGAGTTGCTTCACCGCCTGGCCGAAGCCCTGTCCCTCAGAGCCTCCAAGCACGCTCACTGATCACGCCAACCGACCGACAACTCAGGCCAGATGGCCTGACCTCGGGCGTCTGTCTGATAGACAGACAGATTCACGTCATCTTTCGCACAATCAGACAAGTTGGGCGGGAGGTACGTTTGGGGGCGAGCGAGGTTGTCTCGCGCCACCCGACCCCCGGAGCCTGTCATGACCACGATCGAACCGAGCGCCGCTGCGCATCACGCCGAGGCCGAGACGGAGGTCGGGCGCCGGGGCCTCGTCGCGCGAACCGGGCGTTCCGTGCTTCTGGTGTTGGCCGGCACTGGAACGCCGACCTATGCGCTCAGACGCGCCTACGCCTTGGCAGCGTGGCGGAACGCCAGGCTCCACGTGCTGCAAATCCTCACCGCCGAGGGGTACGCCTCGCCCTTGTTCCCACAGGTGAGCTATCGCTCCGCCATTGAGAACCTGAAGGCCGGATACGCGGCCGCTCAGCACACGCGCGAATGGATTGAACGCGCGCTCCCCTCGCGGTTGGGGGAGAGCGAGCTCACCGTGGCGCGCGGCAACCTGGTGTCTGAGATCGTCGAGACCTGCAGGCAACGCAACACCGAGGCGATCGTCGTCGCCCACGAAGACCTGGGCGATGGCCTGCTGGTGGCGGGGTTGGCCCAGGACACCGGGCTTCCTGTCCTGGTCGCAAACGCCAGCCGACGCTCAAGCGTGGTGGTGGCCGCCTCGGACATGCGGGACGGGCGCTTCCCGGTTCTGACGCAGGGTGAAGCCCTGGCCGTCGCGCAGAACGCCACCCTGGTGCTCGTGCACAACGTTTGCCCGACCATTCTGCCTCCGTGTGGCGATCAGACAGAGCCGCTGTTCATCCCGAATGAAGCAGACCGCAGCGCACGGACCCACGTCTTGTCGGACTTCGCGGCCGGCCTGTCGCCATGCACGGTGGTGGAGGTGATCGAAAGCGTGCGAACCTCGCAGGCCATTCTGCGCGCGGCCGACGTGCATCACGCCGACCTGGTGGTGGTCGGAGTTCACCCCAGGACCACTGAACGAAAATTGCGGCTCGCCAGCGTGGCAGCGCAGGTGGTCGACGGGGCGTCTTGCAGTGTCTGGGTCAACCCGCTGCCACGCTGAGGTGCGGGGCTAGCGATGAAACTCAAGCCGCGACCGCGCGTAGGAAATGAGGCCCGCCACCTGCGGGTGCCTGACCCGCCGCTCGCCGGTCAGAGCGAAAAATGACTCTCGCAGCCCGCGACACGCACCGAGCGGCCGCACCTCGAACGCTTTTTCAACTTCGGCGCGAAGTGCCGCCCGCACCAGAAACAGACCGAGGCCGGCTTCCCCGAGCACGCGCAGCATTCCCGAGTCGTCGGCTTCGCCCATCACGTTGATCTCCAGCCCGTGCCTGGTCAGCCAGGCCTGAAATCGGCGACGGAGCGGATTCGAAACGTCGGGCAGTACGAAAGGCGCCCCGGCGAGGCTGGCCGGAAACCCCGGCCTGAAGCGCAGGGCCAGTTCGGGCGTTCCGTACACCCAGACGTCGCTCTCCCCGAGCAGGTGCGCGTGAAGCCCCCGAGCACTCGCTTCGGGCGGGACCTCGGAGCACAGCACCGCGTGCAGACGACCACCCGCGAGTGCGTCGACCAACCTCGGGAGTCGCTCTTGTTGGATCTGCACGCGAGCTGCGTCGGTGTCCTTGATCGCCGCGGAAAGGAAGCGCCACGCGAGTCGACGGGGGACGCCCGGCTCGACGCCGACCCGAAACACCGGCGCGCCCACGGTTCGCTGCCCGTGCGCCACCTCGACCAGCTCACCTCCGAGGCGAAAGATCTCGTTCGCATAGTCACGAACGCTTTCGCCCAACGCGGTCAAGTGGAGCCGGCGCCCTTTTCGCTCGAACAGCGGTTCCCCGAAGAACGCTTCGAGCGCCTTGAGCTGAGCGCTCAGGGTGGAATGGGAGATTCGTAGCTTGCGACCTGCGGCGGCGAGCCCCCCCTCCTCGACGATGACCGAGAAGTACTTGAGGTGGTGATAATTGAGCCAGGTCATCGCGCTCTGCTCCTCTGCCTCTTCTGGGGGGACGTCCCCCGCATCGCGCAGCGCTCAGCCGGGAGTTGATTCACGTGACGCCGCCGCGCCTGCGAGCGGAGGCAACTCCGGGGTCTCAAATTCTGGCGTCGGCGACCGGAAGAACAACGACGGTATGGCGGTGTTCACCAACGCATAGATGACCAGGCCCCCGAATAGAAACGTGGGTTCCTGGACGCGCTCCCGAAGGATCTGCGCAATGACCAGGGTGAAGACCAGCGTGGGCGTCATTGGCACCCCCACCTTGAGACTCTCCCGAACTGACTCCCCCAGCGCCAACTTTCGATGGGCTGCGACCAGGGCGATGCGCAAGGGGACCGCCACCAACAGGGCGATCACCCCGAACAGAAGGGCCCCGGGCGAAAAGTCGCCTGGGCGCAAGATCAGCCCTGCATGAAAGAAATAGAACGGCACGAAGATGGAAGCGAACGCCTCCGTCGCATTCAGCATCTTCTCTGACGCGATGGCCGGAAGCTGCGTTCGAAACCGCTGCGCTACCATCCCCACCACGAAGGCGCCCACCAGGTAGTACACGCCGAGCTTCTTGGTCGCGAAGGCGGAGACCAGCGAGACCATGAGCAGGAACGCGAACTCCGTCTTGGGGGCGTAGGGCGCCACGAAACGACCAAAGGCCTGGAACAGCAGCGGGACCACCACGATCAGCGACAACAGCGCCGCCGTCGAAATGATGAAGCCCGAGACCGAATCGGACTGCAACGCCACGAACATCACCCCGAGCGCCACGATCTCCGTGGCGATCGCCTTCGCGCGAACCCAGAACGCCGCTTCGGCCGTCAAGCCCAGGTGCGGAAGCGAGTCGAGAATGAACCCGGTTGAAGGCGTCAAGAGCGCGAGGGAGACGAGGAGCGCCGAGCGACCATCGAGAGGGAGCATGGCCACGACGGCCGCCGCCCCGCCGGCGAGCGCCAACAAGCGAACCACCAGATGCTCTCCGATGGTTCGTGATTCTCTGCGAAGCGCGGCCAGGTCGACCTCGAGCCCGGCGAAGAGAAAGAGCGCCACAATCCCCAGGGTGGAGAGCAGGGCCACGGTCTCGTCGTGCTCGAACAGGCCGAGGCCGGGGCCGGCAATCGCCCCCAGGGCCACGCTGGTGATGGCCGCGGGGATTCGCCAGCGTTGCAGGACCTTCGGAACGACGAACAGCCCGAACAGCAGCGCGACGTACGAGACCTCGGCAGAAATTTCGGAAGTCATCGAGGCCCCCGACGCCACTCCGTTCTTCGCCAGGCCACCATTGACCTGACGTACCCGGCATTCCGCAAAACGTCACTCATCGAATGGCGGGCCACAAACGCGCCCCCACCCCGCCGGCGCCCGCGACAATGACCTTGCGACGCGGCCCCATGGAATGTAAAATCAGTGTATATCCAACCATTGGAGATCCACCGATCATGAACTCACTTCGCCCGGCCCTGTTGGTCTCAATCGCGTTCTTCCTCGGGTGTGCGCACGCCCCCGCCACCGCCAGCGCCCCAGGCGCGCATGCGGCGTCGCCCACGCCAGCGATCAGCGAGCCCCCTCGCGTGGTCTCGGTCACCACGAGCACGGCCGACGAACTCGAGCAGGCGCTCCAGCACGCCACGCTCTACTTCGACTTCAACAGCGGGTTGTTGACACCCGCAAGCATGGAGACGTTGCAGCGTGTGGCCCACGCCCTGGTGGCGAATCACGGCGCCGTGATTCGCATCGAAGGGAACTGCGACGAGCGCGGGACCGAGGAGTACAATCTGGCGCTCGGGCAGCAACGAGCCGAAGCGGCCCGGAAGTATCTGGTTTCTCTCGGCGTCACCACGCCGCAGTTGAGCACGGTCAGTTACGGGGCCCTGCGACCCGCCGCAGCGGGACATTCGGAAGACGATTGGCAGAAGAACCGACGCGACGACCTTCGCGCCCAGAAGTAGCGCCAGGTCTCCATGACCACCTGGCTGTGTTCAAAAGACGAACGCCTCTGCCCGATTCTCTCGTTCGTCATTCCCAAGCGAACCTGGAGCGCGCGCGCGCGGGCCTCCGTCCCGGCCGTGGTCGGGCTGCGGTTTCAGCGATTGCCCCTGGACCTCGACGCGCTCACCCTCGAATTCGACAACGGCGCGCGCTTCGGCCTCCACGTCCTGTCTCTCCAGCGGGTGAGCGACGACGACCTCTCCGAGTTGGTCGCGGAGATCATCGAACTGGACCCGGTAAGCCCTCCGCCACTCACCTAGGTTGGCAGGCCGGGCGACGGCGTCGGCTTTCGCGCTGACTGTCCGTACCACTCGAGCAGAACGGTCCCCAGGGCGGCGCGGGTAATCACCCCGTCGCCCCCCTGCTCGAGAGGCGTAATCAGCGCCGGGGAGTCAGCGGACGCGCTCACCGCGACCAGGTGTGCCATCGACGCGGTGCGCTCTACGGTCGGCACGGCCCGCGCCAGGTCCTTCGCGACGAGCATTCGCTGAAGGCGATCGTCCCGAATGAAGTCGCGAACCTGTTCGAGCATGACAATCCCCAACGTGTTCCCGGCCACGGCACGCACCAGCACCACGCCAGGGGCGGAGCGAGCCAGGGCGTCGACCAGTTCGTCCATGGGGGCGCCCGCGGCCACGGTCGGCACCTCTTGAACCAGGTCGCTCCCACGAACGACCAACAACCCTTCTGCGTGAAGTCGCTCCGACTGCCGGGGCGGTTCGACCCCCACCGCCGCGGCGTGAGCTCGAATGACGTCGGTCATGGTCAAGACGCCCACCAGGCGGGAGGCCGTCTGCGAATCGAGCACCACCAACTGTCGCACGCCGCGGTCGTTCATCTGAACCATCGCGCGCGCCAGGGGGACGTCCGCGAGCGTCGTCTCGGCCTTGCGGAGCAACTGCGTCATCGGTGTCGGCGGCAACGCGGTTCTCATGTCGCTGAGCGAGACCACGCCTCGCACGGCCCCGGTCTCATCAATCGCGGGCACCAACTGGAAGGGAGCGGCGAGCAGCGAATCACGCACGTCCCCTACGGTATCGGTGGACAGGACGGAGACGACGCGTGTGGTCATCGCATCTGACACCCACACCTGGTCGAGCGGATGCGCCCGCACCGCGGCCCGAGGGAGCGAGACGCCGTCCTGTTCGAGCAGGGCTTCGTAGATCGGCGTCGCCCGCAACCGACGCGCGATGACGTACGAGGTCATGTTCGCCAGCATCAGCGGCAGGACCAGCCCGTAGCCGCCCGTCATTTCGAAGATAATCAGCACCGAGGTGATGGGCGCCCGAATGACCCCGGCGAAGACCGCGCCCATTCCCACCAGCGCGAACGCGCCCAACTGTTGCGGCTCGTGTTGCAGCAAAGACACATCGAGGTACCCCACGGCACCGCCCAGCATCGAACCGATGAAGAGCGCTGGGGCAAAGATGCCGCCCGCCCCCCCGCTGGAATACGAGAACACGGTGGCCACCAGTTTCATCGCCCCCAGCGCGAGGAGCACCTTGAGCTCCAGTTGCCCGCCGAGCGCTTTGCCCAACGCTTCGTATCCACCTCCGGTCACCCCGGTGGTGTGCAGCAAGCCCATCACCGCGGCCGCCAGCGCACCGGTGACCAGGCCGCCCACCGCCGGGTGGGACCAATGCGGCAGCGCCCGAAAGTCCCTGAACCAGGCACGCAGCGTGAGCAGCCCGTCGGTGAACATCACCGACACCACGCCGCCGAAGATTCCCAACGCGGCGTAGAAGACCAGCGAGGCGGGGTGGTCGAGCCCATACGACTGCTGCACTTCGATAATCGGATGCACCCCGAGCACGCCTCGCTCGATTACGGCGGCGAGGGCCGCGGCCACCACCACCCCCGAGAGCACCGCGTGGTCCAGCGTGCCCACGATTTCTTCAATGGTGAACGTGACAGCCGCGATGGGCGCGTTGAACGCGGCCGCGATGCCCGCCGCGACGCCCACCGGCAAGAGGCGGCGCATGTCTTTCGCAGGGAGCGCGGTCAACCGGGCCAGCAAGCTCGTCGCGCCTGCACAGATGTGAACCGTGGGCCCCTCACGCCCCAACGACGCACCAGACCCGATTTGAAGAATCGAGATGAAGAACTTCCCTGCCGCATCACGAGCTCGAATGCGGCCGCCTTCGAAGGCAAACGCCGCTTTCACCTGAGGGATCCCCGAGCCTCGCGCTCCTGGCACCACGAACGTCAAGAGCGCGCCGGCGACGAGCCCACCCAGGGTGGGAGACAGCACCGTCCACAGCACCCAGGACTCGCCTGGGGCCTGCAAGGCTTGATCAATCAGCCACGACTCGGCGGTGCGAATCCCGAGATGGAATGCCACCGCCACCAATCCACACACCACCCCCACGCTCACCGTGAGCGCGAAGAGGTGCTGCGACTCCGACGGGAAGAATCGTCGCAGCAGCGCCGCTGCACGATTTTGAACTCGCGCACTCTCCGCTCGCGCCCGCTGCGAGAGGCTGCGCAGGGCCGACAGCCACGTCCACAGGGTGGCTCCCGCCTTCTCCATCACCCAAACTCAGCCCATCGTGGCGCGGCGGCGAACGCCGCGTGAATCAAGCCGACGTGAGAGTAGGCCTGGGGGAAATTGCCCCACATCACGCCGGTGGTGGGATCCACGTCCTCCGCCAACAACCCCAGCGGCGAGCGCACCCGGGGAAGTTGCGCCATCAACGCGGAGGCTTCTTCCATGCGTCCCAGTGTGGCCAGCGCCTCCACCAACCAAAAGGTGCACAGCATGAACGCCACGACCGGCACACCGAACCCATCGTTGGTGCGGTAGCGCTTCAACCAGCCATAGTGCTCCAGGTCGGCGCGAACGGCCTCCACGGTGCCCAGCATCCGCGGGTCGGTCGGTGGCAGCAGTCGCAGTGAAACCGCCTGGAGCAACGCCGCGTCCACCTCGGTTCCACCAAAGTCGGCCACCAGGCTGCGACGGCTGTGGGAGATGCCCTTCTGAAGAATCTCATCTCGAATTCGCGCCGCGGCCTGGACGAATTCCTCGGCATCAGCCGGGCGATGGGCCCTGGCAATGCGACTCATGCGGTCGGCCGCCGCCCAGCACATGACCGAACTGAAGGTCTGGGGCCGCCACTCTTTGCGGTACTCCCAGATGCCCGCGTCGGGTTGACCAGCCACGCGAACGGCTTTTCGAGACAGTCGCGTGACCAGATCGAGGATCGGCGGTGTCACCTGTTCGCGAAACCGGGCGTCGAGGAACAGGGGGGCGAGCGCGAGCACCATCTCCCCGAACACGTCGTTCTGGCGATGCGAGGCCGCCTCATTGCCCACTCGCACCGGCTGTTCCCCCTGGAACCCAGACCAGGCGCTTTCGGTGCGCTCGATCAGATCGGACTTCCCATCGATTCGGTACAGGGGCGCGAGATCGAGATCGGGAGACGAAGCCGCCACGTTGAGCAGAAACGAGATGAATTGCTCCCGCTCTTCGAACTGGCCCAGGTGACGAAAAGCCCCCAGCGCGTAGAACGCGTCACGCAGCCAGCAGTAGCGATAGTCCCAGGTTCGGCCGGAGCCCGGCGCTTCAGGGATCGAGGTGGTGAGCGCCGCCACGATCGCGCCCGTGTCCTCGAAGCAGTGCAGCTTGAGCACCAGCGCCGAGCGAATCACCTCTTCCTGGTAGAGCGGCGGAATGTCGCAGTGCTTCACCCACTGGTGCCAGTAGCGAACCGTTTCTCGGAGGAAGCGTTCGCACAAGGGCGCCAACGGCTCCTCCACCGGGGCCCCCCACGCCAACACGAAGTGCTTCCGCTCGGTCAACGCGAACGGTTCGCCATGGAGGTACGAGAGCGACGCGTCTGTGGTCAGTCGAAGCTCGGCGTCGAAGCCGCGGAACGACAGGTGATGCGACCCGGCTTCCCGCGTCGCCGGGGTTCGAGACCAGCCCAACACGGGGTTACAGGAGACCCGGATCAGCGGCGTGCCTGACAGCGGCTCCACAATGCGAATGAGTTTGGTGGGCCGGAAACTCCGGTCAAACAGGTTGAAGCGAGGCGCAAAGTCGAGCACCCGAAAAGAACCCTGCGGGGATTCGAAGCGCGTCTCCAGCACGTTGGTGTTGGGGAGATATCGCTGCACGCCCACCGCGTTGTCGGCCGCGCCGATCAGGAAACTGCCACCCGCCCTCTCGTCGAGTAGCGCGCCAAAGACCGGGGGGGAATCGAAGCGGGGCATGCACGACCACACGATCGCGCCATCGCGGCGGACCAACGCGGAGACCTGGCAGTTGCCGATCAACCCCAACTCATCAAGCGTCATGAAGATCTCGTAACACAGGCATGTTGGATATCCAACGGTTCGGGGGTACCATCATAGCCATGCGCCGCGCTGCTCGGTTCCTCTTTGCGCTGATCGTGGGCCTGGCACTGCTCGCCGTTGGCGGCGACGTGGTGCTGGCACGAACGACCCGCGCGTGGTTCGAGCACGACCTGTCGCTCCGGTCGCGGCTGGCGGTCATCTCCGCCCGCAAGAGTCTGTCCGAGAGTTGGGGTGACCGGGCACGACTGACCGAGATTCTCGCCGACATCACGCGCGACGAGCGGATCATGGGCGCGGCCGCCTGCTCGGTGGAGGGCACGCTCGTCGCTTCGACGGACGCCTACCCGCTCGAGTTCCCGTGTCACATCGTGCTCGGGCGCATGAAAGACGCCGGCGAACACGCAGACGGGTCATGGGCCATCACCTCTGAACTTCGCTCCGGTCCTGTTCACCTGAGCGCCACCACGGTGGCGGTGGAACTCGGCAGCATCATTCTGGTGCACGACTTGAATTACCTCGAGCGCCGGGAGACCACGACTCGGAACTTTCTCATCATCGGGTTCTTCCTGCTCTCACTGGCGGCTTCGGTCATCACCCTGCTGGCGGCGCGGTTCGCCTGGCGAGGGTGGACGCTCGAGCTTCGGCGCGCCCTCACCGGCGACGCGCCTCGCGAGTTTCAGCCGCTCTTGCGCGACGTGCGTTCACTGGTCGACCGCCTGGCGCGCGAGCGCGAAACAGAAGCTCGGAGCGGCCCGTGGAGCGCGGCGCGACTTCGAGCGACCTTGACCCAACATCTTCAAGGCGAGCGCGTGGTCATCCTCGCCAACCGCGAGCCGTACATTCATGAGAAGACGCCCACCGGTGTTCGCGTGCTCCACCCGGCCAGCGGACTGGTGACGGCGCTGGAGCCCGTAATGCGTGCCTGCTCGGGCGTCTGGGTCGCGCACGGGAGTGGATCGGCCGACCGGCAGACGGTCGACGCCCACGACCGCGTGCGGGTCCCTCCAGGCGAAGAGTCGTACCTCGTCCGGCGCGTCTGGCTCTCGACGGAAGAGGAGCAGGGCTACTACTACGGGTTCTCCAACGAAGGCTTGTGGCCGCTGTGTCACATTGCGCACACCCGCCCGGTGTTTCGGTCAGAAGACTGGGCCCACTACCAGGCCGTCAACCGGCGCTTCGCCGACGCGGTGTGCCAGGAGGTCGACTCAGACGACCCGATCGTCCTCGTGCAGGACTACCACTTTGCCCTCGCGCCTCGAATGATTCGAGAACGCCTCCCCAAGGCGACCATTCTCACCTTCTGGCACATTCCCTGGCCGAACGCGGAGCGCGTGGGCATCTGCCCATGGCGGGAAGAACTCATCTCCGGGCTGCTGGGCTCCAGCATTTTGGGGTTTCACACCCAACAGCACTGCAACAACTTCATCGATTCAGTGGACGCGTTCATGGAGAGCCGAATTGACCGCGAGAAGAACGCGGTCATCCAAGGGAACCGCGGCACCGTCGTACGGCCCTACCCCATTTCAATCGAGTGGCCAGTGCATTGGCTGGAGAAGTCCCCCAGCGTGGCCGAATGCCGGACCTCGGTTCGCCAGGAACTCGGCCTTGAGCCTGACGCGCTCCTGGGGGTTGGCATCGATCGCCTCGACTACACCAAGGGCATCGAAGAGCGCCTCTCCGCGGTCGACGAGTTGCTGACCCGCCACCCCGAGTTCAGAGGAAAGTTCACCTTCGCACAGCTCGCCGCGCCGAGCCGAACGAAGATCGCCCGATACCAGGAGCTGAATGAACGCGTCGAGGCGCTGGCCGCCAGCATCAACGCCAAGTGGTCGTCGGGCACCTATCGGCCCATTGTCATGCTCCGCACCCACCATGAGCCGCCGACGGTGTTCAAATTTTTGCGCGCCGCCGACCTCTGCTACGTCAGCAGTCTTCACGACGGAATGAACCTGGTCGCGAAGGAATTTGTGGCGGCGCATGACGATGAACTGGGCGTGCTGATCCTCAGCCAGTTCACCGGCGCCGCCCGCGACCTCACCGAAGCGTTGATCGTAAACCCCTACGATTTCCGGCAAGCCAGCGAGGCTTTGGCCTCTGCCCTGAAGATGCCCCACGCCGAGCAACGGACGCGCATGCAGTCGATGCGACGGTTGGTCTCGGAGTTCAACGTCTATCGTTGGGCGGGGCGAATGTTGGTCGACGCGGCCGAGTTCCGACGACGCGAACGAATGACCGGGCGACTGTCTGAGCCGTCGCTCCCGGTCCGCTCCAGCCCTGCATGAAATACCTGTTCACCCGGCAGAATCTCGAGACCCTTGAGCAGGTGGCCTGGTCACGCACGTTGCTCGCGTTCGACTTCGACGGCACCCTCGCTCCCATCGTCCACAACCGGGAAACCGCCCGGATGCGCGCGGCCACCCGCCCCCTGTTTGAAGAGGCCTGGCGCTTGTTTCCCACCGCGGTGGTCTCCGGGCGCAGTGCCGCCGACGTCGCGGCCAGGCTGGGTGCCGCGAAGGTGAGGTTCATCGTCGGGAATCATGGACTCGAGACCGGCGCGCCCCGGCCGCGGTCGCGGGCGGGTCTCCAGCCGGCGCGAGAGTTGCTGGAGCGGCTCGTCAGAACCACGCCCGGGCTCGACCTGGAAGACAAGCAACTGTCGCTGACAGTGCACTACCGCAGGTCCAGACGGAAACGCTCCGCCGAACAGACGGTGCGCGCGGCGGTGGGCCGGCTGCGCATCCCCATGCGCATCATTCCCGGAAAATGTGTGTTGAACATCGTGCCGCTGGCCGCCCCCACCAAGGGTGACGCCGTACTCTCCTTGCGAAGGCGCTTGCGGCTCGACACGGCGATCTACGTGGGCGACGACGTGACTGATGAGGACGTGTTTCTCATCGATCAACCGGGTCGACTGCTCACGGTCCGGGTGGGAAACTCCCGACGATCCGCGGCACACTTGTTCATCCGCACCCAGCGGGAGATTGACGGGATGCTTCGAGCGCTCATTCACGCTCGACGAAGAGGAATGCGATGAGAGACCCTGACGAGGCCGCCGAGTTTGCCCTGGAACCGGCGCTCGATTTTCTGCAGCACCTCTGGCAGCTCAACCATGCGCTGGAGCGAACCTCACTCCGAATGGAGCGCACGCTCGGCGTGACCGCGCAGCAGCGACTGTTCGTGCGGTGCATCGGGAAGTACCCGGGCCTGACCGCCAGCCAACTCGCGGGGGTCTTGCACCTCGACCGGGGAACCGTGTCCGTGGGTCTCCGCCGATTGGCCGTGAAGGGGTTGGTGACCCGGCGCCGCGACCCGAAGGACAACCGTCGCGTCTCGCTCGGGCTGACCACCAAAGGCCACGCGCTCGACCACCCCTCCCCAGCAACGGTGGAGTTCGCGGTCGACCAGGTCATGGCCCGCGTCGGACCGAAGAAGCTCGAGATCACCAAAGAGGTCCTTCGCTCGCTGGCAGACATGCTCACCTCCGACCTCGCCACCTGACCCATGCCCGCGCGCGGAGCCACGGCGCCCCCGGGTGACCGCCGCCAGTTCTCGACCGAAGGTGCGCCCTGTGCCATCTTGGTCGGCCAATCTTCAAGGGTGCAGTGATGTTCACTGCAGGGTCGAGGATGGTCGGGCCGCCATCCCAAACGGCACACGTGCCGTGGGGAACTGGCGATGTCCACGAGCGCGAACGGCCACTCCAAACTGCCCGCGGTTCCTCCTGAAGCCTGGGAGCCGCTGCTCCGGTTCGCCCGACTGGCCCGACGCCCCCTGGAGCGGTTTCTACAAATCGAGGCGGCCAGCGGCATCGTCTTGTTCTTCACCGCCACGGTCGCGCTGGTGTGGGCGAACTCCCCCTGGGCTGATTCGTACTTTCATCTCTGGCACACGCCGCTCGGGCTGCGCCTGGGGGCCTTCTCGTTCGAACGTTCGCTCGAGTGGTTCGTCAACGACGCGTTGATGGTCGTCTTCTTCTTCGTGGTCGGCATGGAGATTCGCCGGGAGATTCACCACGGAGAATTGTCGGAGTGGCGCCGCGCTGCGCTGCCCGCGGCCGCGGCGGCGGGCGGCATGCTGGTGCCCGCCGTGCTCTATCTGACCGTGGCCGGGGCCTCGGTGACCCGGTCGGGCTGGGGCGTTCCCATGGCCACCGACATCGCGTTTGCGGTGGGCATTCTGACGCTGCTGGGTCGCCGCGTACCGCCGGCACTGCGCGTCCTCCTGCTCGCGCTGGCGGTCATCGACGACCTGGGGGCCATCGTGGTGATCGCGGTGTTCTACTCAACCGGAATCTCCGGGGCGGGCCTCGCCGTCGCCGCGGCCGGGTTTGCGGGCATCGTGGCCATGCAGCGCCTCGGAGTTCGAAGCAAGCTCGCGTACATCGCGCCGGCGGTCGTCGCCTGGTTCGGTGTGTATTCCGCGGGAATTCACCCGACCATCGCGGGTGTCCTGGTCGGGCTGCTGACGCCCGTACGGGCCTGGCTCGGACCCGACGGGTTCATGGCCGGTGTCCGCAAAGAACTGGAACACCTCTCCGTTCTGAGCGCGGGTGAACTGTCGTCGCACGAGCTGTCCCAAACCCTGCGGCACGTGGATGTGGCGCGCCGCGAGGCGCTCTCGCCGGCCGAGAGCCTCATCGAAGCCCTGCACCCGTGGGTCGCTTTCGGAATCATGCCCACCTTCGCGCTCGCCAACGCCGGGGTGGCGTTGGGGAGCTTTCAGCTCGACGCGTCCGCGTGGCGCGTGGTGATTGGCGTCGGCCTCGGCCTCGTCGTGGGAAAGCCCGTCGGCGTTCTTCTCGCCAGCTGGCTGTCCACTCGGATGGGCCTCGCCTCGCTCCCGTCGGGCATCAGGGTTCCCCACCTGGTCGTATTGGGCGCCGTCGCCGGCGTTGGGTTCACGATGGCGCTGTTCATCGCCCAACTCGCCTTTCTCGACCCACAACTTCTCGCCGCGGCGAAGCTCGGCGTGCTGGCTGCGAGCGGGGTGGCGGCCGCCGCAGGCTTGACGCTGGGTCGCGTGCTGCTGCGGTCCCTCGAGACCGCGGGCGCCGCAGCCACCGCTGATGAAGCAGAAAGCTCGACGGCCACATGACAAACATCGCCCGTCATCCGTGTGGTCGCCGTGGGACCTCTGGGCGGAGGCGGACCCCGTGAATGCGCTGCTGGGTCTTCTGGGCGGCGGGGCGCTGCTCTACTTCGGAGCCGAGTGGTTCGTGGGCGGGGCCTCCGCGCTCGCGCTGGGCCTTCGCGTGCCCAAGATCATCATCGGGCTGACGGTGGTGGCGTACGGCACGTCGGCCCCAGAAGTGATCGTCGGCATTCAGGCCGCCCACGCAGGGCACGGAGACGTCGCGCTGGGGAACGTGATCGGCTCCAACACGGCGAACATCGGTTTGATTCTCGGCCTGGCCGCGCTGACGCGACCGGCGCGCGTCGACGGTGCGTTGCGGCGACGTGAACTCCCGGTGCCCCTGCTTCGCACGGGGCTCACCCCCACGCTCTTGGGGGAGGGCCGCGTGCGCCCGCTTGTGGGGCGGGGCCTGCTCGCGCTGGCCGCGGCGTACACCGGGTGGATGGTGTACGCCGCACGCTCCGCCATCACCCTCTCAACGGCGGCCAGCGATACGGTGGTCACCGCTGAACTGGCCGATGCCGCGGGCGCACCTCACCCGGGTGGCGTGGGCCGAGCCGGGGTCACCGCCGCCATCGGATTGGCGATCTTGCTGGCGGGCGGCGTCTTGTTCGTCGACGGGGCGGTCAGCGTTGCTCGCACGTGGGGCATGAGCGACCGGCTCGTCGGTCTGACCATCGTCGCCATCGGCACTTCGTTGCCGGAGTTGGTCACCAGTCTCATCGCCGCACGCCGCGGCCACTCCGATCTGGCGGTAGGAAATGTCATCGGCTCAAACATCTTCAATTCGCTGCTGTGCCTCGGAAGCGCAGCGCTCTCAGGTCAGGTCGGCGTGCCGCTCGCCGATGCCGCGTTCGACCTCGGCGCGCTCACGCTCATGACCCTGCTGGCCGCGGTGTTCATTCGAACGGCGCGCACCATCTCTCGCCTCGAGGGCGGGGCCCTCCTGGCGTGCTACGGCGTGCTTTCCGCCTTCACCATCGCGCGCGGTTGAACGAAGTTCTCACTCGGACGGTCGAACAGGTCGGCGACGCCTCGGGGGCGTGACTCGCGTGGGCCAATGTGCGCTGGCCTCGGGCTCGAATATTCACCTGCGCCGTGCGTCCGCCGACTCATGGTACCGTGGCCCCACATGCGTTCCCGCTGCCTCGCTCTGGGCCTGTTGGTGGTGTCTCAAACCGCGTTCGCGCAGGCCGATGCCATTTTCGGCTCGGGCAAAGCGCCCATCTTTCGCGAAGACGACCTCGACAAGCGCTTCGCGCGCTCGCGCCTGGGCAAAGCGCTCAAAGGGGGCGCCGACGTGGAGGGGTGTACGCAGGTGCTGGGGGGCCTGTTGACCGCGCTGGGCGAAGCCGCCCCGTACTTTCACAAGCGCGACGAGGAATTCATCCTCGACCCGGCGCTGGTTCGAGCGCTGGCCACCCAACTGTCCACGCCGCGCTTCTCTGCCATCAGCGCCCTGCAATCAATGGTGCGCCGGGTCCGCATCGACAAAGAGCTCCCGGCCGAGTGGCTCGACACCGCCCGGGCCATTGCCCCCCACTACGCCCTGCTCGACGTGGCCAAGCTCGAGATGCTGTCGCACGGCGTTCAGCCCATCGACAGCTTTCACTTCGGCCTCCCGGTGTTGAAAGACCGCTTCGAGGTCGAAGTCACCCGGGCCAACAGCATCGCCGTGGCCCGCGCGGCCGAAGTGTTTCGCGACACCTACCTGGACCGCGACGTGACCTGGGGCGGACTGGTCCTCGACGACACCGGGTGGACCGGGGCAAAGAAGAAGAAGGGCAAGAACGCGGGCGGCGACGACGCCGAGCTGGTGGCCCTGCTCTACTGGTTCCCCCCGAAACCCAAACAAGGGCCCTTCGGCGGCGGCCCACCGCCCCCGAAAGTGAAGGTCGTGGCCCGCTTGCAGCCCAGGCAGTACTCGAAGCTGGAGTCGCTGCCGCGCGGCTCGCTCGCGATGGTGAAGGGGCGGTTCTGGGAGACCACGCGCAACATCACCGAAGTCGAGGTTCGTGATGCGCTCATCTTCCGCGAGGTCGACTGGCGCAAGGCCGTGCTGGGCTCACCCGCGGCGGTCGAAGACTGCGCCGCGGCGTTCAATGAAGTGACCGGAACAGCGCCCACCCAGCTGCACGGCTTCGAACACTGAGCCCGAAATTCAGGGACCTGGCGTGGCACCGTCCCTGAAGAGCCCTGGGCATGAGCCACTTCCAGGTCGCCTCCTCCCCCCCTGCCGAGAGCCGCGCGGCCCAACGCCCCCCATCTCCCGGCCAGTTCCGCCGCGAACTCGCGAAGGCCAACGCCACCTCGCCCCTCCCTGCGAGGCCCCGGGTGCGTACGCCCGTCTCCGCTCCAGGAACCAGCCGACGCTCGACCCCAACGCCAGCGCGAACGCCGCGCCCGCCGCCGCCCACCAGCGAGGGGGCGCTCGAGCGCGTGGGCGACGCACCCGCCGTCGCAGCTCCTGCGACCGAGCCCCTGGCGGCGGTTCGGCTCGCTCCAGAACCAGCGAACGAAGTCTTCCAGTCGCCGACGATGGAGCGCTTCGCCTCGCTCACCTCCGCCGCGGCCGCCATGGTGGAGCGCATCGAGCGGTTCCTCACCGCGCGGCTGGAGCCCGCGTTGAACCTCACCTTTCGCGAAGGCCCAATTCGCTCCGCCCGCATCGAACGGCTCGGCCGCAAGGGCGTACGAATTGAAGTGACTGCCGCTGCGCGCAGTCAGCGGGTGGCAGTGGAGCTGGCGCTCCGCGCAGAAACCACCCGGCGCGGTCTGAGCGTGGGCGGGCTGACCGTTCGGTGAACGAACCCGTCGGGCCGCTACTCGATCAGCATCGAGCGCTTGCCTTCTTTGTCCTTGAACTGCTCGGCCTCAGGCAGCGGCTCTTTCTTGGTCGCGATGTTCGGCCACTTGTGGGACAGCGTGGCGTTCAGCTCTTTGTACTCGGCCCACTTCGCCGGAAGGTCGGACTCCGGGAAGATCGACTTGGTCGGGCACACGGGCTCGCACGCACCGCAGTCGATGCACTCGTCCGGGTGAATCACCAGGAAGTTGGCGCCCTCGTAGAAGCAGTTCACGGGGCAGACTTCAACGCAGTCGGTGTACTTGCACTTGATGCACGGCTCAGCGACGACGTACGCCATGGTGGATTCCTCTCCTTGTTGCGCACTTCATAGTGCAAACGCGCGCTGTGGCGCTTCTAAAGAATGCCCTGAGATTTGAAAAGTTCCGCGAGCAGCACGGCGCCCTTGGCCGCCCCCATCTTGGTGTTGTGAGACACCAGCACGTACTTGAGACCGTTCTTCAGCACCGCGTCTTCGCGAATGCGGCCCACGCTGGTGGCCATGCCGCCGTGGGTGTCCCGGTCGAGCCGCGGCTGAGGCCGGAACGGATCGCTCAGGACCTCAATCCACCGCGGCGGGGCCGACGGCAACCCATTGGCCGCGGCGTCGCCTTTGAAGTTGGTCAGCACTTCGGAGACGTCCGCGACCGAGGCCTTCTTCGACAGCGAAACCCAGGCCGCCTCGGTGTGCCCCTCCAGCACCGCCACGCGCGTGCAGGTGCACGAGACGCGAACGTCGTGAGGCGCGCCGCCGGCGGGGCCGAGAATCTTCTTCGTCTCGACCTCGACCTTGCCTTCTTCTTTGGAGATGTGAGGCACCACGTTGTCCAGGACGTCGAGCGCCAACACCCCGGGGTTTCGCCCGGCACCGGACACGGCCTGCATCGACGTCATCACCACGGCCTCGAGCCCGAACGCGTCAGCGAGCGGCTTCAAGGTGACCGCCAGCCCGGTGGTGGTGCAGTTCGGAATCGGCGCGATGAACCCCTTGGTGCCCCGCTTCTTCCGCTGCGTCTCCACCAGCGCGCTGTGCGAAGCGTTCACCGGGGGGATGATGAGCGGCACGTCGTCGTCGTAGCGAAAGGCGCTGGCGGCGGAGATGACGGCGCTGGTGCGGGCCAGCTTCGGCTCCAGCTCACGCGCCACGTCCGCCTCCACGGCTGAGAACACCACGTCGTAGTCGGCCCCGTTGAGCGCATCGCCCGCGACCACCTTCATCTCGGCGATGGCCTTCGGGAGTGGGTCGCTCAAGAACCACGCCGACATGCCGTTGGGCGCCTTCAAGGCGTCGGCGTACGTCTTCCCGGCATTTCGGGGCGAGGCCGCGAGGCCCTTGAGTTCAAACCACGGGTGGCCCGCCAAAGCAGACACGAATTGCTGTCCGGCGAGACCTGTGGCACCTAGCAGCGCGCAGTTGAGCTTCTTCATGGCGTGGGGCAGATACCGTTACTTTCTGCGCGCTTTCAACCGTCACGACGTTATTCAGGTCACCGCTGAGCCACAGGGAAGGTCGAAATGTTCTTCGCCATTGCCGTTGCCACCGTCACCGCCGCGCTTCCGCCGGTGGCCCACCGGGTTGATTCGCCGTCGGGCGCCGTCGCCTATGCGGGGGGCACCCTCTCGGAACCGTTGATTGGCGACGTGGGCCCCGCGGCGCTGCGCTGGGCGCTGCAGCACAAGGCCGACCTGGGCGTGCCCGAGACGTCGACGCTGGTCCTGGCCAACACCTACGGCACCCGGTTCGGCGCCTCGTACGCGCTCCAGCAGCGCAGCTTCGGCATGGAGGTCTACGGCGCGGGCGTGGTCGTCACGGTCGATTTTGACCGCCGCGTGAGTTCGGTCTCCTCGAGCGCGGTCGACACCAACCAGGTCGACCCGCGGTTCTTCATCACCCCCGACGGCGCTCTCCGCATCGCGGGGCAGCAGGTGCCGTACCCGTCGCTCCGCGACAACGGCGTGCCGTTCGGTGGCACGCGCCGCGTGTTCTTCGCTCGTGAGGGCGCGCTGCACGCGGGCTACGTGGTGCACGTCATCACCATCGACCGCACCAAGAACTACCTGGTGGGCGTCGACGCGAACGACGGCGCGGTGCTCTGGGTCCAGAACAAGGTCTTCACCGCCGCGGACGACGCGAATGTGTACGCCTCGAGCCCCGGCCCGCTCGACTCGGGCGTCGGCGTCAAGAACACGGTGGGCGTGAAGCTGAAGTCGGCCGACGGGGGTGCGCTGGTCTCCAGCTCGTACAAGGTGTTCGCGCTCGACGGTGGGTTCGTGACGCTGACCAACGACGCCGGGTACCTCCACAGCGCGCGCGTGTCCTCTTTCAACTGCTGCCCCAACCAGTCGTGCAAACTCGACGCCGGCGCGCTGCGCCTCGCGGGCCACACCTCGTACGCCGGGTTGATGTTCGACTACGACTCCGTGGCCTGCGACCGCATTCAGCGAGCGAGCAACAACGTCGCCCTGCACGACGCCGGGAGCTACGTCTACCCGCCCATCGACCCGCCCATCGGCGGCACGGCGACCGTGGTCGCGCAGACCGACCCCTCGTACTCCGACGAGTTCTCTGAAGTGCACGCTTTCGTGCACATCAACAGCGTCTACGACTGGGTGGAGGGCCTCTCTCGCGCCGCCAACCCGTCCTTCGCGACGCCGCTGTTCCAGATGCGTGACAACAACCCGAACAACCGCACGCCGACCAGAACCGTCACCGTGTGGTCCAACATCACCTTCCCCGACTACAACGAGATCACCCAGAACAACCCCCTGTGCGTGCTCGGCATCGGCGCGTGCACGGTCAACAAGCTGCTGCCCATCGACAACGCCGCGTTCCTCCCACGTGAAGCGCTCGACGAGGTCGTCCTGCCGCCCGGGTATTTCGAAGACACCGACCAGATGATGATCTTCCAGGGTTCGCAGGCCGACTTCGGGTACGACGCCCCCGTGCTGTGGCACGAGTTCGGCCACGGCGTCATCACCTCCACCGTCAATCTCCTCACCAGCACCGTGGCCATCGACAACCGCTCGGCCAACAACGAAGGCGGGGCGATTCACGAAGGCTTCGCTGACTACTTCGCTGCCGCCTTCGGAAAGAACCCCAACGTGGGCGAGTACGTGGGCCCTCGCATCAACGGCGCGGGCACGCAGACCGCCGTGGTGCGCCCTGACGCCACGCTTCGTTCACTCGCGGGCGACTTCAAGTGCCCTGACGTGCTGTGGGGCGAAGTCCACGAGGACAGCCAGCACCTCTCGTCGGCCATCTGGAAGGTGCGCAACCAGCACTTCCTCGGCACGGACAACGGCGCGACCTTCGACGCGGCCTTCTACGCCGCGCTGGTCTCGCTGCCCTCCAACGCCAAGTTCGCCACCGTGGCCACCGCCCTCGCGGCCAAGGTGGGCACGGCGTTCGCGACCGTCGACACCAACGCCGCGGCCAAGGTGACCGCCGAGCTCACTGCCCGCGGCGTGATCGGCTGCTCCAAGGTGCTCGACGTCACCAACGCCACCCAGAACCGCGCGTTCTACGCGCTGGCCGGCCAGCAGGCCGCCGGCATCGTGGGCGTGGCGTCGATCGTGCCCGGCCCCATTCAGTTCAAAATCATGACGCCCAACGGCGCCAGCAGCGTCTCGCTCCAGGCCACCGCGAAGTCGGGGAGCATCATCCCCAACCCGACTGCGCCGGCTCCCGACGTGCGCATGCTGGTCAAGGACGGCGCGCCCATCACCTTCACCCAGAATGGCTCGGCCCTCTCCAACGACGCGACGGTCATCTCCACGGCGAGCGTCACCACGCAGGGCGCGGCCACCGCGACCGCCATTGTCAACGTTCCGTGCGGCTCGAACTCGGCTGTCTACATGACCCTGGGCACCGCCGGCGGCGCTCCGGTCAACGTCACCGACCTCAAGTTCACCTTCCAACCGCTCGCCAGCTGCGCGCAAACGCAAGACTCCGGCACGCCTGACGCGGGCGACGGCGGCGATGCGGGTCCGACAGTGGCCGACGGCGGAAGCGACGCCGGGACGACGGACGGCGGCGACACCGGCGGCCCGGGCGCGGGCGGGTGTGGCTGCACCAGCGGCGCCGACGCGTCGTTCCTGCTGCTGGGACTCCTCCCCCTGCTCCGCCGCCGCCGCTTCGCCTGAGGCGAGTCGCTCGTCAGCGCGAGAGCCCCGGCTCGGCCGCCTTGGGCACGGGTCCCAGGTACTCCAGCGGGTCGACCGGCGAGCCGTCTTTTCGAACTTCGAAGTGAAGGTGCGGCCCCGAGGTTCGCCCCGAGTCGCCCACCGTGGCCACGGTCTGCCCCGCGCGCACGGCCTGCCCGGTCTTCACTTTGAGCTCGCGGTTGTGCGCGTAGAGCGTGGCCAGGCCGCCGGCGTGTTCCACGATGGCGATGAGCCCGTACCCGTGCTGCTCGCCCGCGAAGAGCACCGTGCCATCTGCTGAGCTCGCGATCGGACTCCCCGCAGGCGCGGCGAGGTCGATGCCGTCGTGTGCCACCGTCCCCTTCTTGCCGAAGCGCGCGTACAAGACCCCGCGCAGCGGCCAGGCCAGAACGCCGTCCTTCTTGCCTACCGCCACCGGCTTCTGCTTCACCGTGGGGACCGGTCGCGCGGGAGGCTCGGGCTCGGGCGAATCGGCCGCCACCACGGGCCTCGGGGCGCTGGCACCGGGAATGACCAACTCCGTCCCCACCGCGATCGCTGTCGGGTCATCAATGCTGTTGGCGGACAACAACTCGTCCACCGAGATGCCGTACGTCCTCGCGATTCGGTACGCCGTCTGCCCCGCCTCCACGCGGTGCCGGGTGACGGACACGTCCGGCTCCTGGTGGCTCTCCGACAGCACGACCGCCGCCGGACGAGGGGTCGCGCAGGTGACGAGCCCTAGCGCGAGGGCGGCCGTGAAGGCGCGGGAACTTCGAGTTTCCACGTCGAGAGCACCTCGAGAAACGGTCGGTCGGTCAAATCGAGCTGCAGGGGCGTGATGCTGATGCAGCGCTCGTCATGAACGGCGGTGCAATCTGTTCCGGGAATCGGTTCGTGCTCGTACCCGGTGCCGCCAATCCAGAAATACGGTCGGCCGCGGGGGTCCTCTTTCTGAATCACCCCGGCGCCATAGGTGTGGCGCCCGAGCGAGGTGATGCGCACGCCCTCCGGAGCCACCCGCCCCGGAATATTCACGTTGAGCAGCATCGTCTTCGGCACCGGGTGGGCGAGCGCGGCCGACACCAGCGTGCGCGCGAACGCCGACGCCAGGGTGAAGTCGCTCGCGTGGCGCGACACCAGACTGAAGGCGATCGACGGCACGCCCAACAACCGCCCCTCCATCGCCGCCGCCACGGTGCCCGAATAGATGACGTCTTCGGCGAGGTTGGCGCCGTGGTTGATGCCGGCGAGGACCAGCGTGGGCTTCTGGTCCGCGAGCAGGTGGGTCAGCGCCACGTACACGCAGTCGGCCGGCGTGCCGTCGATGGCAAATCGCCTCGGGCCGGCCTCGCGAACGCGCAGCGGCTTGGCCAGGGTGAGCGCGTGAGAGCCCGCGGTGTGATCAGTCTCCGGCGCCACCACCCACACTTCGCCCAGCGGCGTGACCGCTTCGACCAACGCCGCCAGGCCCGCCGCGGCGATGCCATCGTCGTTGACGACCAGCAGTCGCGTCACGCGGCCACGACTTTCAACGCCTGGGTGCCGGCGAAGCGCGCTTCTGAGCCGAGCTGCTCTTCGATCCGCAGGAGCTGGTTGTACTTGGCGATGCGGTCGCTCCGCGACGCCGAGCCGGTCTTGATCAGCCCGCAGTCGAGCGCCACCGCGAGGTCGGCGATGATGGCGTCCTCCGTCTCCCCCGACCGGTGGCTCATCACCGAGGTGTAGCCGGCGCGGTGCGCCATGCGAACAGCGTCGAAGGTCTCGGTGAGCGAGCCAATTTGATTCACCTTCACCAGAATCGAGTTGGCCACGCCGGCGGTGATGCCCCGCTGCAGGCGCTCGACATTGGTGACGAAGAGGTCGTCTCCCACCAACTGCACCCGCTGGCCCAGGGCCCTGGTGAGGGCGCTCCAGCCGTCCCAGTCGTCTTCCGCCATGCCGTCTTCGATGGAGACGATGGGGTACTTCGAGAGCAGCGCCTCGTAGTAGGCGACCATGCCCTTCGAGTCGTATTCCTTCCCTTCGCCCTTCAGCTTGTACTTGCGGGTGCTCCCGTCGAAGAACTCGCTCGCGGCCACGTCGAGCGCCAGGGCGATATCGGTCTTCGGGCGGAAGCCAGCCGCGGCGATGGCCTCCATGATGAGCTTGAGCGCGTCTTCGTTCTGCGGAAGGTCGGGGGCGTAGCCGCCCTCATCACCCACGCCGGTCGCCAGCTTCTTGCCCTTCAGAATCTTCTTCAGCGCGTGAAACACCTCGGCGCCCCAGCGCAGCGCCTCCGAGAAGGTCGGGGCGCCCCAGGGCAGCACCATGAACTCCTGCACGTCCACGCGGGTGTCGGCATGGGCGCCGCCGTTCAAGATGTTCATCATCGGCACAGGCAGCGTGCGTGCCTGCGCCCCGCCGATGTAGCGATAGAGCGGGGTGTGGGTCTCAGCCGCCGCCGCCCTGGCCGCCGCCATGGAGACCGCCAGAATCGCGTTCGCGCCCAGGACCCCTTTGTTGGGCGTGCCGTCGAGGGCGCGGAGCTTGGCGTCGAGGCGCGCCTGGTCTCGGGCCTCGAGCCCCACCACGCCCTTCATGATCACGTCGTTGACGTGCGAGACGGCCTTCTTCACGCCTTTGCCCAGGTACCTCCGGGCATCTCCGTCACGGAGCTCGATGGCTTCGTGGACCCCGGTCGACGCTCCCGACGGAACCGCGGCGCGCCCCATCGCCTTCGACGCCAACGTCACTTCGGCCTCAACTGTCGGGGTTCCGCGCGAATCCAGAATCTCGCGCGCCCACACATGCACGATTTCGCTCATGTGGGTCTTCTAGCGCAAAACCGGCCCCGGGTTGGCGGTACACTTCACGCATGAAGCTCGGCCTGGTGTTCTCAGACCTGCACGTCGGCAGCGGCCAGAAGAAGGGCGAGATCAACATCTACGACGACTTCCGGGACGACGAGCGCTTCACGCAGATTCTGGAGCGGTACACCACCGGCCGACACGAAGACGACGACGTGCTCCTGGTGCTCAACGGAGACATCTTCGATCTGCTCAAGGTCTCAGTGAACGGCGCGTTTCCCGACGCCATCACCGAGCGGCTGGCGGTGACCAAGCTCGAGCAGTGCCTGACCGGCCACCCCGATTTCACCCGGGCCCTGGGCAAGTTTCTCCGCAGCGAGCGCCGGCGCATCGTCTTCATTCCGGGCAATCACGACGCCGAATTCCATTTTCCCGGGGTGCAGCGCTTCTTCCGCAAAGCCGTCTCCGGCGACCCCACGCACCCGCGGATTCACGTGGAGAGCGAGCGGCCCTACTACGCGCACGCCGGGGTGCAGTTTCATCACGGGCACCAGTTCGAGGCGATGCACGCGTTCGACTTCGACCGCGTGTTCCTCACCCGTGGGCATCGTGAGCCCATCCTGAATCTGCCGTGGGGCAGCATGTTCGTCATTCACGTGCTCAACAAACTGCTCGAAGAACGACAGTACGTGGACAAGGTGATGCCGTTCTGGCCGCTGGTCGCCGGCGGGCTGGCGCTCGACACGCGCTTCACCGTGAAGCTGCTGGCCGCGTGCGGCGTGGCGTTCGGGCGGGCGAGGCTCAACCCTCAGTTCTGGAGCAAACGACCGTTTGAAAAGGTCACCCGTTTCATTCAGCGGGACATCGGGTTCTTCTCTGGCCTCGAACGCTTCGCAGAGAAGATCCTCGACCGACCCGACGCGTCGGCCGTCTTCATGGGGCACACCCACCTGGAGATGGTGAAGTCGTTCCCCGGGGACAAGGTGTACGTCAACACCGGAACATGGATGCCGATGGTCAGCCTGATGCTCGGGAACCTCGGCCAGACCCACAAGCGTCACTTCGGACTGGTGCGATGGAGCGACGACGCGCCCCCGCGCGCATCGCTGATGCGATGGCACGGGAGCACGCCGCTGGAAGAGGAAGTCCTCGCCTGAAGGACAGCCGCCTCTCCCTAGCCCTGCTTCACCTGAATCTTGCGCGGCTTCGCCTTCTCCGCCGTGGGCAGCCCCAGGGTGAGCACGCCGTTCTTCAAGGTCGCGGTGATGCGCTCGGCGTCAACGTCGGTGGGGAGCCGGAAGCTCCGCTCGAAGTGGCCTTCTGAGAACTCGAGGTACATCGGCTTCCAGGTGGCGCCGACGCCCGCGACGTTGGCCCGCACCGTGAGCACGCCGTCATCGACACGGGTCTCCACCGCGTCGGTCGTGGCGCCCGGAACGTCGGCCGCCAGGTACAGCACGCCGCCCTCGTCATAGATGTCGACGTTCGGTTCGAACACGTCCTGCGCGGCGGTGGTGGCCGGAGTCACCGGCGTCTTCGGTGTGGGGGTCAACGCCCCGGTGGCGGTGGAAACATTGGGCTGCGTCTGAGTGAGGTTTTTCATGGGGTCGTCTCCGGAAGAACTGGTTAGTGAACCGCGATTTTTCGGGGCTGCGCGCTCGCATGTCGTGGGAGCTGAATCTCGAGCAGCCCGTCCTTCATGCGTGCCTCAATCGCGTCCGCGTCAAACGGCTGGGGCAAGGTCACCGTGCGCTCGAAGGAACCGAATTCGGTCTCTCGCCGCTGGTAGGTCCGTCCGTCTTCCGTCGGCGCAGGGCGCGAGCCCTTCACCGTGAGCTGGTCCCCTTTGGCTTCAATCTCCAGCGTCGAGGGGTCAACCCCCGGGAGCTCGGCGCGGAGCAGAAACGCCGTGCCGTTGTCGTAGAGATTCACCGCCGGAAACACGCCGGCCGTGCGCCCGCTGCGCCCGAAGAACGACTCGAAGAACGCGTCCGGACGGAACCAGCGATCGGAAAAAGCTGAGGGAAAACCGGGAAATCGTGTCGAAAGGTACATGACGCCTCCGTAAGGTTCGCGACGGGTTCGCCCCGTCGGAAGCCAAGCTAAGAAGCGTTGTCACGCTGTCAAGGCGACGGGGCCAACCGCCTATTCGAGCTGGGTCGGCACCGCAGCGGCGCGGCACTTCTTCGCCCCGTCAAGCGCGCGGGCAACTGCCTTGTTCTTCTGCAGCACGCTCTGGAACAGGGGCTCGGCGGCGCTACACTCGCCGATCTTCTGCAGCGCTTCGGCGCGCTGGAGTTGATCGTTGATTTCCTTGATCCGGGTCTGAAGCAAGAGCGCGTCTTTGTACGCCTCCGTCTTGCCGGGCACGTCCTTCAAGTAGGTCGCTGATTCCCCGAGCTCGCCCCGGTCCCAGGCGCTTCGCGCTCTCGCCAGATAATCGCGGCCGCGGTCCTCGTCGCGGTCCGACGCCCCGGGAACGTTGACCGGAGGCGGGTCGGCCGGCCGCACGACCGGAACCACGACCGGCGCAGGAGGAGGCGGCGGCGCCACCACCACCGCTGGCGCTGGCCGGAAGAGCACTACGCCGAGCACCACAGCGGCCACTACGCCCCCGCCGACGAACAGCGGCATGCGGTTGGATGCCGGGCCTTTGACCACGGCCAACGTCTCCGAGGAGATGGTCGCCCCACCCGCTCGGTCGGCGGCCGCCAGCTTGATGGCGTCAGAGCTGACAGACCGCGCCACCTGTTCGGTCGGCGCCGAGGCCCCTGGCGCAGGCGTGGCCAGTCCGCCGGGGACCTGCACGTTCGGCGTCGCTTGCCGCACCAGGGTCTCGCCCAACCCCGGGGCAGACGGGACCGGGTTCAGCTGTGAAAACGAGGGCCGACCGCTCTGGGTCGGCATGGCCTTCGCCAGCTCCGTGGCGAATTCGATCATCGACTGGTACCGGTCTTCGCGCGTCTTCTGGCACGCCTTCTGGATGACCACGTCGACCGCCGGATAGTCCGCGTCGACGTTGACCTCGGCCAGGCGCGGGATGGGCATCGACATCTGCCGGCGGAGAATCTCGGTAATGGTGGGGCCATCGAACGGCTGCACCCCGGTGAGGCACTCGAACAGCACAATCCCCAGCGCGTAGATGTCCGCCCGGTGATCAATGTCTCGGCCCTCGACCTGCTCGGGCGCCATGTAGCGCGGCGTTCCCGCGATCGACCCCGCGATGGTGAGCCGCGTGCCCTCGCCGATCAACCGGGCGATGCCGAAGTCGAGCACCTTCACATGGCCGCCGCGCATGCTCTGGCGCACCATGATGTTCTCGGGCTTGAGGTCGCGGTGCACCACCCCGTTGGAGTGGGCGTGCGCCAACACGTCGGCCACCTGCATCACGATGTCCAGGGCGATCCCCACCTCGAGTCGCCGGTGATCGGTGATGAGGCGCTTCAGGTCAACGCCCTCGCAGTACTCCATGGCGATGAAGAGGTTGCCTTCTTCGTCCTGCCCGAAGTCGTGCAGGGCCACCGCGTTGGGGTGCGCCACTTTGGCGTAGCTCTTCGCTTCGTTGAGGAAGCGCCGCGCGATCTCGGCGTCGTTGGTGAATTCCGACTTGAGAAACTTGAGCGCGACCTTGAGGCCGATGCCCTTCTGCTCGGCGAGGTAGACGGCGCCCATGCCGCCCTGCCCCAGCTTCTTGAGAATGACGAACTTGCCCTTGATCTCGCGGCCGATCATTCGATCGGACACTTCGGACAACTTCAGAATCTCAGTCGTCCCGCAGTTGCCGCACTTCCCTGTCCACGACGAGTGCTCTGCGCCACAACCCTGACAGATGAAGACGGCCATTCGGGAGCGACAAGGCTACTTGTCGGAAGGCCCTCTCCTCAAGAACAGCAGCTTCTCGAGCTCAACCGCGCCAGCTTCGGTCGACGTTCCCAGCGACTGCGCCACGCGAATCACCTGCGTGCGGGGGTCATCTTTCAGCTTCTCGTCGAGCACCTTGAGCGCACCCGCCCGGTCGCCGCCGAGGAGCGTGGCGAGCGAGCGGTGATACACGTATTCGCGGTTGTTCGGGTCGGCCTTCACCGCGTCGCCGAACGAGGCCTCCGCCTTCTTGAATTCCTTGTCCTGAAGGAGCGCCACGCCGTCCAGGAAGGCCGCGTTGCCCAGCCCGGGCGTCGAGCCCACGTCCGCGGCGGCCTGATAGAGCGGCTTGCCGGTGCGCAGCACGTCGGAGCCGACTTTTTCCGAGGTGATGGCTTTCTTGTAGATCTCATCGCCCGCGGCGAGGCACGCCACGCCGAGCTTCTGCGCCATTTCGCCGAGCTCAGGCCCGATGAAGCCTTCCTTCACCAGCGTCTTCAACGACTCGAGTGCGCCCTGCGCGCCCAGCAGGTCGCCCTTGTCCAGGCCGCCGTAGAACTGCGCCTTCAGCTCGACATACTTCTGGGTCAGGTCCTCCGGGGGCGGCTGCCCCTTCGGAACTTTCTGCGCCTTCAACTTCGCTTCACACGACGAGGCCTCGGCCTCAATCTTTGCGCGGTCCGGACCGACGCCCGCCGCCTTCAGGTACACGCGGTAGGCGAAGCACCCCTTCTGCAGTTGCTTCGAGGAGACCAGCGCGCGTGCCAGGTCGGCGTAGGGCGGGAGCAAGCCCGGATTGGCGCGCACGGCTTTCTGGAACTGCTCGGCCGCCTTCGGGTACTGCTTCTTGTTGAAGAGCTTCTTGCCCTCGGAGATGAACAGGTCCGCGCTGCCCACGCCGGCGCCGACGAGCGCTTCTCCGGCGAACGCCGACAGCGACAGAAAACACGAAGCGACCATCAGCTTAGAACGCATAGCCGAACCCCAGGTTAAAGCCGGTCGTCCAGGTGGACGACGTGGCGTTGGTCTTCCCGTCCCCGTCTTTCACCACGAGGTCGTTCGGCGGACTCTTGGTCGGGTCGTAGATGAGAATCGGCTGGCCGTTCGCGTCGACCGGCGTGACCGCCGCAGACTGACCGTAGATGAGCCGGTTGTGGTTGTACGACGCGAACAGGTAGAGACCGCCAATCCAGTAGAAGCGCGCGTTCAAGCGGAGCGAGCCAATCAGCTCGAACGCCCAGAACCCATCGTTGTACTTGATGAACCGGTCCTCCTTGTTGTCGTCCCACAGGTGCGCGCCCTGAAACTCAAGGCCGAACTGAAGCGACAGCATCAGCCGCCAGAAGGCGACGCGAACCTGCGGCGCCAACGCTCGGGCGTGGAACATCTGAATGCGTGTCTTGGTGAGCAGCCTGGGCACTTCATTTTCGAAAATCGGTCCCGGCTTTCCTTCGGTCGAGCCGATGGTCATCTGCCACAACCCATCGTTCTGCAGGTACGACGCTCCGAAGATGGTGAGACCGAAGTACCGGCCGAACGTCCCGAGCTCAAATGACACGCCGTACAGGTCCTGCTGCCCGCTCAGGTTGGTCCGGGTGCGACCGTTGCCCACGGCTCCCGAGGTGCCAAGCGGCACGCCGACCAACTGCGGGTGAACCAGGTGCTTCAGCTCAAAGCCCGCCTGGAAGTAGAGCCCGCGGTTGTAGATGTTTTCGTCCTGCAGCGACTCCGCTTCTTTGGACGGCGATGAGGCCGCCGCCGTAATCGCCGCCGCGTTGGAGGCCGGTGTTCCGGCCGACGGATTCGCCAGCGCCCGCTGCGCCGCCGCCTGGGTCTGCGCCGCCGTGGCCGCGGCACCGGTCGCAGGAGCCACCACCGCGCCCGCGATCGGCTCCAGCGCCTTATCGACCATGTAGTGATCGTCCGGCTTCACCACGATCGTCTGTTCGTAGGCCTTGTGGTTCTCGGCCGTCAGCCGAATGGTGTGACTCCCGGGAACGATGCCTCGGTCGATCCGATCTTTGCCCAACACCGTGCCGTCGACCGCGATGGTGGTGCCCGCGGGCGAGGCCGAGATCATCAACCGCGCCGCCACCTTGTTCAGCACCTTCTCCAGCTTCGCGCTCCCTCGAACTGGAATCACCATCGTCTCCTCGATGGGCTGGTGGAGCTTCATGTCGATGCGCACCACGCGCTCGCCCGGGAGCACCTGGGTCGTGAGCGGCGTCACGCCGACCTTCACGTCGTCGATGAAGACCATCGCGCCGAGCGGCTCCGACTTCACTTCCAGCGTCGAAGCGAGATCGACCACGCGCACCAGGGCGCCCAGCAGCGCCTTCTCCAGCACGGGGGCGTTCGCCACCGCCGGCGCCACCTCGCCCGACGAGGGCTTGTAGCTGGACACCACGAACTTGTAGCCGGTCTCGTCCTGGCCGCCCTTGATCAGCACCACCCGGTCGAAGCCGAGACTGGAGACGAACTTGTCGATGGGGTCCGCGCAGCGCTGGTCGACCGAGACGCACGGAATGTCGTCGAACTTCTTTCCCTTGAGGGCTGCGGTCATCTCGGCGGTGCCGATGATGTCGTTGCCGCGGGAGGCCGCGGGGATGAGCTTGTTGATCGCGTCCTGCGTCCTCCCGACCACGGCTTCCTGGCCGGGATACAGCGGGCGAACCAACCACAGCGTGCGTTCAGCCGCGTGCGATGCCGAAACCGCCAGCAACGTCATCGCGGCAAGAAAACGGGCCCCACCACCAGCGATGCAAGTGTTCATTTCGGCCGGGATAATTACTGTGACCCGTTTCGAACGGCTACATATTCCTCGAGCTCTTCGAACGTTCTCGGCCAGTCATCTTTGAGCAACCGCGAGAGCGACCGGTCGGCGAGCATCTTTCCCCCCGTCTGGCAGCGGGGGCAGTAGTTGGTTTCGTTCTCGGCGTAGACCACGCGCTGCACCGGAGTCCGGCACACCGGGCACGGCTCCTTGTACTTCCCGTGCACGGCCATGTCGGGGCGGAACGCTGTCACCTTCTCCGGCCACCCAGCGCCCACCTCGGACCGGAGCCGGTCGGTCCAGTTGGTGAGCGTCGTCAGCGCGGCGTTGTACAGGTGCATCACCTCGGGGTCGGTCAACGAGAATGTCAACTTCACGGGGGACAGCCGCGCCCGATGCAGAATCTCATCGGAGTAGGAGTTGCCGATGCCTGAGAACAGGCGCGGGTCGGTGAGGGCTCGCTTGAGCGTGTGGTTCTCGCGCTTGAGGACCTCGGTGAAGCGAGGAAGCGACGCATCGGCCAGCTCGAGCCCTCCGCGATGAAAGGCCTGCACCGCGTCGCGCCCCCGGACCAGGTGGAGCGACGCCCGCTTCTTCGTGCTGACCTCGGTCAAGAGGAGGGTGCCGTTCTCGAAGTCGAAGGCACACAACCCGGAGCGGGCGGGAACGGGCGCGTCCATCCCCTTCCAGAACAACCGCCCCGCCACCATGAGGTGAATGACGAAGTGGAAATCGCCCTCCAGGTGGAGCACCACCCGCTTGCCCAGCCGCGTCACGTCTTCGACCGCGTGCCCCAGCGCCGAGGAGACTGGTGGCTCCACGCTGCGGAGCACGAATGGGCTGCCGAACCGGACATTGCGCAACACCCGGCCGTTCGCGCGCGCGCGAAGCGCTTCCACATACACGGTGACGTCGGGGAGTTCGGGCATGGCGCCGGGGCGTGAGCGGGGGGCAGCCTAGCGAAGGCTCGAGGCGACTCCAATCGAGAGCCACGGTGCCGAATGAATAATCTCGGACAGTTGCCGTCTGTGGCAGCACCATGAACCGCGCGATTCTCTGTCTCGTTGCCGTGCTCTCGGTGTTGCCATCACCTGCCTGGGCCCGGTTCGGCAAACGAAATTCTGGCGGCACTTCGACCCCCTCGGGCCCTTCTCGCGGACATGGCGCGGACGCGCCCGTGCACTTCCGGCCGCGATGGCACCCGTCGCTGTGGTTCTCCGTCCACGCGCCCGTCGTCGCAGTGGCCCCCATGGCACAGCCCGAGGCCGAGCCAACCATGAGCGTCACGGAGGCCCCCCCGGTGCGATTCTCGGTGGGCGCCGATACCCAGGTCTTCAGCGGAGGCTTCAGCGTGGGCGCGCAGGCGTCGGTGGAGGGCGACGTCCTCGGGCTGTTTGTCGAAGGGGCGGGAGTCGCGCTCGCCGCGGACGACGGCAGCTACCGATGGGACCGCCTGGGCCTCGCGTCCGCGCACCTCTCGGTCGCCGTCCTCGCCAGCGACTCGGCGCGCCTGCGCCTGCTGGGCGGGGTGGACTCGGTGTTCGCCCCAGACCTGATTGTCGCGGGGCCCTCGCTGGGCATCGGCGGCGTGGTGTGGCTGGTGGGCCCCCTGGCGCTGGAAGGCTCCACCACCGCGACGTTCTGGCCTCACCTTCAGGTCGACGCGCGGGCCAACCTGGCACTCGGGTTCGGTCCGTTGGCCTTTCGAATCGGGGCGCGCGCTTTGTGGCTCGACGACCGCGGCCTGGTCGACGGCGTGGCGCACGGGGACCTGCTGGTCGGCCCCTCCGCGGGGTTCAGCCTTGTTTTCTGATCAGCTTCGCGCACCGCTCTGCTAGCTGCGGTGGGGCATGGAACGCCTCCGGTTGGTGCTGCTCCGCCCCCGCAACGCCGACAACCTCGGGGCAGTGGCTCGCGCGATGAAGAACTTCGGCGCGTCCGATTGGGTGATTGTCTCGCCCAACCCCAACCTGCTCGAGGCCCCGGGGCTGAATCGTCTCGCCGTGAAAGCCTTCGACGTGCTGGAGCAGGTTCGCCTCGTCCCCACGCTCGCCGAGGCCGTGGCCGATTGCACCTGGGTCGTGGGGACCACCAGCCGCGCCATCGAAGGTCGTCGTCGACTGTGGCCGGGGGAAGTGGCCGAGCATCGAGCCGGGCTGGAAGGAACGACGGCGCTGGTCTTCGGCGACGAGCGCAGCGGCCTCACCAACGACGACGTGGCCCTCTGCCACCACGTCTCGGCCATTCCCACCGCTGACGCGCAACCCTCGCTCAACCTGGCCCAGGCCGTGGTGGTCTACCTCTACGCGCTGGCCACCGCGGGCGGTGCCACCCAGCGGCCTCCCGGCCCGAAGCTGGCCAGTCACGAGCAGGTGGCGCGCGTCAGCCGACTTCTGGGCGAACACCTGGCCGCCGGCGGGTTCGTCGACGCGGCCGGCGAGAGCCACGTCGACACGCTGGTGGCGCCGTGGACCCGCGCCCACCTCACCGACGTCGAGGCCCGTCAGTGGGAATCCGCGCTCCGGGTCATGGCCAAGAAAGCCGGGCGTGGCAGCTGAAGCGCCACCTTGCCTTTTCAGGGCCTCTGGGCCATACGCCCATAACTGCTGAGGGCGAATGGTCGCCCATTGGCGTTCACCAGTTTCCGGAGGTTTCAGTTCGTGACCACAGTTCGCGTGAAGGATGGCGAGCCCATCGACGCAGCGCTCAAACGCTTCAAGAAGGCCACCGAAAAGGCGGGCATTCTCTCTGAGATTCGTAAGCGCGAGCACTACGAAAAACCGTCTGTGAAGAAGAAGAAGAAGCAGATCGCCGCCAAGAAACGCGCGGTGAAGAAGCTTCGCAAGGGCGCCTGATCAGCGCTCGCTGTACCCAGGGTGACTGATGCCGACGCTCCGAGAACGCCTCGACGCTGACTTGAAAGACGCCATGCGCGCGAAGGACGAAGTGCGCACCAACGCGGTGCGCGCCGTCAAGTCAGCGATCAAGTACAAGGAAGTTGAGCCCGGCGGCGGCGCGCTCGATGACGGCGGCATTCTGCAGATCGTGATGACGCTCATCAAACAGCGAAAAGATTCGCTGGAGCAGTTCACCACCGGCGGTCGCGCTGACCTCGCCGACAAAGAGGCGCGTGAGATTTCCCTTTTGCAGGCCTATCTCCCCGCGCAGCTGTCGCCGGAAGAGCTTCGCGCCGAGGTGAAAGCGGCCATCGCCGAAGCCAAAGCCACGGGCCCCAAGGACATGGGGGCGGTGATGAAGATCGTCACCCCGAAGCTCAAAGGTCGCGCCGAAGGCAAAGCCATTTCCGAAGAAGTGAAAAGCCAGCTCGCCAGCGCCGGCGGCTAAGGTTTTTGGGGCGAGTTCGTGCTGATTCCTGAGTCGAAAATCGACGAGATCCGCTCGCGCGTCGATTTGATCGCGCTGCTCACCCGCCATGGCGTCGAGCTGAAGAAGTCGGGCCGCAGCTACAAAGGCTGCTGTCCCTTTCACAGCGAGAAGACGCCCTCGTTTCACGTCTGGCCGGAATCGAAGCGCTACAAGTGCTTCGGCTGTGACGCCGGGGGAGACGCGTTCTCCTTCATGCAGCGGTTTCTGGGGAAGACCTTCATCGACACCGTGAAGGAGCTGGCCAAAGAGGTCGGCGTGGACCTCGACGTCGCCGTCGACCCCACAGAACGTGAGCGCGCGCAGATCAAGGAAGCGACCGATTTTGCCGCCGAGCACTTCAAGTCGCGGCTGTGGGACCCCGAGCTGGGCAAGGACGCACGGCAATACCTGCTGGAGCGCGGCGTGAGCGAGGAGATGGCGCGCAGGTTCGGCCTCGGGCTCTCGCTCAACGCGTGGACCGATCTCGCCGACCCCATGCGCGAGCGCGGGTTGCTCGCGTTCGCCGAAGCCGCCGGGTTGGTCGCGAAGCGCAAGACCGCCGAGGGGTACTACGACGTGTTCCGCGGTCGGCTGATCATCCCCATCCGTTCGCCCGAGGGCCGCACCATCGCGTTCGGGGGCCGGTTGTTGGGCGACGAAGAAGGCCCCAAGTACCTCAACTCGCGTGAGTCACGCCTCTACAACAAGAGCGAGACCCTCTTCGGCATCGACGTGGCGAAAGAAGAGATCCGGCGCACCAAGACGGCTGTGCTGTGCGAAGGGTACTTCGACGCCATCGGCATGGTGCAGGCGGGGGTGCTCAACGCCGTGGCGTTGTGCTCCACCGCGCTCACGTCGGGGCACCTGGCCCAGCTCGCGCGCGTCGAAGCCAGGGAACTCGTGCTCCTCCTCGACGGTGACAAAGCCGGTCGCGCCGCGGTCGAACGACTGGCGCCCGCGCTGCTGGCCAACGGCGCCCAGGCCCGGGTGGCGGCGCTGCCTGAAGGTGAAGACCCCGACACGTTCGCCAAGCACCACGGCGCGGCGGCGGCGCAGCAGCTGATTCGAGCGGCGGTGCCTCTGTCGGAGTACCTGTTCTCCAGCTGGCTCCCGGGGGGCGCGACGGCCAGCTTCGAAGCCAAGATGGGCGCGCTGGAGAAGGTCCGACCGCTCGCGGCCGCGCTCCCGGTGGGCCTGATGCGCTCGGCGTTCTTTGCGTCGCTCTCGCGCCACTTCGGGCTCCGGGCGGCGGAACTCGAGACCGCGCTCAAAGGTTCAACCCCCACCGTGCGCGCCGCCCCCAAACCTGCCCCGCTGGCGAAGGAAGTGCCGGCCGATCCCCTCGAAGCTATGTATGTCGCCTGTGCCCTTCGCGAGAAACGCCTGCTGGCCAAAGACACGCTCCGGGTGGCCGACGAACTCCGCCACGACGGGCTTCGATCGCTTGTGGGGAGCCTGCTGGGCGGCCTCAACCCGGAAGACGCGCTCTACGATGCAACCCCGGGGACTCGCTCGCAGATCGAGAAGGCCATGCTCCCCACCTCCAGCGACGCCCTTGAGGTGGCGTTCGTCACGACGTGCATCAAACTCAAAGTCCGTGGAATTGATGATGAGTTACGAAGGATTACAAGTGAGCTCCGGACTGTTTCAGGGGCGGCTGATCTTTCAGAAGGTGCGCGGGAGCTCCTGGAGCAGCAGGGGCAACTTTTGGCTCTCAAACGGCAGGTTTTGGGAACCCGTGAAAGTACACGCAGCGTTTGAACATCGATGTGATCTTGGGCTAACAGCCCACAGACTGGCCATTTTCTTGTAGTCCCGGAGTCACCACCACATGGCGACCAGCAAAACCAACGCGAAGTCCAAGGCGTCGAAGAAGAAGACCGCTGCCCACAAGCCGGTCGCTGCCAAGAAGGCCGCGGCCGCCGCCGGCAAGAAGGACGAGAAGAAGGTCGGCAAGAAGGGCGCGCGCTCCGGGTCCCCTGCGGGCGCGACCGCCACTGGCCCTCAGACCGTCATGGTCGACACCACGGCGCTGGCCCGCGAGAAGCTGAAGAAGCTGGGCAAAGGCCAGGGCGAAGTCGACGGCGATGATCTCGAAGCTGCAGCGGAAGAGCTCGCGCACGACATCGGCATTGATCCGGACGCCAAGAAGGACGAAGTCGACGAAGAACCGGTTGGCGAGCGCAAAGAAGTCAAAGAGCTTCTGGAGAACGCGCGGCAGAAGGGCTTCGTCACCTACGACGAAGTGAACGACGCGCTGCCGGCTGACGTGGTGTCGTCTGATCAGATCGACGACGTGATGAGCATGTTCGGCGACAACGACGTCGAGGTCGTGGAAGCGCAGAAGGCCTCAGAGTCGAACGAAGTGAAGCCGACCGTCGCCGCGTCGGAAGAGAACCAGCCGGCGGCCGAAGCCGAAGAGGAAGAAGAAGAGGAAGAAAAGCCGGCCGTTGAAGAGCCCGGCGTTAAATCGAATGACCCGGTGCGCCTCTACCTGCGCAAGATGGGCTCGGTGTCGCTCCTCACCCGCGAGGGCGAAGTCGAAATCGCCAAGCGCATCGAAGACGGCGAGAAAGACATTCTTCGCGCCATTCTCGCGTGCCGCGTGGCGGTGAATGAGATTCTGGACATCGGCCCCCGCTTGAAGGCCGGCAAGCTGCGCATTCGCGAAGTGGTGAAGGACGCTCCCGAAGAACCGGCCGACGCCGAGGGCGAAGCCGAGGTCGAGGTCGAGGCCGAAGTCGACGCCACCACCGGAGAAGCAGCGCTTCAGCTCAACCAGAGCGAGCTGAACCGTATCGAAGCCATCTGCAAAGGCCTCGACAAGATTCGCAAGCTGCACCGCGACGTGGAAGAGGCGGAGCACGAGCTGCAGCACAAGCGCCTGTCTGAGGCCAAGCGCAAAGACCAGGAAGCCGAGCTCGAAGAGACCCGCATCAAGATGATGGAAGTGTTGGAGGAGATGCGGCTGAACAAGAAACAGATCGACCGCATCGTGTTCCACATCAAGGGCTTGATCGACGTGGTGGACCGCGCCGAGTACGAGTTGAAGCAGTTCCAGCGACGCTACGGCATGCCGATCGACGATCTGAAGGCGCTCCTCAAAGAGGCCCTCGGCTCGCCGGTTGGCATGAAGAAGGCGACGCGAAAGCTCAACTCCACACCGGACGAAGTGGAGCTGATCGAACGCGACGTTCGCACCGAGCAGAAGCGCATCAAGCAGGTGGAAGACGACGCGCAGCTCACGTCCGCGCAGCTCCGCAAGAACTTCGACGCCATCCGCATCGGAGAGCGAAAGGCGCTCCGCGCCAAGGACGAGTTGGTCGAAGCCAACCTCCGCCTCGTGGTGTCGATCGCCAAGAAGTACACCAACCGCGGCCTCCAGTTCCTCGACCTGATCCAGGAAGGCAACATCGGCCTCATGAAGGCGGTCGACAAGTTCGAGTACAAGCGCGGCTACAAGTTCTCGACGTACG
>CAZFXD010000006.1:0-44489 GCA_964522795.1 uncultured Myxococcaceae bacterium
CGATGCGGGCCGCGACGCAGGCGCTGACGCCGGGAACGACGGCGGCGCCGATGCGGGCCGCGATGCCGGCGTCGACGCAGGAACAGACGGCGGCGCCCCACCCCTGCTGCGTGACCCGCGGCGGTGGCCGTTCGCGGTCGACTCGATCTGGAATCTGCCGCTGCACACGTCGGCCACGCTGATCCCCGCTGGAATTCCAGCGCCGAATCGCACGGCGCTCGACGAAGACCTGCTGATTCTCACCCCGAACGCCGCGGTCACCACGGTCCTCAAGTCGAGCGCCGGCTGGAGCGGCGACGGCAGCGGTCGGTGCGTCGCCGACGACGCGGGGATCGTCATCGCCTCGGTCCCCATTCCGATCAATTTCTACCTGCCGCGCGCCAACTGGGGGGAGACGCGGCCCAACGCGAGCACGGCCGTGCTTCAGGCCAACGGCGTGTCTCTGGTGCAGATGCAGCCGTTCGCCCGCTGCACCGACGGAGGCGTGGCCACGGCGCTGCACGCGGTGGCCGACGCAGGGCAGGACACCAGCCTGCTGGGCAACGGAGTTCGCGGCGCCCACGGCGGGAGCGGGTTGTCGTCGATCGGAGGCACGATCCGCGTGGGAGAGTTCACCAGCGGTGCCATCCGCCACGCGCTCAAGTTCAACCTGCACGGGCGGACGGCGCTCTCGAACGACGACGGCGGGTTCCGTTGGCCGGCGGTGAAAGCGGACACCGGGTACGACGCCCCTGACGCGAGCAACTACTACGGCGGCACGGTGCCCGAACTGAAGATGGGGGCACTGCTGGCGCTGCGCGCCTCCGACTTCGCCGCGCTCGACGCCCAGTTGACGTCGGTGCCCGGGCACATCGTGGCGAAGGCGCTGCGCGACTACGGCGCGTACGTGGTGGACAACTCGGGCGTGGCGGGCGTGGTGCTGCTCGGCACTGAGTGGGGGCCCGACGGCCGCGTCGAAGACGAGTTTCGCGCGCTCTACGGCGGCATGGAGATGCGTCACGACAACAACGGGAGCAGCCCGTGGGCGCATGACATGGCGCTGATGATCAGCGCGCTCTTCGTCGTGGACAGCAACGGCCCGTCGACCCCTGGCGGTGGGCCCTTCGATGGGGGAGCCGCGAACCGCCGGGCGGCGCTGGCCCCGGCGTTCGGCGCTCCGGGGTGCTGCGCGTTCCCCTAGGTGCAAGACGCGCTACGCGCTGGCAGGAGAAGACATGGCGCGCTGCTGCCTCACCGGCCTTTGACGGCCAACGGGAAACCCAAAATGTTCGCATATGGTCCGCGCCACTTATGAACCAGCCTGACGCTGCGGCCGTGTCCCCGAGTCAACCTCCCCTGCTCACCCGCCTGCTGCCGATCAACAGCGCGGGGTACTACGTGTTCCTCGGGCTGATCGCGGTCTTCATTCTCGGCCCGCTCGGAGGCGTCACGGCGGCCTACATGAACTTCTCGCTCGGCTTCTTTGTCGGAGGGCAGGTGCTGGCAGGCATCCTGGGCTCGGTGGTGACCTACTTCTACGGGCCCGAGGGCAAGCACGGCGCCAACTACATGCAGACCGCGGCCGCGTCGGTGGCCTCGATGGCCGCGATGGGCGTCTTGATTCAGGCGATGGTGTGGCTCGGGCTGCCGGAGCCGGAGACCTGGAAGCTGATCCTCTACTTCCTGTGCGTAGGCATGTTCGGCATCGGCGTCGGCATGCTCTACACGCCGATCCTCGTCGACAAGCTGCAGCTCACCTACCCCTCGGGGCTCGCGGTCGCGAACATTCTGCGCGCGCTGACCGACGTGAAGTTGCTCAAGCGAAGCGTGGGTCAACTCTTCAGCGGGATCGGGATCGGCGCTGCGCTCCCGCTGGCGATGGAGAAGATTCCATCACTGGCATCACTGGCGGCGACCGGCATCAGCACCTCGACCATCGGCGCGGCGATGATCGTCGGCGCGAGGATCACCGTGCCGGCCATGCTGTACGCGCTGGTGCTCGACCAGATGACGCCGTGGTTCCGCGCCATGGGCTGGCTGGGCGAGCACGACCCGTACCGCAAGTTCGCGTTCCTGATCGCGCTCGGGATGATCATGGGCGCAGCGATGGTGGACATCTCGCTCATCCTCAAGCAGGCGGTAGAGAAGCTGCGAGGCGTCGCCTCACCCGGCGCCCAGGCCGCGGTGCCGGAAGAAGCGTGGAAGAAGACCAACATGAACCGCCTCTACGCGTTCGTCGCGGCGGCGGGTGTGGCGGTGATCTTTGTGTCCAACCAACTGCTGAGCGTCCCGCTGGGCTGGGTGCTCTTCGCCGTGGCGTTCAGCTTCTTGATGATGCTGGTGAACGGAATCAGCCTCGGCATTACGGACTCCAACCCAATCTCGACCGCGTTCGTCTTGAGCGTGATCTCGATGGCCGCCATGGGGCTGGTCGACCCCATCGCAGGGTTACTGGCCGGCAGCATCGTCTTCGTCGTGTGCAGCATCGGTGGCGACATGCAGCAAGATCGCTCTACGGGGTGGCGATTGGGAACGAACCGCACCGTGCAGTTCCGCTTTCAGCTCGTGGGCGTGGTCCTCGGGGCGGTGTTGGCAGTCTTCATGGCCAAGGTCTTCATGGAGGCCTACCCCGTCCTGAAAGTCGACATTCACTCGCACCCGGAAGCCAAGGTGGCGCAGTGGCAGAGCGCGATGACGTACAAGTTCGTCGGGGCGCTGCGCGGGATCACCGCGCCGAAGAGCTGGCAGATGCCGGCGATTCTCGTGGGACTCGCCATCGGCCTCGTCACTGAGATCGCGCGCAAGGCCATCAAAGGCAACGCGCGCTACCAGGCGTGGATCAAGTCGAAGAACGGCTTCGCGTTCGACTTCACGCTCGACGCGGTGTTGTTGCCGTCGCCCTACGCGTCTTCGTTCGCGGGCTTCGTCGAGCTGCTCACCAGCCTGTGGTGGGGTGCGGGCGGCGTGTTCTCGTCGATCTGGAACACGGTCGCCAAGCGGGCCGCGTCGAAGGAGACGGCGGCCGGCGGCGAGATTCCCGACGACATGTCCACCACCTCGCTCGTCGGCGGTGGTCTCATCGCTGGCGATTCGATCGCCGCGCTGGTGCTGGGTGTGATGGGGCTCGTGGAGAGCGGCGCGCTGGGCAAGATCTTCGGTGGGCAAGCAGCACTTCCGCCGCCCGAAGCGCCGCCGCCCGCGCCAGCGCCCTGAAGCGAAGTCTGACAGGCGCGCAGCCGATCGCGAGTTGACCGGGTTCGAAGGGGCGTCCAGACCGACCGGGTTCGATGCCGCGATCGCCTTCAGACGAAAAACATCAAGCCAATTCAATGACTTATCGTCCGCGGATCGATTTCTCTGAAAATCAGAAACAAATGTCTCACGCATGGCGAGAACTCCTACAGCTGTCCACTCGCTCCACCACAAGGCGCCCCACATGAATCCGCTCGACCTTCTCAAATCAGTCACCCAGCTCCTGAACCCGATGTCGTTGGTTCAGAAGCTCTTCGAGACGCTGCTCGGGGGCAACAAGGAGCATGGCGACATGGCCCAGCAGAACCCGAGCGGGTTCCAGAATCTCCTGGGCCAGAGCGACAACGGCAGCAAGATGAGCGAGCTGCTCCAGAACATCGCCACGATTGACCGGCGGTAACCTCCGTGGCGACCCCGCACCCGAAAGGCCGACAGCCTGCAGCAAAACCCGGGTCCGGGGCGCGGCGTGCGGCGGCGTCGTCGAAGAAGAAGCGCACCAAACCGGTGCTCTCAACGTGGCTGACGCGGCACATCGCGCACGACGCCGAGGGCGCGGTTCGGATCAATCGCGACGCCATCAAGCGCGTCTGCGCGGCGCTGCGAGCGGAGACCAACACCACCCGCCTCAAGGCTGAGCTGACGGCGCTGGCCGCGCTGGGGCTCACGGTGCGTCGGCACCTGGAAGCCCCCGACGAAGCGGAGTTCTTGTTCGGCGCGATTCACGACGCGGTCGGCGCACGGGTCGCCGAGCAGGCCGCCCAGGCCCGACGTGACGCGGTCGCCGTGCGAGTCGATCGCGCGGTGGCCGGTTCCAAGCAACTGTCAGGCAACGACACCCGCAAGCAGCTCGAAGTCGCCGCGCCCGTCGTCTCAGCCCGGGTGATGCTGGCGCGCTTCTTCGCTCGCTGACCCCTTCGCAGGTCTCGAGCTCCCGTCCCTTCGTCAGCGGACCGTCAGGCCCCTTCGTTCACCCCCCTCAGGCGAAACAATCTCCGCTAGCTTCCACGCCGGAGACTCGATTGCCCGACTCGCAGCAGGCGCTCACCGCCACGCCCCCCCGTTTCTACGCTGAGCTTCGGGGGCTCGTCTTCCAGGAGCTGCGCCGGCGAGGGCTTCGCCACGACGGCGGCGCGTGGGCGCTGTGGAAGACCGCGGCGCTCTTCGTCCATGTCGCCTTCTGGTACGCCGCGTGGCTGCTGGCCATCTCCCACGGGTTCGCGTGGGCGGCCCTGGCGACGCCACCGCTCGTGCTGGCGGTGGTGTTCATCGTGACGGGGGCGTTTCACGACGCGAGCCACGGGGCGCTCCATAAAAGCCGCCTGGTGAACGGCATCGGCAACTGCTTCGTCCGCGTGTTCGGCGGCTCGGCGATGAGTTGGCGCGACGAGCACGTGGTGCAGCACCACGGGCACACCAACGTCTACGGGCTCGATCACGACCTGGAGTCGGGCGGCTTCATGCGCTTTCACCCGGCGCAGGCGCACAAAGGGTTCCACCGCTTCCAACACCTGTACGCCTGGTTCCTCTACGGCGTGGTGATCCTGCGCTGGCTGTGGGTGGAGGACTTCAACGAGTGGGCGCGAAACCCGTACCGCAAGCCGCCCCGCGCCCGCGCCGTGCACGCGTTGGAGATTTTCGGCACGAAGCTATTCCACGCGTTCGCCTTCATCGTGGTGCCGTGCGCGGTGGGCGGCGTGGCCACAGGCGTCGGGGCGTACCTCTTCACCTACGCGCTGATCGGCATGTCGCTGGCCACCACGTTCGTGGTGGCACACCTCTCCTCCGTCCAGCAGCTGGCCTTCGCGCGCAGCGAGCTGCCCGAGGACTGGGGCCAGATGCAGGTGATGACGACCGCGAACTTCGGCGTGCACCAGGCGTGGTTGACGTTCCTCATCGGCGGGCTCAACCACCAGATCGAGCACCACCTCTTTCCGACGATCTCCCACCGCCACTACCCGCTGATCAGTCGCGTGGTGAGAGCGTTCTGCGAAGCGCGAGCCGTGCCCTACCTCGAGTTCCCGTCATTTCCGGCGGCCATCGCCGGGCACTACCGCCACCTCAAGCGCCTGGGGAGCGAGCGCCCCCTCACCCACCAGGCCGCGCAGGATGGCAGCGGACGGTACCCGCCTCACCGGCTGGGGCAGCCGCTCGACACCTTGAGGCCGTCGTAGCCGGTCCAGCCGTAGCGAACCGTTCCGTCCTTCGTCTTCACGTAGCCGTAGACGAACTTCATCGAACCCGCCGGCTGGGTGTACGCCGTGCTCCCGGCCGGCTTCGCGTACAAGGTGGCGTTGAGCGACGGCGCGGCGCTCTCCCAGGTCGGCACGTCGAGGCGTTGAAACCGGGTCCCCGCCGGAAAGAGGTCGACCGACGGCGCCCCCAGGGCCGCGCCCGGCACGCTGAAGCAGAGCGGGCTGTACCAGCGACCGTCAGCGAGCGGGTGCGGCAAGTAGTCGTTCGGCTCTTCCGAGTCTTTATCGGTCGCGCCCTTGACGACCTTGTAGTGGTCGAGTCGCGCCGGGTACGTGTCGTCGAACTCGTAGCAGGCCATTCGCTTGAGCCCAGCGCCGTGCGCGTTCACTTCGCCCACGCGCTGGCGAATGAGCGCTGCGTCGAGGAACGCATCGACGGGCACCCAGCCGGGAATGCGCAGCCCGGTGTCCAGCGCGAACACGTAGGTGAGCGCGCCCATGTGCCGCGTCTGGCCGTAGTTCAAGACAAAGGCCATCTTGCTGGTGGGGCCGATCAGCTCGCCGTGACCGTCGACCACGGGCACGTAGGGTCTGCCGGTACCGGGGGTAACGTACCCGCGCGAAGTCAGCCAGGAGGGGTTGATGGGCCACGCGGGCGCCGACGAGGTCGGAGCCGAGGGCAAGCCGGTGACGCGCTGCCCACCGGCGCCAGGGTGCAGCTGACAGTTGTAGGGGCTTCGTCGGCAGGCCGTGCTGTTCACGCCGCGGCGCAGGGCCGTCAGCTCCGCCTCGGTGGAGTCGAGCGCGTCGGCCGCGTCGGTCTCAAACGTCGCCGGGCCGCACGAGGAGATGGCGAGGAGCGCGAAGTGGTGTGCCCGCATCAGTCGGGCGTGCGCAGCGGTGGGGGTTCGCATGGAGGCCTCCGGGGTGTCGCAACGTCGGGTTATCGAAGGTGCGCCGTGGGAAGTTCCCGCTCATGGGTGAGACACTCCGCTCCCCGGCGGTGAGAGTCCGCCAGCCCCGCCCTCCCCTGCGTCGGTTGTAGACGAGCGCTGTGGGTCGACGTACGACTTCGGGCATGAAACTCCTGTTCGTCGCTCTGGCAGTGTTCACCTCCTCCGCTCTGGCCAAACCCATGCAAAAACCCATTTCGTACCAGGTTGACGGCGGCACCTTCGAAGGCGTGCTGGTCTGGGATGACAGCGTCAAAGAGCCGCGCCCCGGCCTGCTGATGGTGCCGAACTGGCTCGGCATCAACGAAGCGAACCTGAAGCAGGCGGAGAAGATCGCCGCGCGGGACTACGTGATCTTCGTGGCGGACATGTACGGCAAGGACGTGCGCCCGATGTCGGGGGCCGAAGCGGGCAAGGTCATCACTCCCATCAAGGCCGACCGCGCGTTGATGCGAGCGCGCGTCAACCAGGCGCTGGCCACGTTCAAGGAACAGGCGAAGGCCGCGAAGGTCGATCTCGCTCGCGTGGGGGCGATCGGGTTCTGCTTCGGCGGCACCACCGTGCTGGAGCTGGCCAAGAGCGGCGCCGATCTGAAGGGCGTGGTGTCATTTCACGGAGGGCTCGACGCGCCCACGCCGACGGCGGCGAAGCCCAAAGCGCGAGTTCTGGCGCTGCACGGGGCCAATGACCCCTCAGTGTCAGCCGAGGAGCTGACGGCCTTCACCGAGGACATGAAGAAGTCGGGCGCCGACTTCATGCTGGTGCAGCTCGGCAACGCGGTGCACAGCTTCACCGACCCGAACGCCAACGTCCCCGGCCGGAACATGTTCGACGCCACGGCCAATCGCCGCGCGTTCCAGATGATGGCCAACTTCTTCGGCGAGGCGTTCGCGCCGTAGCTGGGCGGTCAGCCGAGGAACAGGTGTGAGGCGAGCTTCTTCAGCGTCGCCAGGTCGATGGTGAAGATGCCGTCGTCCTTCCCGTCGCCTTTGGGTTCGACTTCACCCCAGGGGTTGCGGAGCGTGACGTAGCCTTTGCCGTTCTTCTCCTCGACGCGGAGCACTGAGTAGCCGTGCTCGGCGTACATGCCGGTGCCGGCGTAGAGCGCCTGCTGATCTTCGCCGAAGGTGGTGATGGCCGCCGCCTCGCCCCGTTTCAGACACTCCTGAAACACCGAGAGCAGCACGTCTTCATCCATCTCAGTGAGCGCGGTCTCCGACATGCCGCGCCCCGTGAGTGCGTGCATGACCCACGACGGCTTTCCGCCCGCGCCCAGGGTGTCGTAGCTCCCCTTCACCTGGGCGAACGCCTTCTCCAGAATCCCGAACCACAGCTCCTGGCGGTCGCGGTTCTTCCCGTAGACGAGGCCGCCGTTCCGGGTTGGCAGTTGGCCGTCAACCGTCACCTGAATCGTCTTGTCCGTCCGGCCCTCGACGGTCGGATCGAACAGGGTCACGGTGTAGGTGCCGTCTTGATTGTCTTTGATCGCTTTCTCGATCGCGCCCGGGTTGGCGGCGGCGATGGCGGCCACCCCGGAGATGACGAAGCAGTCGCCCAGCATGCCCTGCATCAGGTCGTCCGCGGTCGCGCCTTCCTTGAAGAGCACGCCGTCGGCCCAGGCGTAGGTCACGGTGGTGTCTTTCTTGAGCACGGCGGGATCGTTCAAGTCCTTCTTCCCCGAGCCATCGACGACCACGGCCGCGTCAGCGACCACCAGGCCATCGATCTCGGTGTCGATGAAGCGCGTCATTCGCGCGTCGGCCCGATCGTCGAAACGGTCCTTGTTGGCGACGAAGAGCTCTCGCAGTTGGCGACGCTCGGAGGCCGTCACGCCGCCGCCATCTTTCACCAGGGCGATCAGCGATTCCGCCTCGGCCAACGACACGGACGAATCCTTCGCGGCGTCGGTGAACGTCTGCTTGAGGTTGGTGATCGAGTTGACGGGCATGGAGCTCCCACGGGCGACGATGTGACCGGGCCCGCAGGGTTATCGGCGTGGGGGCGCCGAGGGTTGCGTGGGACTCTCGCCAAAAACATCCATCATTTCAGCTCGTTGCGGCTCGCCGGCGCGGCGCGCTACTTCCAGGAGACCGCCACGGGGAGCACGAACAGCTCGCACTGGCCATCGACGCAGGCGAGCGGGCCGGTCAGATCGTACGGCGCGGAGATCCCGAGCAGGGTCTTGCCGCCCGTCATGAACCCGCGCTCGTCGCCCGAAAACCCGGGCTCGGAGGCGCGATACGGCGCGAGCACGCCGCTGCGAACCTCGGTCCACGTCACGCCGTCTTTCGAGGTGCGCGTGACGTACTCCGCGTCGGCCGAGTACTCGCGGCGAATTCCAATCATCACGAACTGCTTCGAGGCCGGGTCCCACTTGACGTCGGAGGAGTGCGGCCCGAGCGACGTCTGCACGGGCGCGGTCCAGGTCACGCCGTTGGTGCTCCTGGTCAGGTACAGGCCGGGGGTTCCACCGGCGGGCGGCCCATCGGCCACGGTGTAGAACATCCACAGCGTCGACCCGCGGAGGACGACCGACGGCTCCCCCACGCCGTAGCACCCGCGAACCCCGGCGCACGACACGGTGGGCGTCTGGAGCAGGCGCGGCCGAACGGGCGGGTTCACCACCCAGTTGGAGGCCACGTTGGGGTCGCCGCCCATGTAGTGGGCGAACGGGCCCTGCGGCACGATGGCCCGGGCCACGCCGTTGCCGCCGCTCATCGTGTAGTAGAGGTAATAGAACGTGGTGGCGCTGCCCGGCGGGCGAAAGCGGACCACCGAGGGATCGCAGGTGTGCACCGTGTCCGGCTGCAGCGCCGACGGCATGTAGAGCGCCGTCACCGGGGCGCTCCAATGCACGCCGTCGCTGGAGGAGACGTAGGCGATCGAATCGCCGAGGTGGACGGCGTCGTCGTTACAGGCCCAGAGGTGAAAGCGGCCGTCCGGGCCGCGCATGATTGACGGCGCGTAGGCGTACTTCCCCGGCGTGGCGCTCCCCACTTTCGCGATGGCCTTGGTGAGCCGCGTGGGATTGTAGGTCGCGGCGATCGACGTGGCCGGCACCGGGAAGTACTTCGGAACCGTGTTGAGGGTGCGGTTCCCCTCACCGGCCCCTGAGGAGATGGCGTACGTCCACACCGGGTGCATGCCGGGCGTCACGCCGCGCGCCGCGGCCTCGGCGGCGGTGAAGTTGAAGCGGTGGTTCGCCCCACCGCCGCAGATCGTCTGCACCGCGGCTTCCGAAGCGGTCCCGGTCCAGATGTTGTTCAGGCCGAGGGCGTTGGCGGCGCCGGCCGGGCCATCAAAGTAGGCGTGAATCTGGGTCGCCCGGGTGGGCGTATCTTGATCGCAGGCCCAGCCGTAGAGCGCGCCGTCGGCGGAGTCGAGCACGCCCACGGCCGCCCGGCCGGAGGTGAGATCTCCCTCTCCTTCTGTCTCGAAGCCATTCTCCAGCCCGGTCGCGGCCGGGCCACACGCTGCGAGAAGTGCCGTGGACAGAACAACGGGGGCAAGTCGCATTGGGGGCTCCTCTGAGGGGGCGTCATCCTCCACAGAGCAAGAAGTCCGCCGCCCGCCCCGGCGGTGGCGGGCGCCGCGGATCAGGCGCTTGCGCAGAGGCAGGCGCGGTCGATGCCGACTGGAGTGGGCGCTCCGGAGAGCGCAGTCACCACCCCCGGCGAGCGCGTGATCCGGCGTCGCCGGCGTGTAAGCGATCGTGACAGCAACCTTTTCGGGTGTGCCCCGACAAACCACTGCCCGCAGTCAGTGCCCCATGGAGGAACACCATGTCCAACGTCAAACCTGTTTCGGTTCAGAAGTTCATTTCGGCCAGCTCGAAGTCGATGAAGGCCGCGGTCGAGCGAGCCAACGCGAACAAGAACACGTTCCTCACCATGGCCGAGGCCGCCAAGCTGTCCGCCGAGCTGAAGGACAACTTCAAGAACCATCGCGTGGGGAACGGCAGCGGCGCGGTGGTGGCCGATGATCTGATCGAGAACTTCTCCAGGTACGCGGCCCTGCAGGCTCGCAAGGCCGACGCCAACGGGAACGGCGTGATCAGCCTCCTGGAATCGAAGAACCTCCCGGCGGACCTGCAGGACAACTTCGCCAAGCTGCGCGGCGCGGCCAGTTCCGACAGCTCCGCCGCTGCGAAGTCGGTGACCATCACTGAAGACGACAAGAACAAGGTGATCACAGTGCGTTCGGGGCAGGACGTGAAGCTCCGCCTCCCCGCGAACGCGACCACCGGCTACCGTTGGCAGATCACGCGCACCGACCGGACCTTCGGCTACGGCAACGAGCACTATGTGCCGAGCGCGCCCGGGAGCATGGGCGGGAGCGGCACGACCGTGTTCACCTGGAAGACGAAGAGCTCGTTCCTGCACCTCGAAGGCAAGCACCAGGTGCAGCTCGAGTACCGCCGCTCGTGGGAAACCGGCGCTCCGGCGAAGAAGTTCTCGGTCACCATCAACGTCGTCCCGTAGGCACCCTCGCCCGGCGGGTCCACGAGCGACGTTGGACCGTCACCCGGGAGAGCACTGCCGCCGCAGGACCTTGAACGAGCCTGACCTCCGTGTTGGAACGCCCCGCTCATGAACCGACTCGCGATTGCGTTGTGTCTGGCAACCGTCACTTCATGCAATTGCGGCAAGGATCAGATCAAAACGCTTCCGCCGGCTGACCCGGCGCCGACGTGCGAGACGGATCCGTCGCTGTGTCCTCCGCCCACCAAGCCCATCTGCGAAGTGAACTGCAACCCCGTCAAAGGCGGGACCGTGACCGGTCGCGTGTGCGCCGCTGACGGGAGCGTGTGGTTGGCGGGCGCAACCATCTGGGTCCGCACCTCGTCGACGGATCGGGTCAGCACCGTGTCGGACATGGACGGCCGGTACACGCTCAAAGACGTGCCGCCGGGCGAGCAGGTCGTCCACATCGAGAAAGGCAGCTTCACCGCGACCCAGGTGGTGACGGTTCAATCGGAAAAGACGTCGGTCATTCCCGATGCCGTCTGCCAGCTCAACGTCTCTCCGCGCGTCGCGGTGGTGAAAGGCAGCCAGTACGATCGCGTGGAAGCGGTGCTCAACGAACTGGGCGTGAAGACCGAGTCCCTCGACATCTACAACACCGACTGGGCCGAGAAGCTGCTGTCCACCGACACCGCGCTCGACAAGTACGACATCCTCTTCCTCAACTGCCGCAGCTACGAGCCGGTGTTCATGGCACACCCGGACATGCAGCAGCGCCTGCGGAACTTCGTGACCCGCGGCGGCAAGCTGCACGCATCAGATCAGGCGTACGACATCATCGAGAAGCTCTACCCCACGATGATCGAATTCTACGGCGACGACACCAAACTCACCTCGGCCAACCAGGGTGACATCGTGAACGCGCTGAGCGCGAAAGTGGTCGACCCGGCGTTGGCGCAAGGCCTGGGCAAGTCGACCATCAGCATTCATTACGGGCTCACCACCTGGAGCGCGATGGTGAGCGTCGACAGCAGCGTGCACACCTACCTGACCGCGACCAGCCCGTTGATGAACGGCCAGTCGATCAAAGACGCGCCGCACATCGTGGGCTTCCAGAGCGGCAAGGGCCACGTGGTGTACTCGTCCTTCCATCAGGAGCCGGGTATCGGCCTTGATCAAGAGAAGATCCTGAAGCTGCTGATGTTCGAGCTCTGAGTTCCCGCGCCGCGGCGCCTGCGGGTGGAGCTCACCCCCCCGGGCGAGGGGCTTCACGTCCGGCGCGGTCCAGCTCGCGCCGATAGCGCCAGAGCGACCGCACCAGCACCACCTCAAGGGCGAGCGACTCGACCGCCAGCAAGGCGCCGCCGACCCGAATCATCGGAGACCAGGCGGCCCCAACGGAGAGCGTCGCCAGGGCGGCGACGCTCAGGCGGAAGTGCCAACGGGCCTCGGCCTCGGGCAGCAAGAGGTTCATGTGAGGCGGCGCCTTCACCTGGCGTTGCAGGTGCAGCCACCCCAGGAAGGGGACGATCTTGTACAGCATCCCGTTGATCACCGCGGGGAAGGCTCCGCCGAGCAGCAGGACCCCGAGCAGGTATTCGCTCGCGCCCCGCTGTGAGGGCCACGCCTCCGTCTGCAACCAGGCTCCCACCAGCGCGGCGACCAGCAGACACCCCACCCCGATGCGCCAACTCCAGAAGGTCGCATCCAACACGCGGCGCTTGCGCTTCGACTGCAGCTGGAAGGTGGAGAGCGAGAACGAGATGATCACCGCGCACGCGGCTCCGACCGCCCCCCAGCGGAGAACCTCGCGCTCGTCGAAGACCGCCACCGTCCACGCCACCATCGCCACGGTGGCCCCGCCGAGGTGGAGCCGGGAGCGCTGCACCGCGTAGGCGGGCGTCAGCTGAAACATGGGGACGACGAGCGTCGCCACGGCCATCACCAGCAGGAGCGCCCACCCCACGAGCCCCCAGGCGGCGTGCACGGCCACCAACTGCGCTACCGGCAGGGCCCACCCAAAGGCGAAGACGCCGGCGAGACAGAGACCGAGCGCCACTGTCACCGACAGCCCGAGGACGGCCAGCCGCAGGCCCAGCAGCGTGGGGCCAATCGCAGGGGAGGTCACCAGCCCTCTGCCTGCGGCGGCGATGAAGGTGCCGAGCGACAAGCCCAGGGTCACCGCGGCGCCGGCCATGGCGTCGGGGCCAGCCCCGAGAAACCCTGCGACGAGGAGCACCGTGCCACTCGACAACCCGAGGTGGGTCACCCACGCCACCGCGCGGGGATGGCGAATCACTGCGCCCGCCGCGACGGGCAGCAACTGCAGCAGCGCGCCCGCCATGATCTGCAGCATGAACCCCAGGACGAGCAGGTGAACCACCGCCAGCGCAGCGGGAGACCAGCGCGACAGGCCCACTTCGTCCCCTCGGGCCGCGAGCAAGAGCCCCGCGGCGACGCCGAAGATGGGACCGGTGAGGAAGAACCGGGCGGGGGCTGAGAGCGGTGGCGCCTGTTCGAGCGACAGTGGACTCATGTTCGGTGACGAATGTGGATGGAGTACGTGCCGTCGTCGGAGAGAACCGTTCGATGGCTGAACCCCTCGCGGTCGAGCACGGCGTAGAGCGGAAACGGTTCGCGGTAGAGCAGCAGCACCAGCTCCTCGCCGCGCTCGAGCGTCTGGAGCGCGGCCATCGTCCGGGTCATGGGCTCGGGCGGGAGCCAGTCTCGCGCGTCGATCTCGATCGTCACGACGCGGCGCGCAGGCTCGACACCAGGCGTTCGATGAGGGCGCGATCGGCCAGCTCGCGATCGCACATGGGGTACAGCATGTGCTCTTCCTTCATGTTGTGTTGCTGGAGCAGGATGAGGAGCGTCTGACCGACGCCCGAGAACGCGTCGGCGTTGCGGTCGCGCACGGCGCCACGCAGCCCCTCAAACAACGATCGCATCTGCTCATGCTCCATTCGCATCACGGCCGTTGGTCCCGCCGTCATTCCGGTCGCCGCCTCGAAGGCAGGGAACAGCGCCCCCTCTTCGACAGACAGGTGCGTCTCCATCTGCGAGAGGAATTTGTCGAGGCGCGTGGCGGCCTCGGGCCAGCGCCCGCCCAGGGCCGCCTCTTCGGCGGCGGCGAACGCGTCGTCGCACAGCTTGTGATCCTCACCGAACGCCTGGGAGATGTCGTTCATGGCCGCGACCTTCTCACTCTGACCGCCCGCGGTCGCGGTTCTCAGCGCCAGACCAGAGGCGGGTTCTTATCCGTCCCATGACCGGGTCGGGACGCCCGCGGCCCTGCGCGAACACACCGTCTCACCCTGCGAGAGGAGCGCTGTTTCGGCGCTGACACAGCTGGTTTGGCGCCGTCCGAAGCCGCCCTTCGATCGCCCCCGGCGTGATCCGGTGAAACCGCGAGGTTGGGCGTGGCCCTCTCTTTGCTCTGTGAGGTGTAACGCTGTCCCACCTGTCCTGGAGGTTGTGATGCCCCCCGTTCGAGATGTCGGCCCGCGGTCGCACCCGCAGCCCAAGCCGGCCCATCACAAAGCGACTCCGAAGCCAGCGCACCATCAGGCGGCGCCCAAGCACTACTCCCTGCCTCGAAACTTCCGCTCCGACGCCGCGTCGGGCGACCCTCGAGGCCCCACCAAGTACGTCAGCCCGAAGTCGCACGAGACGATCGACCACTGGAAGCACCGCGACACGTTTCAGCGCGCGCTCAAAGACGCGGCGAAAGCCGGCGCGCAGTACCGCGCAGAGAAGAAGCGCGCCGAGGCGAAGCCTGAGAAGAAGAAGGGCGGAGGCCTGTTCGGCAAGATTGGCAACTTCGTCAAGAACACGGTCAAGGGCGCGGTCAGCGATCCGGTGGCGATCGGCAAGGGCATCTTCAACGCCCACAAGCGAGTCGCCAAGGGCGTGGGTGAGATCGCGCACGGCCATGTGCTCAAGGGCGTGAACGACGTTCGCCACGGCATCAACGAATCGCGCCCGGACTACCAGGCGGCCAAGCACGCGCTCGGCCAGGCCAAAGACGCCGGCAAGCACGTCGTCAAAGGCGGCGCGCGAGTGGGCAAAGGCGTGAGCGAATACGCCCACGGGCACCACAAAAAAGGGCTCCATGACATCAGTGGCGGCGCGGTCGAGGGCGGCGTCGGCGCCGTTCGGCTCGCCGGCGCGGTCAGCGGCAAAGGCGGCGTGGCAAAGGTCGGGCTCAAGGAAGTCGCGAGCCACCTCCGGGGCGCGGCCAAACGCCAACTGCAGGACGAGTCAATCAAGGCGACCAAGTAGCGCTCGCCGCGGCATCGCACGCGGCTGCGGCTCGAACTCCGACCGGCACCTCGCGCCGGGTTCGCTTGGACGACACGCGCACCGCGACGGGCAGCGCTCCGCCCCAGCGACGATGGGCTGTCGCCGTCCCGTCACCCCAACGCCCACTGAAATCTCGCCGGGCCGCGCTCGCGTGACGCGCAGCACCGTGGACCCCGTGAGAAATTCGACGCCGCGCTTGCGTCTCGCTGTGGAACAGGCCGAATGCGCCCCGTCCGACGCGCTCTTTGGGGGGTCGGAGTACTGGGACGTTTCATCGACACACAGGAGAACACCAAATGAAGAAACTCATGATGCTGGCTGCACTCGTTGCGCTTCCCGCGTTCGCCACCAAGACGCCGGCGGCGGCTGCTGATCACACGAAGGACACCGAGGCGATCGCCAAGCTGGGCGCCGACTTCGACGCCGCCTGGGCGAAGGGCGACTGGAAAGGCCGCGCGGCGCAGTTCGCCGACGACGCCGATCTCTGGTCCCCCATGGCGGACTGGGCCAAGGGCAAGGCCGACATCGAGAAGCTGTTCCAGAAGGAGATGGAAGGGCCGCTCAAGGGCACGACCCACAAGTTCACCGTGACCGACACCACGTTCGCTGGCGCCGACACGGCGTACGGCGATGCGGAGGTCACCCTGACCGGCATGAAGACGCCGGACGGCAAGAGCGCGCCGGACATGAAGGGCAAGCTCTTCTGGGTCGCGACCAAGAAGAACAACAAGTGGGCCTTCGCGCACGTGCGTGGCCTGGCGCAGCCGCCTCCTCCGGCGCCGATGAACACGGCCACCGCGCCGACGCCTGCGCCGGCGGCGAACACCGCCGCGGTGCCTGCGAAGAAGTAGTTCAGCTCGCAGTCGGCAATTGAAGTCGGGGCGGACCGCAACACATCGCGGCCGCCCCTTTTTTTTTGCCCCAATCCCCGCCTCTGCGGGCGACACGGGCAAAGCGGCCTCTTGTCGGGTGGCGCCGTTAGGGCGAGAACGGTTTTGCGCCCATGCCCGCTCCTCGCCCCCTCGCCTGGCTGCTCGCGTGTCTGCTGAGCTCCGCCGCCGTGGCCCAGGTGCGACCGCTCGTGTTCGCGGGGCCCGGGTTCCCCGAGTTGGCCCATGTCGAGGCCGGGGTGCTGATCAATGGCCGCGCATCGATCGAGCTGCAGTTCGGCTGGGTGCTCTTCAACACGCAGCTGGGGCTGGGCGTGACGGGGTGGTTCCTGGGCGACGCTACCCTTCACCCGCCCCGCCACGCCCTGCTGGGAGCGTTCAACGTGAGGTTCAACCCGCGAGCGCCCACCCGGTTCCTCTCCGGCGGGGAGCTGTTGGCGGTCACCGCGAGCACGTCGGTGGGGTACGGGTTCACGGCCGAGAGCGGGTTTTCAATTCGTCTTCTGGTCGGCGCGATCTGGACAATCGAGACCACGCTTTCGGGCGGTCCCAACATCACGGTGGGGCTGGGCTGGGTCTTCTGAACCGTTGTCACGCTCTGACCTGACGGCTAGGTGTGCGCCATGCTCATCTTTCACCCGCGCGGGGAGAAGGCCGTCACGGCGCGAGAGCTTCACGAGTGCGAAGGCCTGCTGGCGCGCTCGCTCTGGGTCGACCTGGTTGAACCCACGCGAGACGAGGAGCTGGCGGTCGAGCAGGCGCTCGGCTTCGGAGTCCCCACCCGGGAAGAGATGCAGGCGCTGGAGCTCTCGCAGCGGCTCTACCGGGAGGACGGGCGCCTCTTCATGACCGCTACCGTGCTGACGCGAGCGGATTCAGACACGCCGGCGAGCTCGCCCATCACCTTCATTCTCTCGGACCGCCACCTGGTCACCGTTCGCTACGCCACCTCACATCCGTTCGACACGTTCTCCACGCGGTGGGGCAACGGTGCGGCCTACGAGGCGACGCCGCTCGCGGCGATGGTGGGGCTGAATGATGCGCTGGTGGAGCGCCTCGCCGACATCCTCGAGACCTCGAGTGCGAGGTTTGACGCGCTCTCCAACGAAATCTTCGGGTCCAGCGCCGCGCCGCGGGCTCGCAGGAACTTCCAGAACGTCCTCGAGCAACTGGGCCGCACCACCGACCTCGTGTCGCGCGCGAAGGAGAGCCTCACCAGCCTGGGGCGACTGGTGGCGTTTCTCTCGGAGTCGATTCAGGCCCGAGGAGGAGCAGAGGCCACGGTCGCGCACCTGCGCACCGTCACCGGCGATCTCATCTCTCTGGGCGAGCATGTGGGGTTTCTCGTCGGCAAGGCCACGTTCCTGCTCGATGCCACGCTGGGGCTGATCAGCAACGAGCAGAACGCGATCATCAAGCTGGTCTCGGTGCTGGCGTTGGTCTTCGGACCGCCCACGTTGGTGGCCAGCATCTACGGCATGAACTTTCTCAACATGCCGGAGCTGAAGTGGGCCTGGGGCTACCCCATGGCAGTGGGCCTGATGGTGGTCTCCGCCGTTCTCCCGTACCTGTTCTTCAAGCGCCGGGGTTGGCTCTAGAGCCGAAATCACCTCAGTTGATCGCCGCTCCAGGCGTTGGCAGGTGGCCCGCCAGACCGCCGCTCGACACCGAAACCCCGAGGCCGACTTCGACGCACCGGCAACGCGCTGCGCCGGAACAAGCGTCGCTCTACTCGCAGGGCGGAACTTCGTTGGCCGACGCGGGGTTCGTCTCACCCTTGCGATCGACCACCGATTTCGGCGTGGTGGGAGCGATGTTGAAGCGAGCGCCGAAGGTGCCCGCAGTGGCGCAGCGGGTGAACGGCGCCCGAAGGAAGCTCCCCAGCGTGTTGCCGAACACCGTGACCGGCGCCGCGGTGGTGCCGGCGCGAAAGACGTCGAGGTTGTAGCGAGCTCCGGAGACCGTGTTGCCCGTCACCGTCCCGCCCAGAATGAAATCAGCCGCGGCGCCGTACCAGGGCCCCGGCCCCACTTCGATGCCGAAGTCGCAGCGGTTGGCGCAGTTGATGGTGTTCCCCGAGATGACGGCGCCGCGAAAATCGCCGCTGGTGCCGGTGAAGGTCGGCGCCCCGTGCCCGAAGTTGTCGAGCATCAGCGCCGCGAAGGACGCGCCTTGATCGCTCCCGCTATGAATGAAGGTGTTGTTTCGAACGATGGCGCCGGGCGCGTCGCCCAACACCAGGTCGATGTCGGTGTTGTCGCGAAACTCGTTCAACTCCACCAGCACCTCGGGGGCGTGGCGGAAGGTGATCCCGTCGGCCCACAGCTTCCCCAGCACCGGGTCGGGGATGTGCTGGCCGTTGCCCGAGAAGAGGTTGTTGCGCACCACCCCACCCGCGCCCGTCGCGGTCCGCGCGGTCATGTCGACAGAGAAGGCCGTGAACTTCACCGCGTTGAGGAAGGCCGAGTTGGTGAAGGTGCACGAACTGCACGAGCCCGTGAGGTTTGAGCTGAGGGCGGGAGTGGCCGCCGCGAGGCGCGCGGTGCGATTTCCGTCCAGCACGAGGTGATCAAAGGTGAACCCCTCGAGGATGTTCGTCGCCGAGGTGTTGGAGAGGCGCACGAACCCGTCGCTGGGCGTGGTCGAGTCGTAGTTTGAGGCCGCCCGCAGCACCGCGCACCGGACCCCCGGCTTCAGGCAACGCGCCGCCGAGGCCGGCGTGCCGCGGGTGCGAAACCCCTTCAGCACCGGGCCGTGAAGAAAGATCGGGGCGTCGAGCGTGTAGAAACCGGGGGGGAGTTCAATCTCGCTCGTGGGTGGGGGGTTGGCGATGCAGTACTGAATGGCGGCCACGGCGCTCCCCGCCCCGGAGATGTCGACCGTGGGCGAGCCGGGGCAGATCTGCCGGTCAAACGAGTCTTCGCCACAGACGGTGATGCGCGAACCTCGAAAGCTCGTTCCCTGCGGCACCTCAACGCGCAGCGCGTTGGCGAAGGTTCCGACCGGACAGCTGCAGGCGCTGGTCGCGGGGTTCGGCGTGCGGCAGGTTCCGTCGTCGTCCCGCTGGTACGCGCCGCCGAAGTTCGACGAAGGAGGCACGGTCGCCTTGAAGCAGAACCCGATCTGCGTGCCCACGAACTTCCAGGTGCACACCGGCGCGGCCGGCACGTTGGCGACCGCTCGCATCACCACGGCGGTGCTCCCAGCGGGACAGGTGCAACTTCCGGTGAAGGGGTTCGGCGAGCGGCACACGGCGGGCCCGTTGCCACAGTTGGATTCGTCGTCGCGTTGGTACGCGCCCTGAAACGCGGCATTGGGGTTCTGGACCGGAGCCGCACACACGGTGGACTGGGCGCCGTGCTGCGTGCCACCGCCGGCGCAGTCGTTGATGACCCCGAAGTGGGTGGCGACGCTCCCCGAGGGGCAATCGCACGCCCCCGTGGACGGATTCACCGAGCGACACGGGAAGCACCCCGCCTCGCTGGTTTCGAACGCGCCGAAGAACGCCCGGCCGGGCCCCGCATCGGGCGGGAGGCCCGAGTCGCCCGCGGAGCCACCGTCAGGCCCCCGGCCCCCGTCGGAGAGCGGACCGGCGTCGGGAGCTGGGCCCGCGTCCGGCGCGTCGGCACAAGCCCCCGCGAGGCAGGGATCCTGCCCGTTGCAGCTTCGCTGGTCGCACCCGTTGGCGCACGGCGTGTCGACGGGCTGAAACTCGCACGCCCCCGCCAGACACGTTCCGGCGCTCGACGAGGTGCGCAGCGTGAACTCGTCTGTGCAGAACGCCGTGATGGGGTTGTGGCAGTCGGCCGAAGTCACGCACTCCGGCCCGGGGCCCGCGTCGGGGTCCCCTGCGTCCATTCCGGCCGCGTCCATTCCACCCGTCGCCGCGGCGGTGCAGCCGCCCAGCGCGAGGACGCTGAGGAGGCGCACGATCGCGGGGAGGCCGAGACGCTCGGGTCGTTCACTTCGGAGCGAGCGTTGGCCCGGGGTCACCACAGACTGCGACCATACCGTTCGCCTCGCAGGGCCGGGAGCGATTCGAGCGCGATCAGGTCCGCGTTACTTGAGGTTGTCGACCGCGACCCAGCCGTGGCGATCGCCGATGCGACCGTAGACGAACTCCATCGTCGGGTGCCTGGCCAGCATGGCGCGGTCCGCGTCGGTGGCGTCCTTCGGCACGTAGAGGGGAATCTTCACCGTCGGCACGCCCTTGGCGGGAATGAAGGTGAGCGCATGATCTTTCACCGCCACGCCGTTGGCTCGGGCCGCGGCCGCCAGCTCCGCCGCTTTGGGGCCGACCGCGAAGGTGTCGTTGGAGACGCCGCCGTGCCCGGGCAGCGAGAAGAGCATGTTCACCACCCCACCCGCGCGCGTCAGGTAGTCGCTCGCCGCCACGTTCTCCCGGGTCAGCACGCCTTTGCCCACCTTCAGGTGGCCGTACAGGTCGCCCGGCGCGCCCACGAGCTTGTACTTCTTCGAGCTGTCGCCGTACGGCGAGGCCGGCGTGTTGACCGTCGGCATCTTCAGCGGCGCGGCCAGTTGGCTCTCCTTGACCCAGCCTGAGCCCGCGTGCTCGGTGCCCGCGTCGAAGCCGACCGCGAACGCGTAGACGTAGTTCTCGCCGCCGATCTTCTTGCGCATCCCGAAGTTCACCATGGTGCTGTCCGAGAGCACCGGCCCTCGCGGCAGCCCGTTACCGTCATAGAGGAAGGTCTGGTTGGTCTGCTTTCCCCCGACGACTTCGTTGCGGTGCAACGGGATGCGGGCTTCTCGCCCGGTGCCGTCGCCGACGCGGTTGCCCGCTTCACCCGGGCCCGTGGGCAACGCCTGGTTGAGCAGGTCGACCACGCTCTGGCCGTGGTTGCGGTGCAGGCGCGCTTTCTGGAGTTCCTTCGAGGCGCTCCCGACGAACTTGTCGGAGACGAACGCGAAGTCGCGCACCATCTCGCGGCGCTCGGCGTCGGTGGTGGTGTTCTTCTGAAGCCCGCGGGCCAGCGCGGCGACTTCTTTCCCGGAGATCTTCCCGTCAGACACCGCCGCGGTCAGGCCTTTGCGGAAACTGGAGAGCCCGTTGTGCAGGCCCAGGCCCTTGAACGCCGACTCCGCGCCGGGGATGAAGCGGTCCGCCCACGAGTTGGTCAGGCTCTGCAGCACGCTCTTCTCGGCCTTGGAGAGCCCGCCCTGCTTCGCCGTGGCGACGAGCGCTTTGGCCTCATCGACGGTGAGCGTCTTGTCCTTCATCGCGGTCGAGACCTGCGCCTTCAGCGCGGCGACCTCGGCCTTGGATTTCGCCACCTGCTGCGCGGTCGGCGCCGGAGCGCGGTGGTGAGGCTTTGCGTGGGCGTGAACTTTGGGCGAGGTCATACCCATGGCCAAAGCAAAGCCCGGGCCCACCACAAACAACTGAAATCACGAGAGAAACACACGCCGGGTGAAGGGCGCGGACAACGCCCGAATTGGCCAGTTGTGTCGCGGGCGACACAGGCGTCTCGCGCGTCGAGACACCGGTTCGCCCATTGGCCCGCCACGCGACGCGTTGCCGCTTCGCGGACAGCCTTCGAATCGCCACTCATGACGCGACCACGCCCGAGGAGGCCCAGGAGCGCGAGCGGGACACCGGGCGACTAGGACGAGTCCGCACCGGCGGCCACACGATCGCGCACCGCGAACGCCAGCGCCCCCTCCGCTCCGGTCGAAGGAGGCGGCGCACCAAAGATCATCTCCGAGGCTTCCCAGACGTACGGTGTGCCGTTCAGCGTGACCCGACCCGCGGCAATCGCTCGCGTGGCGTCGATCAACGGCCAGCCGGACAGCGTGCGCTGGAGCGCCTCGAAGCGCGCCTGGCGATCAGGGTGGGCGAAGTGAAACCGATCCTTCGCGATGAACGCCAGGTGGTAGTGCGCCGGACAGAAGACGAGGCCGACCAGACCGAGCCGCCGCGCGATCTGGTTCAACAGCTCGCCGATCTCGCGCGACAGCCCGAGGCCGGGCACTTCCTGCCCCGGGAGCTGCGGGCGGGCGGCGCCGAACTTCGCGATCGGGTGCCGGAGCGAGAGCCAGTTGACGAAGAGGAACTCGCGGCCTTCGAACGTGCGGCGCGACACCTCCGACTCAATCAACAGGTGGGTGGCCCCCTGCGCGTCTCCGAACACCGACGCGCGCTCTCCCACCTCTCCGCGGGAAAACCGGACCGACACGTGCGAGTACCCCAGCCGCTCGAGGTGCGAGACGATGCCGTACTGCGAGAGCGCGTACTCGAACCCCTGCACGGTATAGAAGCCGAGCAACTTGTTCGGCGTGGCCCGCGTCAGGTGCAGGTCGGCCTCCACGTCAGAGAAGTCGAGCTCCAGCGGGTTGCCCAGGGCGCTCGGGTCCAGCGTGCGAGCGACGTGGCGGTAACGCACCGAGAGGGGATCGAAGGCCTCAGGAATCCTTCGCCGGTGCCGGCCCGCGAGCTCCAGCGCCGTCCCGGCCACCACCTTCCACGCGTCGGTGCGATACCCACCGGCCGGCATCCACACCGACGGAGTGCCGGAGAGGCGCGCGGCCACGCGCCGATCGCGCTCGCGCACCCCGCCCAGCGTGAGGCCGAGGGCCCCCAGGGGGTCGCCGCTCAACACGTCCCCTCCCGCGAGCACGAACACAAGCCCCGCCTCGGGCATTTCACGCAACAGCCCATCGAGCGTTGCCAGGTACTCCGCGTCGCCCGCGCCCCGCGGCAACACGTGCTCATGCACCCCCGGCAGCTCGCCCCACACCGCGCCGGAGATCGACCCATGCCACACCGCGGCGTCCGAATGCACACACTCGGCCGTGCCGTCCGGCGGGTGAGCGTCGAGGTCCAGAATGGCGACCTTCCCGCTGAAGCCTTCGCTCCGGAGCGCGGCGATGGCCACCGCCACGTCGTTGAAGGCGCAGAACCCGGCCCCCCGTCCCGGTGCCGCGTGGTGAAACCCGCCGCTCAGGTTCAATACCGGCAGGCCTGTTCGCAGCGTCTCGCGGGCACCGGCGAGGGTGCCTCCGCACGCCAGCCGCAGCGAGTTGAGCGCCGAGTCGATGGGAATGTCCGAAGGCTCGACCGCGAAGATCTTCGCCAGCGACTCCGCCGAGAACAGCGTCTCCAGGTAGTCGGCGCGGTGGACGCGGGCCAGGTCCTCCCACGAGATCGGCTGGGGAGTCTTGACGTCGGCCGTCTTCAGCACGCGGGTGGACTGCAGGTACCAGAGCGCAAAATCGCCGCGCCGCGGGTCGAGGCCGGTCAGGTCGATGCCCGTCATCGGCGGCCGGTAGGCCTCATGCCAGTAGGCGCTGAGCCGCGTGCGTCGCCCCAGCGACTCCAACCGCTCCAGCGTGCGCGCGATCAGCTCTCTGGACTTCACGCAGGCCTCCGCGGTTGCCGCTGGGTCGAAAGGCGACCGGCGCCAACTGTGCCACGACGGGCCGCGGTTCACCCCTGCTGGTTTAGGCACCCACGAAGCGCCGCAACGGGTCCGGCGCTGTTGTTCGCCCGGGCGTCCGAAACCCGCCCAGATGGCGCCGGTGTGGGTGGGTGATGGGAAACGTCGCATTGGAGACGGCTCACGAATTACGTACGCTCCGTTGGGCCATGCTGCACAAGTCCCCGCTCCTCGCCATCTTCGCTTCTCGCCGTCAGGTCCTCGAGAACTGCCGCGCCGGAGGAAGCGAGCTCTCGCTGTTCATTCCCACGCCCGCGCTCCCGCCGCTGAAAGCCGAAGTGGCGATTGTGGTGTCCTTCAAGGACTGCCCGGAGCGCTTCGACCTGCAGGGCGTGGTGAGCTTTCACCGCGCGGTCGCCCGCAGCCGCACCCAACCGGTGGGCGTGGTGATTCGCTTTGATGGCCCGGCGCAAAAGAAGAAGGCGTCGCAGTTCTTCGCGTTCTGTGCGGGCCGTCCGATTGAAGAGGGCACCTCGGCCAACCCCCGCGCCCGCGCCGAGACCCAATGCATCATCGAGTTGCCTCGCGGTCAGTTCAGCGCCGAGGTCAGGGACATCTCCAACACGGGCGCCTTCGTCGCCGCTGATGAGGCTCGGGTGCTGCGCGAGGGGCTGGAGATCAAGCTCCGCCTGAAGCCCATCTTCGGACGCTTCGGTGGCCAGGAGGTCGGGGCCCGGGTGGTCTGGGTCGGCGCCAAGTACGGGCTAACCGGGGCCGGGGTGCGGTTCGCCGGCGAGCCCGACCAGATTCGAAAAGCCGTGGCCACCGTACGAGCCTGAACCGCCGCCTCCTGACAAGAAACAAAACCGGCACCGCGCTCTCGCGAACGAGAGGCGATGCCGGCGGACTCACTTCAGCGGTGCCCGCTCAGTACGTCACGAGCCCGGGCAGGTTGGCGTAGTTGATGGCCGGCCCTGCAGCGGCAAACGACTCGCTGAACAACTGCACGCCCTTGTCGTCGTAGAAGGCCTGCGTGATGTTGGCGCCGTTCACCGTCACCAGCATGAAGCCGTACTTCTGCTGGGCGAACGGCCCCTGGCACCCAGACAGTCCGTACAGCCCCGTGCCGCCACCACCGGAGACCACGTACCGGACACCGTTCACCGGCGCCCAGTAGATGAGGTCGTGGTCGTGGCCGGTGAAGTCCGCCGTCAGCTTCGACGACTCGAACGACGCCTGGTACGTGCTCTGGAGCGACGAGCTGCTTCCGTGGCTGCCGCACGAGTAGAGCGGGTGGTGGTGGAAGGCGAAGAGCGGACCACCCGACATCTTGGCCAGCGCGTTCTTCACCCAGCTCTGCGACGTGGACGTCGCGCTGTTGGTGTCGATGGCCACGAACCCCGCATTGCCGTAGGCGAAGGCGAAGTAGATGTCGCTCGCCGAACTGCTCTGCGGAGCGATGTTGTACACGGAGAAGTTGGACCCCGTGTCGTGGTTCCCTTCAGCGGCGAAGACCGGGATGTTGGCGAACAACGACTGGCCCTTGAGGTAGTAGTCCTCCCAGTTCGTCGCTGAACCGCTCGAGTCGTTGTTGTCGCCCGTCTGAACCACGAAGCGCGGGTTCTTGGCCAGAATCGCCGCCGAGACCACGGCCCATTCAGTGTGCGCGCGGGCGTCGCCGACGACCGCGAAGGTGAACGCCTTGGGTGAGGTGGCCCCGTCGAAGGCCGTCATGAACGTCCCCGTGGAGGACGCCGTGCCGGCGATCACCTTGTACTGATAGCTGGTGTCCGCCGACAGGCCGGACAGGGTCACCACGTGGCGCGTCACCGGCGAAGACTCGGTCACACTCTGTGACAGCGAGCCGGTGCCGAACTGAACTGTGGCGGCCACCGCAACGTCGGTCATGAAGAAGACCACGATGCTGGATCGAGTCACGGAGTGGAGCGAGACCACCTTGGTGAACTTCGCCGTGGTGCCGCTCGACGGGTTGACGTTGATGGTCACGTTGGCGGGCGCCGAGGCCAGGCCCTTGGCGTCAGTCACGGTCAGCGAGAACACCAGCGCGGTGGCGGCGGTCACGGTCGGCGCCGTGAAGCTGGGGTTCGCCACCGTGGTGGACGAGAGCGCCGCCGCGGGTCCACTGGCCTGCGACCACTTGTAGGTGATGGCGTCGCCGTCAGGGTCAGACGAAGCGCTGCCGTTCAACGTCACCGGCGCCGCCGAGACCACAGTCTGGCTCGCCCCAGCGTTCGCCACGGGAGGCCGGTTCACCGCCGGCGCCTTCACCAGCACGTTGGCGCTGGCCGTGTTGCTCCCACCTTTGCCGTCGCCCACGGTCAGGCTGAAGGTGAGCGTGGTGTCCGCCGTGACGTTGGGCGCCACGAAGGTGGCCTTCGAGGTGTTGGCGTTGGCCAGCGTGGCCGCCGGTCCGGCCGTCTGGGCCCAGGCGAACGACAGCGAGTCCCCGTCAGGGTCAGAGGACATCGTCCCGTCGAGGGTCACCAGAGCGCCGCTCGCCACAGACGAAGAGACGACGATGCTCGCCACCGGCGGGCGGTTCACGGCCTGGGGAGACACGGTCACGCTCATGGAGTCCGTCGCGGAGAGCGAGCCGTCGCTGACCGTGAGGCGGAACACCAGGGTCGTCGCGGTGGTCACCGAGGGCGCCGTGAACGAGGCCTTGGCCGAGTTGGGGTTGGCGATCGACACGGTCGGTCCGCCCGTCTGCGCCCAGGCGTAGGTGATGGCCTGGCCGTCGGGGTCGGACGACGCCGAACCGTCGAGGTTCACCGCCGCGCCCACGAACACCGACTGGTCCACGCCTGCGGCCGCGACCGGGGCCTTGTTCGCCACCCCCGCGTCGACCACCGGCATCGAGCCACAGACATTGGCCACCCCGCCGCCGCCGCACGTGCCCGACGAGCAGGTGCCGCAGGAGAGCGTGCCGCCGCAGCCGTCGGCGATGGAGCCGCAGTTCTTGCCCTGCGACGCGCACGTCACCGGCACGCACACGTTCGAACCTGAGTTGTGGAGGATGTCCATGTACACGCCGTAGCCGGAGGCCGAGGCGAACTCGCTCGCCGACTCAACGGCCGTGCCTTCGCCCCACTCGTTGAAGGTGGTGATCAGCTGCCACCGGGCCTTGGAGGCGATCATGGCGTTGATGTTCGACTGGAAGCGAACCGGGTCGCGCACCAGGCGCGGCGCAGGTTCACCCTTCTTGTAGAAGCCGGGGCTGACCACGTAGCTTGCCGTGCCCTGTTGATCAGTCGCGATCGCAGGCGAGTACTGGTGCCAATCGTCAGGTTGCGAGGCGCAGCCCGAGAACCCACCGAACACCTTCAGCACGATGAACGCGCCGACCGTGTTGGCCTGCTTCCAGCGATCGGCCATGGCGCAGGCGTCGGCGCCATCCGCGTACACGAAGACGACGAACTTACCGTTCACGCGGAGGTACGCCGGGTGATTCCCGACCTTGGACTTGAGGTAGGTCAACTCGCTGTTGAGCGTCGCGACCGACGGATCACCCATGCTCTCGTTCTCGTAATAGATCGCCCAGCGCAACTTCGAACCGCGCGCCGAGGTCGCGTTGAGCAATTGAACGAGGCGCGTGTCGGTGTAGTGCCCGACGCCCCACCACGACGAGATCGCCGCCTGGACATTTCCGTATTCCAACGCGTCGATGTGCTTGGAGATCGCCGCCGGGTCATCCGACCGGTAGTAGCCGAGCGAGGGGTGGAAGTTGGTGAACGGGTCCGCGAGATTGCCCCACGTCTCCGGGAACCACGGGTAGTAGAACGCCGCGCGAATCGGGAACGCGGGCTGAAGGTCGGTGCCACCGCCCGTACCGCCGCCCGCGGCGCCGCCACCCATGCCACCGCCCGCAGAGCCGCCACCCATGCCACCGCCCGCAGAGCCGCCACCCATGCCACCGCCCGCGGCACCACCACCCGAGCCGCTGTCCACCGCGCCCGAACCGCCGCCCGCTCCGCCGCCCGAGCCGCTGTCCACCGCGCCCGAACCACCGCCGGCGCCAGAATCCAACAACTCGTCAGTCACCACGACCAATTGAGGCGGGTGCGAGCCCTCGCGGGACGAGAAGTCCGTGCCGTCGTTGGCGTTGGAGATCAATACGAAGTCGAACGCGCCGTTGCCGGTAATCGCGCTGGTGACGTCGAGACTCACCACGTGCCCGGAAGAGCACGAGCCGAGCGCGGCGATCGCCGCCCCCATGGGGCCGGGCTGGTTGTTCCAGGTGATCGCGCGCTCCGTCCAGTTGCTGTTCTGGGTGCGGAAGATCGACGGGCCCTTTGAAGAGCCGTTCTTCACATAGAGCTTGAGGACGGCCATCTTCACCGGCGCGTTCAGCCCGGAGATGTCGAACCGCAGGTAGCCTCGCTCGAACGGGTCGTTGTCCGTGTTCAGGGTCGATGAGGTCCCGTAGTTGCTCGTCGGCGAGTTCGCCTCGACCTTCGCATCGGCCGACGGAGCAAAGGCGCTCGTCACCAGCGCCCCGTTGAGCGAGTCGAGAGGCGACGGATCTTCAATGTACAGATCAGACGCTGAACAGGCGGCGAATGCTGCCGACCAAAGCAACCCTGCGCTGCGAAGAATCGACAATCTGGACATAGAGGCTCCCGAAGTTGCGAGTGACCGTCGACCTCTCCATGAGCAAGGCGGGGGCCGCCGAAAACCCATGCTTTTTCAATACCTTCGGCCGCCAGGCCGATCCGCGGGTGTCAAACCGCACCGACACTTGGGATCCGTTGTGGTCCAACCCCGGGAGCCTCGGCGCACACGCCGAACGTTGGAGAACGGGGCACGCGGCAGTAAAGAAGGGGCGATGCGGCGCGCGCTCTTGAACCTCCTCGTGGACCTGAAGGCGAAGTCGAAGGTCACCTATGGCGACGCATCGCCCAGGAACGTCCTCAAGGCGGCCGCGGCCGACGGCAGCGCGTCGATGGTGCTCTACCGCTTGATGCAGGGCAGCCGGGATATCGGCGCCGGGCCCCTGGAGATGCTCTTCAACAAGCTCAACTCCTCAGTGTGCGGCTGTGTGATCGGCCGCGGAGCGGAGTTCGGACCGGGGTTCGTCTTGTTCCACTCCAACGGGGTGGTGATCAACGGCCACGTGCGCGGTGGCGAACACGTCTATCTGGAACATCAGGTGACGCTCGGCGACGACGGCAAGGGCCACTACCCCGTTCTGGGAGATCGCGTATTCGTCGGCGCCGGCGCCAAGATCTTCGGCCCCGTCCACGTCGGCGATGACACCCGGGTCGGCGCCAACGCCGTGGTGGTCAAAGATGTCGACTCAGGTGACACCGTGGTGGGCGTTCCCGCGAAGCCGGTCACCCGTCGATAGTCACGAAGGCTTCTGTTCCAGGCGCGCGATCGCCTCCGCCGCTGCCCGCACGGCCGGGTGCGCCGCGGTCCAACCGGGGTCCACCACCGCTCGGGCCGTGCGAATGATGGTGCGCAGGTCAGCCAGCAACGAGGCGTGGGTCACGCTCTCCAGCGCGACCTGAAGTTTGGCCGGCATCACCGCTTCAATGTACGCGCGCTCGCGATCAGTCGAAGCGGCCAGCAACGCCTCCTCATCTCGGAACACCAGCGACGCCTCGTCCGTCAGTCCGGGGCGAACCTCAAACAGGCGCTCCCACTCCGGCCGATAGTACGCCACGTACTTCTCCGCCTCCGGTCGCGGGCCCACCACGCTCATGTCGCCCCGCACCACGTTGTACAACTGCGGGAGTTCGTCGAGCTTGGTGCGGCGGAGAAACCGCCCCACGCGGGTGATTCGTTGGTCGCCCTTCGCCGTGACGGCCGGGCCGTGGCGCTCGGCATCCGCCACCATCGTCCGCAGCTTGAAGATGCGGACCGGGCGGCGGCCTCTTCCCACCCGGCGCTGGGCGAAGAACGCGGGGCCCCTGGAGTCGAGGCGAACCAACACCGCCAGGGCCCCGATCAACGGCGAGGTCGCCACCAGCGCCGGCACCGCGATGAAGAGATCGAGCGCTCGCTTCGCCGACGACACGGTCAACCCCGAGCTGCCTCCGCGCGAAACCAGGCCACGGTCTCGGCGATGCCAGCTTCCAGCGGGACCTGCGGCGTCCACCCCAGCACGTCGCGCGCCAGCGCGTTGGAGAGCACGCTGCGGCGCTGCTCCGCGGCCTTGCCTTCGGCAAATTTCGCCGGCGAGGACACGCCGGCAGCCTTCGCCAGCCATTCGTAGATCTGCACGATGTTCGCTTCACGGCCTGTCGCAATATTGACCGGGCCGACAAACGACGTGGTGAGCGCGGCGACGTTGGCTCGCACCACGTCTTTCACGTTGACGAAGTCGCGGGTCTGAAGCCCGTCGCCGTTGATCACGCACGGCTCTCCCTGCAGCAGCCGCTTGGTGAAGATCGCCACCACCCCGGCTTCGCCGTGCGGGCTCTGCCGGGGGCCGTAGACGTTGGAGTAGCGGAGGGCGACGTAGTGCAGGCCGCGCACCTGGCGAAACACGTCCAGGTACAGCTCGCCCGATCGCTTGGCCGCGCCGTACGGCGAACACGGCGCCGTTCGATGCGTCTCGTCCGCAGGAAAGACGTCTTGCTCGCCGTACACCGCGCCGCCGGAGGAGGCGAACACCACGCGCTGGAGCCCGTGCTCGAGCCCCACCTGCACCAACGAGAGCAGCCCCACGATGTTGACGTCGGCGTCGTATCGCGGGTCCGCCGCCGACCGCCGAATGTCGATCTGCGCCGCGTGATGGCAGAGCACCTCGGGGCGAAACTCGCGCAGGGCCTTCGCGGCGTCTTCGCTCCGGATGTCCGCCTGAACGAACCGCGCCGCGGTGGGCACCTGCCTTCGGTTGCCGCTGGAGAGATCGTCGATCACCAGCACCTGGTGGCCGAGCGCCAGGTACGCATCGGAGATGTGCGAGCCAATGAACCCGGCGCCACCGGTGACGGCGACGCGAAGCGGTGCACGGGGACTCGTTGAATCAGACACGCTTGGCACGGAACCCGCCTCTCTCTCTCAACTCAATCATCTGGAGACCAGTCGCCAAACCAAACAGAAGTCCGAACGCTGGCGAGTAGAGAACCTCTCGCGAAAAGCCACCCCGCACCGCGAACAACAGGACGGCGCTGAACATCAGTGTTCGCGACCTTGTCCCGCCCGCCGGCCCGAACACAGCCATCGAACGGAGCACCCACAAGAGGGCGAGCAGCGCAAACAAGCCGGACCCGCCGGCGACGAACGCGAACACGTTGTGCGGGTCGATGAATTCGAGATCGCTGCGCCCGTGTACTCGAAGCGCGAGTTGACGAGGCAGTTCGACCGGCCCGACGCCGAAGAGCGGATTCTCGAACCCAATCATGAAGCTCTGTTCGACCAACTCGGCCCGCAGCCGGTCGGCTGTATGGCCTTCAGCCATCTCCTGCATGCGACCCTGGAAGCGATCGAACAGGGAGGTGTTGGACAACACCAATCCAACCACCGTGGCCAGAGCAACGAGCGCGGCCCGGCTCGCCAGGCTGCGATCGCGTAGCAGGTAGGAGAGGACGATGACCATCGCCCCTAGCCAGCCAGATCGGTTGGGCCTCGAAAGCAGCGACAGCGCGATGATGCCCGCCGTCAACCAAAGGGTCGATCGCACGAACTTCGAATTGCCACGTTCCACTGCGCCCGAAACCGCGAGCAGCATCGCGGGCAGCGTGAAGAGCGACAATCCGTTGCGATTCCCCAGACCATCTAACGCGGCGTCTTCGACTTCCGGCCCGGCCGCCGCGAAGCCCAACGCAGATATTCCAGCGAGGGGAATCGCGAGGGCCACCACGACGCGCCATACGTCTCTCCGCGTGTCGACTGAGACCGCGGCGACGGCGGCAATTACGAAGAACGACGCCACCTTCACAATCTCGTTCGTCGCGACCGAAGGCGTCAGGCCTGCAATGACGAACAGCGTAAAGAAGGCCACGATGGGCGTGCCGATCGCGCGCGGGAAGCGGCCCAATCGACCAATGACGAACGGGGCCAACAGCGCCATCACGATCGCAGTCGGGTGAAGAGAGAACCCGGCGAACCGAGGGCGTAGCGCTGCAAACGCCGACGCCGCGACCGCGAAGCCAGCGACGACTACGACTTTCGCCGGCAATCCGCCGCCATCCAACACCCCCGCGCGAGCGCGCCGGCGGACCGTCGCCGCGTGAAGCAGCCGCGGGGATGGCGCGACCAGTCCGTTCATTTGCGAAACCCTGCGGAACGCATGGCGAGTTGTTTAGCCCGCCAGCGAAGCCGCCGGCAAACGAGCGCGCCTCGCCTTGGTCACTCCCGCCCCAAGAACTGCCTCAAAAGCGCACACGAGCGCCAGGGAAGGCGTCGGCAATCGCGCCCGCACCGCCCGTCGCACCGCACCAGGCCCCCAACCCTGTGGAACCTTTTGTCATTCTAGCGAGACAACCCGCGTCGCCCGCATGCGACAATGAAGGCATGACCGCACGAGTCGACCCCAACGCCAGTCCCGTCCAGGGCCCGTCAGATATCGGCGCCAATCTCGACGCCGCCGCCCGAGGCGTGCACCTGCTTCGAGGCCACTCCGGCGCCGGCGTGCGCGAGCTGCAGCGCGCGCTCAACGCGCGTGGCTTCCACCTGGAGGAGGACGGGAAGTTCGGCCCCCTGACGGAGGCGGCGGTGCGTGAGTTCCAGCAGATCACCGGCGCGAAGGTCGACGGTGTCGTCGGTCCGGAGACGGTTGGAAAACTGCGCGCCAACGCCGGTCGCGTCGTACCGGACGGCTACCAGAGCCCGTCGCAGTCGATTCAAACCAACAGCATCAACCCGCCCTCCGGCGGCAACGAGCAGTGGGAGTTCTACGCGGCGATGGTTCGGAAGGCGGGCGGCGAAGTGAACCCCGGCGGGCAGCCGACGGTCCTCGGGCTCCGACAGGGGCGCGGCTCCAGCGCCCGGGCCTACGACGACCAGTTCGTGGTCTTGCTGCCTGATCATCGCGTCTTCGTCTTCAAGGGCGCCACCCACCCCGGCCAGAACTCCTCCAGCGCGTCGCCTGACGTCACGGGCGATGGCGCGGGCGACGTCGGCATGATCCGCCCCGGCAACTACAAGGTGGTGCCGAACGGCCCGCACGCCGGCAATGCCTCGTTCCGGGTGGAGACGCTCGGCGGCGGCGGGTACCTCCCCGGCTGGCGCGACACCAACCACGACGGCCAGTTCGACGAAGGCGAGGTCGGCCGCTCCACCGGCCGCGGAGACTCTCTCTCTGGCGTCCTCTTTCACCAGGGCAACGCGTATTCGCCGTCGTCTATCGGCTGCCAGACGATGAGCCCGTCGACGTACAACGAGTTCCTCCGCGCGATTGGCGGCGGCAGCGCGAGCTTCAGCTACACCCTCGTCTCGGTCTGACGTCGCGCACGCGGCCCGGGCCTCAGCCTGGACATGCGTCGCGAACGGACGCGCCGGACCACCCCGAGACCTGCGCCGCGTCCAGCTGCGCCCGCGTCCGGCGCACGGCGCACGCGAAATCCCTTGGCGTTCTGATCGCCATTTGTAGAGTCCGCCTCGCAGTTTCCTGGACACGAACTACGAGGGGACAAAACCATGCAACGACGCATTCTCGCACTCGCACTCGCCGCGCTGGCTGGCTGTGCCGGCGGCGGCACGAACAACGACGGAGGCATCACCGGAGGTGCGGCAAGCACCCAGGTGGGCACGCGCTTGACGGGCATGCTCGTCGGCCGCGTCACCGACGCGTACACCGGCGCTTCCATTCCAGACGTGGTGGTCAAGGTGTTCGGCCTGGACTTCACGGCCAAGACGAACGCGGACGGCGTGTACTCCATGGCGGGACTGCCTTCGGGCTCGCCGCTGACCGCCTATTACGACCTGTCGCCGTACATTCGCGCGTTCTGCACCTTCACGATTCCGGCGACCGCCGCCAACTTCCCGCTCGATGGCGCCGCTCAGACCTGCACGGTTCAGTTGGCGAAGCCCGACGGCACCATCCGCGGGCAGGTGCTCTTTCCCAACGGCAAGCCGGTCAAGAGCGCTGAAGTGCTGGTCGACCAGCGCGGCGCCGGGTGGGACAGCGTGGTGATCTCCACCACCGACGCCGACGGGAACTTCGAGCTGAAAGGGCTGGGCGTCAAAGCCGCAGGCCAGGCCTTCACCGTGTTCGTGAACCCGTTCGACGAGAACGGTGACGGTCAAGCCGACTACGCAGCCACCACCGCCAACGTGACCGTCGCCAAGGGCATCGCGCCTCGCGTGGTGGTCACGCTCAACGCGGCGGGCCAGCGACTCATTCAGTCCAACATCTTCGACGGCGACATCGGCAAGGACGACGCGATCACGTTCACGTTCGCGATGCCGGTCCTTCTCAACGGCCTCACCATGAACGTGAAGGATCAGTTCAAGATCGTCGACACCCGCACCAACGTCGAAATTCCTCAGACGACCACCTGGGACATGGCCAGCGCGGGCACCAAAGTGTCGGTGAAGCCCACCGGTTCACTCATCGAAGGCGACCGCTACACCATCACCATCAGCGTCACCACCGCGGGCACCAACGTGGCGTTCAACCCGGGCGCACTGACGTTCCTCGTGCGCTCGTCCGCGACGCCGACCCCCATCACCGCGCAGGTGGGGAACCTGGTCATCCTCAACAACACCGCGTTCAACTGGAACCAGAACAACTTCACGCTCGCGTGGGACGGCGTTCCGGGCGGCTTCTCGTATCTGGTCTACGCCAGGGACACGCGCAACAACCCCGGCTTCGTGCTCGTCAGCAGCTACACCGGCACCGTGAACAACCCGGCCACCCGCATGCAGACGAACTTCAACCTTCCCAACTTCTTCGACTCCAACAGCGGAAACACCACCATCGCGGCGCTCGACAACGGGAATGAGGTGACCTTCACCGTCGTTCCGATGGATGCGTTCGGCAACATCTCCCCCATCGGCAACGCGCCCACGGTCAAGGCCAGGGACACCGTTCCCCCCACGGTCAGCACCTCGATCAGCTACGCCGTCTTGTACCCACCCGGACTCGGAGGCACCACGCCGGGCGTCGGCCCGGTCCAGACGGGCTGGTACGGAGATGCCATCAACGACGACCCCGCGCCGTACAGCTTCCGCATCTACCTCGGGTACAGCGAACCGATGGACGTGGCCACGGCGCCGGTCCTGAAACTGGCGGCGACCGCCGGGGTCACCTCGACCTGGGTGTGGGACGCCGTCAACAACAACGACCGCGGGTGGTTCGTGGTCACCCTGGCGCCTGGCACTGACGCCACCGGCCCGTTCAGCATCACGGGCGGGAAGGATCAGGCCGGCAACCCCGTGCAGTTGAGCGACGTCTCCGGGTACCTGAACGGCCGCAAGGAGCTTTTGGTGAACCCGGGCTTCGAAGACGGGAACTGCGCGCTCGCCGGCTGGACCCTGGTCGGCGTCGACGGCGGCGTCGCGCCTCGCGGCACGACCTCAGGCACCCGCTCCGGCAATTGCGCGGCAGTGGTGGGCACGCCCGCGGGCACGTCGCCCAGCGTTGGCCACTCTCGCTTGCTCCAGGACGTGACGCTCCCCACCATTCCGCCGCTCTCAGCGTGGTACTTCAACGTGGGCGTCTGGGTGCGCACCACGTACCAGTCGTACGGCGGGTACTCGCCCAACACGGCCCAGTACTGCCGGGTGATCGACCCCGTGACCGAGGTGACCATCGCCAGCTTGTTCAGCACGGCGAACTCGAACTTCGGCGTGGGATACGGCGGCTTCTACAACACGAACCTCTCCTCGACCCTGGGTGGGACCAGCATTCGCCTGGTGTGCGACACCATCAACGCCACGCCCTACCTCGGCAACGGCGGCCTGTTCGTTGATGATGCCTCCATCGCGCTCGTGAAGCCGTAACGCTCGAGCCGTCGGTGACTGAAGAGCCCCGGTCCCTCCGTTGGGTCCGGGGCTTTTTTTTGGTCCGCGCTGCACGCCGGGGCCCGCCCTTCCACGGCGCCCGGAGAGGAGCGTCGCGCCTTCGCCCACCGTGCCGCTTGATACGCGTCAAGGAAGCGAGCCTGGGTCGGGCGTACACATCGCAGGATTCGTTCTGACCCGAAGCACACCTCGCCGGCCTTCTTCCCTCGCCACCTCGGACCCTCATGATCTCCAACGTCAGCGACACTGCGACCGTCCGCAAAGCGATGCAGCTGCTCGATGCTTCGAACCGCAAGAGCCCGACGTACGCCACCTTTCAGCTGACGCGGCGGTGCAACCTGCGCTGCAGCTACTGCGACTTCCACAAGGCGCCGACGCGGGCCAGCTCCGAGCTGACACTGGAGCAGGTTGACATCCTGGGGACCAACCTCGCCTTCGCCGGCGCCTGCGTCGTCTGCGTCTCTGGCGGTGAGCCCACCATTCGCAAAGATCTCCCGCAGATTGGCGCCATTCTCGGCCGCCACCATTTTCCCACCCTCATCACCAACGGCTGGTTCATGACGCCGCAACTGGCCGAGTCCCTCTACGCCTCGGGCTTTGTCGAAGTCAGCGTCTCGGTCGACAGCGTCCACGCCGAGGACCATGACGCGCGGCGGGGCATTCGGGGGTCGTGGCAACACGCCATCGACGCGCTCCAACACCTTCGCGGCGCCGCCCGAGGCACCAACCGCCGCGTGTACATGAACGCCGTGCTGTTTGACGACAACGTGCAGGACATCGAGCCGCTCCTGCAGCTCTCCGCGCAGCTGGGCGTCGCGTTTCGGCTGAGCCTCTACAGTCCTCATCGCGGCTCGCAGCGCTGTCCGCGCCCCGGGGTGGCCGAATATCTGCTCGAGCTTCGACAGCGGTACTCGCATTTCCTCTCACTCACCGACTACCTGGCCGGCATTGACGAAGCCCTCACTTCGGGCATTCCCCACTGCCAGGCGGGCCAGCGGTTCGTGTTCATCGACGCCGGGGGCGATGTCTACCGCTGCGTCGAGCAGATTGATCCCCCCGTGGGCAACATCGTTCGCGACGACTGGGCCCACGTCCTCCACGGCCTTCGCGCTCAGAGTCGCGCGCGAGCTTGTTCGGGGTGCTGGACCAGCACGCGCGGGTCGACCGAGCTCGTGCTGGAGCGCGACAACGCGCTGGCGCGAGCGGAGTTTCTCGCCGGCGTCATGCGCCCCACCGCGTAAAAAAAAAGCCCCCCGCCAACACTTGCGCTGGCGGAGGGCCGTAGTTTCCCGATGAAGCGGAGGGCTAGTGGAGCCCCTTCATGCTGGGGTCAGCCAGGCCGTAGTCCGCCATCGCCTGTCGCATGAAGAACGGAATCTCTTCGTAGTGCGACAGCTCGATGCACGACTTGTTGCTGGAGCAGGTGCACTGCGAGTTGTCCGTGGCGTTGCACCCGGGCCGACCGGTCGGCGAGAGCGCGCCCGAGTCAGCCACCGCGTAGATGCTGGGATCGTACTTCACCCGCACCGCGCCGTTGGTGAGCTTCGGGGTGTACCAGTCGGGCGTGCCGTCGAGGTCGAGATCCGGCCCGTTGTCGACGTCGTAGGACTGGGCGAGGAGCGTGTTGCCCCACTCGAGAATCCGAGCGCCGACACCCTTCTGCACCTTCTTGCCGAGAATCGTCTCGGTCCCGAACGTCTGCGCCACGTAGACCTTGCCGCCGGGCAAATGCAGCTCGATGCGGTTCTTGAACGCCGGGTCCGAATCAGCACCGACCTCCCAGATGCCCAGTTGGTTGAGCCACTGCTGCTGGGCGTTCTCGGGCAGGTACATCAGCGTCCAGGAGATGAGGAACTTCTGCTGTTCCCAACCGACCTGCGGCTCGAGCGCGACCGTCCCCGTGGGCTGCGCCGAGCAGAGAATCGTCTCCGCCTGGTTGAAGCAGCTCTCCGGCACAGGCTTCCACCACCGGGTGTAGCCGATGCCCTGCGCCGGGAAGCCCTGCGCGTCCTTCAGGGGCTGCCCGTTGGTCCCAGCCGCGAGCCGCGCGCCCTTCATCACGTCGTCGCCCGTGAGGTTGGTCGCCAACCAGCGGCGGTACCCATCGGGGAAGAGGTCGGCCAGAGAAACCGCGCGGTACCGGCCGTCGAGGAAGTCGCGCCGCGAATCGGAGATGAAGTTGTCCACCGACTCAGTGAACAGCATCGCCGTGTACGCCTTGTCGTAATACATGCCGGCGTTGATGTTGTATTCGGCGTTGTATTCGCCCTTGTTGGTGGCGAGCGCGTTCTCCAGCGGACGACCGCCGGCGGTCACGTTTCCAAAGTAACCGGTCGCACCGTTGGGGATGGTCACCGGCGCCGCACCGGCCGGCGCCGCGCCCGCGACATCGAGGCTGGAGCGAAGAATCTTCGCCGCCCCCTGGGTGCCCAGGTAGTGAGGCCCGGCTTCAGGCCGCGCCATCTGCTTGGCGAAGTGGTCAAACCCGAGCCCTGAGGCGAGCATGTTGTCGGCGAAGAACTGGTTCGAGATGTACGGCCAGAGGGTCTCGTAGTCGTACCCCTGCGCCAACGCGAAGTCGCGGTAGACGTTCGCCATCAGCCCGAGGCCCTTGGCCGCGTCGCGCAGCTTCTCGTTGTAGCGAGAGAGCGTGCGGTTCGCCGCGTTGCGAATGGTGAACGTCTGACGGCCACGGCGGTAGTTGTCGAAGATGTGGTTCACTTCCTGCTGCGTGATGAGGAAGTCGAACAGTTCGTACGGGTCGGCGCCGTTGTCGTGGCGGTAGACCGAGAGGTTGCCGAGGTCCGCCCAACGATCAGTCGCGAAGCCGTACGGCACGCGAACGCGGCCCTGGCCGTCGATGGCCCCACCGGCCCGCGAGCTGCCCACGTCAGCGCCCGCCTGCGGCGCGCGCATGGAGGTCCACGCCACGTAGTCGACCGGCTGTGAGTGGCACTTCGTCGCCTTGCCGTTGACCGACACGATCAGGCCGTCGACCAGCGGGCTCCACTTGCCGTTGACCGACTCGTCCCACCGGGCCGGCTTGAACAGGTCGGTGTTCACATCGCGGCAGCCAGAGATGAGCTCGTAGTTCTTCTGGAGCTGCGAGTAGTGAATGTCGTCCGTGTTCGTCGGGTCGCCCACCGTCGGGTTCCCGATGGAGGGGCGGAAGCCGACGATGCCGCCGAACGAATCCATCTTGGCCAGCGCGCCGATCCCACGGGGCGCATTCGAGCGGTAGGTCGGGCTCTGGTAGACGGAGACAATCTCGCCGTAGAACATCTTCGCGGCTGCGAAGTCGTAGGCGCCCAGACCCAACAGGTCCTGCGTCGACTCACCCGCGTAGTCCATGGTGGACGAGTTCATCCACATGGTGAGCAGGTTGTTCCGTTCGTTGGTGTTGATGGGATCCTGGTAGCGGGGACCCACGCACGACCCGGTCGGGTCGAGCTGCGTGCACGCGTTGGTGTTGGCGCCGTTGTCCGTGCGGAGCTGCCAGTACTGAGGACGGTAGTTGTACGCGTCGGAGCTCGACACGAAGTTGTGGCGCAACCCGACCGAGTGACCCATTTCGTGGGTGATGACGGCGTAGTGCGCACGCAGGGCGAGGTACTTGCGCATGCGCTCCGCGCGGTCCAATTGCTCCTGCTTGCCCTGCGTCTTGTCGAACTTGCCGAACTTGGCTTCGAGAATTCCGGTCAAGTCGGCGATCGCCAACGGAGCCGGCGCCTCGTTCATCACGCACGCACCCTGGTGCGCGAGCGCGAGCTCTTTCTGCTGACGAATCAAGCGCTGCACCGACGGGTTGGCGCCACGCAGCGGCGACGCCTGCCCCATGAGCGAGTCGTTGTCCAGACGGGTCAGGTTGTTCCCCACCAGGGACTGCATCATCTTGGTGGTGATCTGCGCCTCGGTCTTGCTGTTGAGCGCATGCTTGCGGCGCGCTTCGTAGACCGGTCGATTGGCTGAAGGCGCCAGCGCGTCGGCGTACACAAACTGCGCGCTCTGGGCGACCGCCTTCAACTTCGACATCAAGGTCGGGTTGCTCTTGATCTGCGTCGCGACCGACTCGAGCTGCGTCACGCTGCCACCAGAGAGATCCGCGATCATCTGCAGGCGCTGATCGTTGGTCAGCTTCTCCAGGCTGCCCTTCAGGCTGGCCGCTTCCGCCGCCGAGGCCCAGTCACGCACGTACGCGCCTTCCGTCACTTCGGCCGTGGTGATCTCGCCGCGAATGTAGCGCGCGGTGTCGACAATGCCCTGGCTCCACAAGTCGGTGACGTGCGACCAGACGTTGATGGAAGCAGACACGGTCTCGCCGGTCAGCGGATCGTTGGCGTCCACCATGATGCCCCAGGGCGACGGCGTCTGCGGCGCGGTGATGGCATTGACCTGGTGGTACCGAACGTCGCCGCGGCGAACCGTCAAGGCCGCGTCGCAGGTCTTCACCAGATCGCCCTTGTTCAACTCACGAGCAGTCGCGCAGTCGGCCGCCGTGACATTCGCCGGCAGGCGAGGCGAGCCGCAGGCCGCGTTGTCCTTCGCTTCGACCGGGCTGTGACACAGCACGAGCGCCTCGGGCATCTTGGCGAGCGCGATCACCCCAGCGCTCAGGCCGCGCTGCTGTCCCAGACGGTCGGCCACGGCGATGCAGTCTTCCCCGGCGTAGGCGAGGCCGGCGCGGCAATCATCGACTTCCTTGGCCAGGGCGATGGCCTCTTCGTTCTCTTCCTGCTGACCGAACGGCACCGGGTAGAGGTTGGCGCAGTTCCCGCTGTTGGTCCGGACACACTCTTCGTACTGGGCCGCCATGATGGAGGCGCGCAAGGCGACGTCCCATTCGTGGGTGGCATCGCGGGTCGGCTCGAAGAACTCCTGATTGGAGCCCGAGGCCAGGTACCAGGCCAAGGTCTTCACCTGGCGCTGACGGTACGGCAGCGTGCATCGCTGCTTGAACGCATCGCAGCGCGAACCGGAGCCCACCGCGGCGCACTCGTCTTCCGTGCCGTCCCGGTTCAGGTCGCGGTGCGGGTCAGCTCCCACCGGCGTGGTCTGCGGCGTGAAGCAGGCCGTCTCTCCCGTCATCGCCTTGGGGTCGGCGTACGCGTGGTTCCGGTCCCACAGGTTGTAACGGTTGATGAAGCGGTGCCACTGCGTGTCGGTCATGCCGTAGTTGCGGGCGTAGCCCGAACGCTCAGTGGTGAAGGCGCCGAAGGCGGCGAAGCGGTAGCCATCCCAGTCGAGCGGCTCGTAGTCGTTCGGCTTCACCTTGTAGAACGCCTGACGAATCGTCAGCTCCACCGGAGAGCACTGGGTGGTGGGCGCGGTGCCGCCCGCGATGTCCGCATCGAACATGCACGCGGGCATGGTGCCGCCGCCGAGCGAGGACAGGTCGACCAACTGCGGCCGGGCAAACGCCTTGTTGGTGATGTCGAGGTACCCGTCGTCCGGGTTGTAGTGGGGCGCGTTCTCCGCCGTGGGGTCATTCACGAAGTAGGCGAGCGGCTCGTACTGGACGCCGCCGTACACCCCCAACATTGAGAGCGTGTCGAAGTCGTAGTTGTCGGTGGACAGGTTCTTCGACCAGTCCACGCGAATGTACTGCCGCTGGTACCACGGGCGGTCGTACGAGTTTTCTTCGACCACGTTCATTTCCTCGCCCGTGGCCGGGTTGTACGTGCGCTGGACGTCGAAGTGCTTGGTGATGGGGAACGCCGCCACCACGATGCCGTCTTCGGTCGCCTTGCCGGCGCCCTTGCCGTCGGAGCCGGTGATGCGCTCATAGGCGAGGCGGGCCACCAGCAGATCTTCCTGAATCGACCACCGCACGCGCGTCATCGGCTGCGCGTAGGTCGAGGTGAACAACCCGTCCTGCCCGGCGCCGTACCCGACGTCGATCAGCGTGGCCTGGGAGTAGAACTCAGGGTCGTCGGCCGCGTTGAGGTAGTCCTGTCCGACGAAGAAGGACTTGTCGAAGTAGTCGGGCTGCACGCGGTTGATCGGCGCGCGTTCCTGGGCACACCCCAGGGCGACGAGGGAGGCGGCTGCGATTCGAACGATGCGATTCATCATGGCTCCTTGCAGACGGACGACTACAGACTGGCGACGAGGGCCTCGATGTCGATCGCGGCATCGAGGGAAATGGTGGTGAAGCGGTTGAAGAACGGCTGCTGGTACAGCCCATTGGTGCCGGTCTGCGCACCGAAGGTGTCGCCGGTCAGGCTGAGCGCCAGCGGCTTGAGCACCTGCACCGAGACGCCGAGCTCAAACCGGTTGAAGTTGCGCACGGTGGTGTCCGTGGTGGGGACCGAGATGCCCGCCACGTTGGAGAACGGGTACAGCCACTGATGCGACAGGTTGAACGCCGTGTAGATGCTCACGATGGGGTGCGGCGAGAACGTCACGCGCGGCCCGTGGAAGAGATCGAAGTTCACGTTGCGCGAGGTGCCGCCAATCAACGTCGCGCACGCTTCGCCTCGGGGATCGCCGCAGGAAGCGATGCGCGGGCTCTCGAGTTCACCGGTGGTGAAGCGGTTGAAGCGGTACGTAAACCGGCCGGAGTACGAGATGGTCAGGCCGGACAGCACGTCGAACTTTCGCGACAGCGTCACGCCGGGGCCCACCGCCATCACGCGCGTCTGGGCGAGCGAGACCTTGGAGGTCGGCAACGTCACCTTGAGATCGCCTGAGATGCCGATGCCGGTGGTGGGCTCCTTGAAGCCCGTCACGCCGCCGGACAGCGACAGGTCCGACAGTTCGAACTCGCGAACGTACGACGTGTTGTCAGAGAGCGTGAGCTCCTGCGAGATGGAGAACGCTCCGCGAAAGACGAGGTGCTCCCCGACGTGCCACTCGGGCGCGAGGTCGAGGTGGTGCACGTAGGTCGGGTTCCAGTACGGCTCGGCCGACTTGACCAGGGTGGTGGCCGTCATCCAGTGGCCGTAGCTGACCGCAGACCCTCGCCAGGGAGCCGGCGTGGAATCCGGCGCGGTGGCCTCGACCTTTCCGGCGGTGCTCGGCGTGGTGGTCGCCGCGGCGGGCGCGCTCACCGTCTCGGCCGCAGCCGCGAGCGCGAAGGTGAGCGATACCAGAGCTGAGAGTCGAGCAGGCACCATGGGCACTCCTTGAAGGCGAGCACCTTGTGCAGCCCACGTGCCAAACGCCAACTGTGCACGTCTGAGAGCGGCACACGGCGGTTACGATCTCCGGAGCGACCATCAGGTACGACACGAATGTCACGCCGCGAGCGAACTTGTCGCAGAGCGCGGCGGATCAAGGTGTCGCGGTTCGGCGCTACGCCGGCGGCTTCGCGGGCGATTCGGGCACAGCCGACGAGGCCTTCTTCGGCCGCAACAACCAGACGACGAACGCGGCGAAGGCGATGTTGACCAGCCAGGCGGTGTCCAGCTGGGCCTCAGGGCGCGGGAGCTCTGACACCGTGGGGGGAAACTGCTCCAGCGCCTCCGGTGTGCTGTAGAGCGCGAGTTCGCTCGCGCTGTACCGTCCGTCGCCACCGCGAGCGGAAAGCCGGACGTAGCGAGCCATCACCGACGAAAGCTGTTTGGTGCTGCGCGTTTGCATGCCCGGCAGCGAGCTCGCCGACGCTGTCCAGAAGACCCCGAACGCCTTGCCGTCCAGCGAACCCGAGACGTCGTATTCCTCGTTGTTGTCCGCCTGAACCAACGCGGCCGCGATCGGTTTTGGAGCGCCGAGGTCCCACTCGATGTAACCGTTGTTTTCAATCACCACCGACATGGGCGAGACCCAGTTCTCGCCCTGGGCGTTGATCACCCCATCCGCCAGCCGATTGAGCTCCTTCGCGCGATCGCCGTCGCGGGGCGGCTTCGAGGACACCGCGGCCCCGAAGAGCAGGTTGGCGCGGCGGGCGGCCTCGGTCGGGTTTCCCGCGTCGATCCCGGCCGAGGGTGCCGGAGCGCTGGCGGCTGAAGGGCCGGGCTCCGCGCCCCCGTCGTTCACGACAGGCGCCGACGCGTCGAGCTCAGCAAAGACCGCCAGGGTGAGCAGCAGGGCGAGCATCTCGCCTCATCTAGCGCGAAATGAATGACAGGGCGACACGCGTGCTGCGCGACGTCCGTTCGGCTAGAGACGCCTCGTGGCTGATGCTCCACTCGACCCCAGAACGCTGGCCCCCTGGTACAGCGGGTCACTTCGCCCCGATCGAATTCTCCTCACGGGGCATTCCCACCAGGCCTGGCCTGATGTGGCGCGCGAGGGGCAGCTCGCGGCCTTCGCCCTGGCGGCGATGGACCTCGACGAAAAATGGACCGCCGCGTTCCGGGTGGCAGACGAACTGCGCGCGACCATTGCGGGGCACCTCAACGCCCAGCCGGCCGAAATCGCCCTCGGCGCCAGCACACATGAGCTCGACCTTCGTTTCCTCTCCGCGCTCGACTTGAAGACTCGCCCTCGGCTGGTCACCACCTCAGGCGAGTTCCATTCCCTTCGTCGGCAGCTGGCCCGGCTGTCGGAGGCGAAGCTGATCGAGCTCGTGGTGGTCGACGCACATCCGGTGGCGACGCTCGCCGAGCGACTCGTCGAGGCCACCACCGACACCACCGCGGCGGTCCTGTGCTCTACGGTCCTGTTCGAGACCTCCCAGGTCGTGCCTCACATTCCCGAGCTGGTGCGCCGCGCACGCCAACGGGGCGCCGAGGTGCTGCTCGACGCGTACCACGCGTTTCTCGCCCTCCCCTTCTCACTCGAGTCGCTCGGCGCCCAGGACGCCTTCGTGGTCGCCGGCGGCTACAAGTATGCCCAGTGGGGCGAAGGCAACTGCTTCCTCCGGGTTCCCCCGCGCACGTTTCGCCCCGTGGTCACCGGCTGGTTCGCCGAGTTTGACGCGCTGGAGCAGCCCGGGAACCCCGACCACGTCCGCTGGGGAACATCGGGCGCGGCGGTGTTCGCCGGCGCGACGTACGACCCGACGAGCCACTGTCGTGCACTCGCCGTCGCGCGCTTCTTCGAGGCGCAGGGCATGACCCCCGCCGCGCTCCGCGCGCTCTCGCTGCGCCAGACGGCGATGATCTTCGACCGGCTGGAGTCTCGCGACATCGTCACCCCGGCCACCGACTTGCGCGGGGCGTTCGTCTCCATTCGCCAC